>JBKEAH010000283.1:0-6074 GCA_047972065.1 Desertimonas sp.
TGCCGACCAGGGCGGTCAGGGTCACCAACACCAGCGACGTCGCGGTGGCCGCCTTGGGGTCCTGCCCGGCGACGTACACCAGCACCGGCACGGCGAGGATCGACCCGCCCCCACCGAGCGCGCCCAGCGACACGCCGATCAAGAACCCCAGCGGGGATGCGAGCAGCGCCCGCACGTCACACCGTCGTGGGGAGGTCGGCGGCGCTCCAGGCGATCATGCCGCCGGCCAGGTTCCAGGCGCCGCGCCCGGCGCCGACCAGCAGATCGGTGGCCGCGCCCGATCGGTTCCCCGACCGGCACACCACGATCACCGCTTCGCCGATCGGCACCTCGGCCAGCCGGTCGGGCAACTCGCCGAGCGGGATGAGCGCGGCCCCCTCGATGTGGCCGTCGGCGTACTCGTCGGGCTGGCGCACATCGATCACGACGACGCCGGCGGTGATGCGCTCGGCGGCCTCGACGACGTCGAGGCTGGGTCGTGGCGTCATCACCGACCCGGCCGCGGTGACGTCATGGCGGCGTAGCCGCCGATGATGTCGGACACGTCGGCGAAGCCGTTGGCCCGCAACGTCGAGGCCGCGATGCTCGACCGGTAGCCGCCGGCGCAGTACACGATCGTCGGGGACTGCGGGTCGAGACCTTCGAGGCGTCGGACCAACGCCGCCAGCGGGATGTGGCGGGCCCCTTCCAACATGCCCTCGGCGACCTCGCCGTCGTTGCGCACGTCGATCAGCTGCAGGTCGGGTAGCTCGCGGGCCGCGCTCACCTGCGCCGCGGTGAGGCGCGACGCCCGCTCGACGTGGTCGGGCCGGCCGGCGAAGGCGGCCAGTGGGTGCTCGAGCGCGCCGACGACCTCGTCGAAGCCGATACGGGCGAGGCGCACCATCGCCTCTTGCTGATCGCCGTCGGCGGCGATCACGACGATGGGTGAGCCGGCCGGCACGACCTCACCCACGTATTCGGCGAAGCGCCCGTCCAACCCGACGTTGATCGAACCCCGCAGGTGCCCGGCGGCGAAGTCGGCCGGGTCCCGGCCATCGATCACGACCGCGCCCTCGGCCTGCGATGCCAACACCTCGTCGAGCCCGAGCATCGTCACCGGCTCGTGCTCATCGAGCGTCTCGTGTGCTTGGCGGTTGCGGTTGGCGGCGTAAAGGAAGTACATCGGTGCGGTGGTCTGACCCTCGGTCACGGCATCGACGAACTGGTCCTCGGACATCGGGGCCACCGCATAGTTGGTGCGGCGCTGCTCGCCGATCGTGCTGACCGTCTCCGAGGACAGCTGTTTGCCGCACGCCGACCCGGCGCCGTGGGCCGGGAACACCCGGGTGCCGTCGGGGAGCGTCATCAACTGTTCGTGGAGCGAGTGGTAGAGCTGGCGGGCCAGGTCGTCGGCCGCGTGCCCGACGCTGGACAGCAGGTCGGGACGGCCGACGTCGCCGATGAACAGGGTGTCGCCGGTGAGCACGCCGTAGGGCTCGGCCCCGACATCGGGGTAGATGACGACCGAGATCGACTCGGGTGTGTGACCCGGGGTGGCGCGCACCTCGAGCTCGACACGTCCGAGCGAGATCCGCTCGCCGTCGTCCATCCCGAGCACCGGGAACTCGACCCGGTCGACGGCGGCGGCGCCGTAGACGATGGTGGCGCCGGTGCGCTCGGCCAACTCGAGGTGCCCCGACAGGAAGTCGGCGTGGAAGTGGGTCTCGATGACGTAGGCGATCCGTAGCCCGGCCGCCGCCGCGTCATCGAGGTACTCGTCGACATCGCGGCGTGGGTCGACGACGGCCGCCGTGCCGCTGGAGCGGTCGCCGATGAGATAGCTGGCCTGCGACAGGCACTGGAGGTAGTACTGCTCGACGATCAGATGGTCGAAGCTCGACGCGAGGGTGGACGGGGACATCGCGAACCTCCTCAGGCGGCGACACCGTCGCGCAACCGGCGGGCGGTGGTGGGGGCGGAGCGCGGCTGCTGGCGCGGGCGGTTGTAGGGAAGGCGGGCGAGCACGGCGGCCATCCCGCAGGTGTTGGACACGGCGCTGAACACGAGCCCGGCGCCGATGGCCCCGGCGAGGTAGCGGGCGCCGGGCCGCCAGCGGCTGGCGAGCACGGCGGTGGCGACGATCGACCCGGCGGTCAGGCGGACCTGGCGCTCCATCGCCCAGCGCTCGTGGATCTGGCGGACGGGCAGCCCGGCGTCCTGCCAGGCGGCCATGCCGCCGGCGAGCAGTTCGACGTCGCTCATGCCGGCGTCGCGCAGCACCTCGCAGGCCTGTCCGGCCCGAGTGCCGGACTGGCACACCACGACCACCCGGTCGGTGACGTCGCGCAGTTCGTCGACCACCGTTGGAAGGTCACCCAACGGGAGGTTGTAGGAGCCGGCGATGTGGGCGGTCTCGAACTCCCCGTGCGTGCGGACGTCGAGGACGCGGACGTCGTCGTGCTGGGTCAGAAGGCGATCGAGGTCCGTCGGGGCGATGGTGCGGAGCGGCGACATGTACCGAAGTATAGTCCGGACATTCGGAGTATTACCACACCCGTGCCGCGGTGGTCAGCGTCGGGTCGCGGGTCGCGCCGGGCGACCATCGGGCGACGATCGTGTAGCGGTCGGCGCGCATCGTGGTGATCCGCCACTCCAGCGGTCGACCGCGCGCCGAGCTGTGTCGCTCGATCCGGTAGACCGCCTGGCGGGCCGGCACCCCGAGGAGGCGCCGTGTCTCGGCATCGGGCACCACCGGCAGGATCACCTCGCCGCCGGCGTCGGGCGTCGGCTGGCCGGTCCGAGCGAGCTCGTCGTACAACCCGGTGTGGCGGAAGTCCGACGACATCAACGCCGCGCCCACGGCTCCGGGCAGCCACACCACGTCATGGGCGAAGGCCTCTCCGTCGATCCCGCGAACCCGTTCGAGGCGGAACAGCTCGGCGCCCGCCGGCAGATCGAGCCGGGCCGCGACGGCAGGGTCCCGGGTCATCGTCCGGCCCGTCACGTGGCTGCGCTGCTCGTGACCCTCGCTCTCGATCGTGCGGAACAAGCTGTAGAGCACGCCGGTCGGCTGCTCGATCGCGGCACGACGAACGGTCGTGCCCACCCCGCGACGTCGGGTGAGCAGTCCCTCGTCCTGGAGGCGGCGTACGGCGTCGCGCACGGTGTGGCGCGACAGCTCGAACTCGGCGCTCAGTTGCTCATCGGTGGGGAAGCCGTCGTCGTAGCGCCCAGCGTCGATGCGTGATCGAAGGATCGCCAGGAGCTGGGCCCAGAGGGGGAGAGGGTCTCCCCGATCGATGGCTGCCATGACCCCGAATGTACGGACGAATGCCGACGCCGACACGACCGCGCTCACGCATCGGCGGGCAGCCGGCGAAGCCCCGCCAGCGTGACGTCGAGACAGGCGCCGACGTACTCCGGGGTGATCGGCAACCGCTGGATCACCTTGCGGAACGCGATCGGTCCGATCAACAGGCCGACGAGCACGGTGGGATCGACCTCGGTGGGGACCTCGCCGCGCGCTTCGGCGCGCTCGAGCATCGTGCGCACCGGACGCTCGCGCTCGTCCTTGAGGGTCGCCACCAACGCCGCGATCTCCGGGTCCCGGGTGGCGGCGTCGAGGATCGCCGGCAGCAGCTGGCCGGCGGTGCCGACACCGAGGTCGGAGCGCGCCATGTTGGCGACGTAGGCCTCGATGTCCCCGCGCAGCGAGCCGGTGTCGGGTGTGACCACGTGCTCGAAGGTCGCCCGCGCCGTGTCGATGATGAGGGCGGCGCGCTCGGGCCAGTGCCGATAGATCGTCGACTTGGCGACGCCGGAGCGGGCGGCGACCTCCTCGATCGAGAACATGCCGATCCCTCGTTCGACGATCAGATCGGCGGCGGCGGCCAGTGCCTTGCGGCGGGCAACTTCGCTTCGTGGTCGGGCCATGGTGGAGCGCCGGGCGCGTCCCGGTGGGTTCCGAGCGGCGCGCTGACGTTTTCAGTCGCTAGCGTATCGAATCACGTGGCCGGGCGGACCGCTGGTGGGCCGTCGCACCGGATCAACCGGCACCGGATGAAGCGGAGAAGTGGGACGATGAGCAACGAATTTCGAGACGAAGCCGTAGCGACAAATGTCACACCGGACCTCGAGGGCATCGACCCGGAGGTCCACGATCGGCGATGGAAGATCCTCGCCGTCCTGTGCAGCTCGCTGCTGATCGTGATCATCGGCAACACCGTGCTCAACGTCGCACTCCCGACGATGATGATGCCGGTCGACCGTGGCGGGCTCGGTGCCGACCTCACCGACGCCCAGTGGTTCGTCGACGCCTACTCGCTGGTCTTCGCCGGGCTGTTGTTCACCGCGGCGGCGATCGGCGACCGCTTCGGCCGCAAGGGGGCGCTGCAGGCCGGCCTGCTCGTGTTCGGGCTGGGCTCGCTGATCGGAGCGATCGCCGACGACTCGGCGATGGTGATCGTCGCCCGTGTCGTGATGGGCGTCGGCGCCGCCTTCGTGATGCCCTCGACCCTGTCGATCCTCACCAACGTCTTCACGACCCGCGAGCGGGCCAAGGCGATCGCCATCTGGGCGGGCATCTCGGGCGCCGGAGCGGCGGTCGGACCGATCGCCTCGGGTCTGCTGCTCGAGCACTACTGGTGGGGATCGGTCTTCCTGATCAACATCCCGATCATCGCCGTCGCCCTCGTCGCCGGCCAACGCCTGGTCCCCAAGTCCAGCGACGCCGACAAGACCCCGCTCGACCCGGTTGGCTCCGTGCTGTCGATCGTCGGGCTCAGCGCGCTGATCTACGCCATCATCGAAGGCCCCCACCATGGCTGGACCAGCGTCACCTCGCTGCTGTGGTTCGGCGGTGCGGTGCTCGCGCTGGTCGCCTGGGCGCTCTGGGAGCTTCGTGCCCGCCACCCCATGCTGGATCTCAAGCTGTTCAGCAATCGGCGCTTCTCGGTGGCCTCGGGCGGCATCACGCTGATCTTCTTCGCCATGTTCGGGACGTTCTTCATGATCACCCAGTACCTGCAGGGTGTGCTCGACTACTCGCCGTTGGGCGCCGCCGTCCGGCTGCTGCCGATCTCGGCGATGATGATGTTCGTCGCCCCCCAGACCCCACGGCTGGTCGCCCACTTCGGCGCCAACCGGGTCGGGGCGACCGGCCTGGCCACGCTGGCGGTGGCGATGGTCGGCATCACGATGTTCCAGACCGACACCAGCTACCTCCAGCTGGTGATCACGATGATGGTGATGGCCGGGGGCATGGCGCTCACGATGACCCCGATGACCACCCAGTTGATGGCATCGGTGCCGCTCAACCGGGCCGGGATGGGTTCGGCGACCAACGACACCACCCGGGAGCTGGGCGGCGCACTCGGTGTCGCCGTGCTGGGCTCGATGGTGACCAGCCACTACGCCTCGAAGATGGCCGAGGTCACCGCCGATCTGCCCGCCCAGGTGGCCGATGTCGTCGAGGGCAGCGTCGGTGGCGTCCAGGGGTTGATCGCCGAGCAGGTCCTGCCGGCCGACACCCCGCTGCTGGGTCTGGCCAAGTCGGCCTTCGTCGACGGGCTCAACCTCGCCGCCACCGTCGGTGCAGTGATCATCGTGATCGCCGCGCTGCTCGTGTGGCGGTTGCTGCCGTCGGATCGCCACAACGCCGCGGTGGTCGGTGATGACGAAGAGGATCAACTGGTCACGACACCGGGCACCTGACCGGCCCCGACGTCCCTACGATGGGCCCGTGCCCATGCGGACCGAGTGCAAGCACTTCGAGAGCCGGACCTACCCCAATGGGGATGCCGTGCGGAAGTGCGATCTCGATCTCGCCCCGGATGCCCCGTGGCGGTGTCCCGACCCCTGTCCCTCCTACGAGCGTCGGCTGGCCGATGTCGCGTGGACCCACGGGTCGCTGACGGTGCCGGCTACCCCCCCGGAACCCGCCAGCGTGGCCGACGGCAGCGCGGCGGCGCTGCTCGACGAGGCCGAGGACCATCTCAACGCCGTCGGCGATCGGATCAAGGCGGAGGTCGCCGCCGAGCGGGCACAGAGCGCTGGTCGGCGCGGCTGGCGTCGCCTGTTCCGCCGCTGAGACC
>JBKEAH010000300.1:0-8135 GCA_047972065.1 Desertimonas sp.
TGTAGCGCTCGCCCGGTGACACCAGGATGGTGTCGGCGGCGTAGGGGTGATCGAGCGGCTCGCCGTCCTTGGCGTAGACGATCTGCTCGAAGCCGTGGAGGTGCATCGGGTGCACCTGGAGGCCCTCGTTGTAGTAGGTGACGGCGATCCAGTCGCCTTCGTTCACGATGTAGGGCTCGGTGGCCGGGAAGCTCTTGCCGTTGAGCGAGAGCCCGATCGTCCCGGCGTCGTTGGCGACCATCGGGATGTGCTGGCTGATCTCGATGTCCTCGGGGATCTCGATCCCCGAGATCGTCTGACCGGCCGGTGGGGCAATGTCACCGATGAACATCGTGCCGAACAGCCCGTTGGGGATCGCCTCTTGACCATGGGCGTGGGCGTGGTACATCGCGATCGCCGGCTCGGTGATCGTGAAGTGGTAGGTGTACGTCTCACCCGATGCGATGAGGTCCTGGGTGAGCGGGGCGACGCCGTCCTGGTCGTTGGGCACCTCGACCCCGTGCCAGTGGATGTCGGTGCCGATCGGCAGCTCGTTGTGCAGCGTGACCTCGATCTCGTCACCGACCTCGAGGTTGAACCGCGGGCCGGGGACCATGCCGTTGTAGGTCCAGGCCTCGACGATCTCGCCGGGGCTGACCTCCCACTCGGTGATCGCCGCGGTCAGCTCGAAGTGCTTGACCCCGTTGGGCAGGATCTCGGGCTCGATCACCTGGTTGCCCATGCCCTCGGTGGCGGCGGGGAAGGCCAGGATCGAGTCCATCATCACCTGGTCCATCGCGGCGCCCTCCTCGACGGTCATCGCGGCGTGCTCCTGGACCGTCATCGCGCCGCCGGCCGCCGTCTCGCCCGACGCCGCCGCGGTCGCGCTCTCCGAGATCGTGAGCGGGTGCGACATGCCCGAGTCGAGGTGGCCGGCGATGTCACACCACAGCAGGTACTCACCGGGCGGCAGACCGCTGAGGTCGAGCGTGGCGCCGTCGCCGGGGTTGAGCGAGTCGGTGATGATGTCGGTGCCCTCGACCCCGAGCGTGTGGGCGATGGTGCCGCTGTTGACGACCTGGATGGTGCTACCGGGCGTGACCGAATCCGCTGACAACGCGATCGCGTACTCGGTCAGGTCGGCGGTGATCATCTGCGGGGCCGCCGCGCCACCACCGTCGCTTCCACCGTCGCGGCGGGCGATGAACCCGACCGTCACGATCGCGGCCAGCGCCACGACCGTGGCGATGCCGAGCGTGGCGACCACCCAGCCGTCGCTGCGGTCCCGCTTCGCTTCGAGCCGGTCGAGCCGATCCTGGAGGGCTGCCACCTTCGTGCTTTGTTGCTCGGGGGCATTCGGTTCGATCGTGCTGGTCACGGAGGCTCCGTTCTCGGACGGGAAGGGGCGATCGCGGCCGGGTCGCGCCGCGATCGCGTGCAGCATCACGGACCGGGGCGGCGACGGGTAGGGCCAAAGGGCCCGGTATCAGGGCGCCCCGGTGTCAGGGCGCGGTGAGCGGCGCCCGCCACTCCAGACAGGTCCCACCCTGGGGGCGTCGCGACACGAGCGAGTCGCCGTGTCGTCGTGTCGCCCGCCTTTGCAGGTTGCGCAGGCCGTTGCCCGCCGCCGGGGTCTCGCCCACGCCGATGCCGTTGTCGATCACCCTGACCATCACGTCGCGCCCGGCGGCGATCTCGACGGTGACCTCGCTGGCGCGGGCGTGCCGGGCGACGTTGCTGAGCCCCTCGCGCACCACCGCCAGCACGTCGGCGCCGATCGGTGCCGGGACGACGGTGTCGATCGGGCCGTCCAACGTCAGTCGAGGTTCGAAGCCCAGCGCTCCCGCCGCCTCGCGCACCGTCGCCACCAGCGCGGCGCGCAAGCCGGTGTTGGTCGGGCGGCGCTGCTCCAACCCGAAGATGGCGGTTCGGATGTCGCGGATCGTGACGTCGAGGTCGTCGACGGCTTGGACGATCCGTGCCGTGGCCGCCGGTGGGTCGGCCGACACCAGCCGCTGCGTGCTCTGCAACGACATCCCGGTGGCGAACAGTCGTTGGATCACCGAGTCGTGGAGATCGCGGGCGATGCGCTCGCGGTCTTCGGCCAGCGCCAGGTCGCGCACCCGTTTGGTCAGCCGGGCGTTCTCGATCGCCACACCGGCGGCACCGGCCAGCCCGACCACCAACTCCTCGTCGAGCTCGGTGAAGGCGTCGGCCGACCGCTTGTCGGCGAGGTACAGGTTGCCGAACACGACGTCGCGTACCCGCAGCGGCACCCCGAGGAACGACCGCATCTCCGGGTGCCCGGGCGGAAACCCGTAGCTGTCGGGGTGGGCGGTGAGGTCGGGGAGGCGCAGCGGGGTGGCGTCGACGATCAGGTGCCCGAGGATGCCGTGACCCTCGGGCGGGTCCCCGATCCGGCGGCGCTGCTCGTCGTCGACCCCGACGGTGAGGAACTCGGCCAGTCGGGTACCGGTCTCGTCGAGCACCCCGAGGGCGCCATAGCGGGCGTCGACCAGGTCGACGGCGGTCTCGATGATCCGCTGCAGCACCGCCGGGAGCTCGAGCTCGGATGCCACCACGAGCACCGCGTCGAGGAGGTGGCGTTGGCGATGTGGATCGAGGGCTTCGGCCACCCCGGGATCGTAGGTGGCGCGACCCATCGGTGCCCTCGCCGCGACGGGTTGCTGAGAAGATGAGGTGATGGCCGACGCGGTGACGGTGTTCCTCCTCGATGACCACGAGATCGTCCGCCGCGGTGTGCGTGATCTGCTCGAGTCCGAGTCCGACGTGCGGGTGGTCGGCGAGGCGGCGACCGAGGACGAGGCGGTGCGCCGGATCCCGGCGGTCGATCCCGACGTCGCCATCCTCGACGTGCGGCTGCAGGAGGGTGACGGGATCTCGGCGTGCCGGGAGATCAGGTCGCGCCACCCGCGCACGGCGTGTCTCATGTTGACCTCGTTTGCCGATGACGAGGCCCTGCTCCACGCCGTGATGGCGGGTGCCGCGGGGTACGTCCTCAAGCAGATCCGCTCCTCGGAGTTGGTCGACGCGGTCCGGCGGGTGGCCGCCGGCGAGCAGCTGCTCGACTCGGCGGTCACCGAGCAGGTCGTCGATCGTCTGCGCAAGCCGCCCGCCGAGGACGAGTTGATCGCCCGGTTGAGCACCCAGGAACGTGAGGTGCTGCGCCATCTGGCCGAGGGGCTGACCAATCGGCAGATCGCCGATCGGATGTTTCTGGCCGAAAAGACGATCAAGAACTACGTCACCGCCGTGCTGGCCAAGATGGGCATGTCGCGACGCACCGAGGCGGCCGTGCACGCCGCCCGGCACCTCGAGACGCCGCCGAGCGGGGACCAACGTCCCTAGCGGGACGGCATCGATCCGACGCAGGATCGGCGGGGTGATCGTCGAAGGGGGCTTGGAGGTGTTGAGCGACGTCGACTCGGCACGCTTGCTCGCGGTCCGCGACGTCGGTCGCATCGGTGTCACGGTGGGGGCGTTGCCGGCGATCTATCCCGTCAACTACCTGGTCGATGGCGGGGCGATCCTGTTCCGGACGCTGCCGGGGTCGACGTTGGCGACCGTGGTGCCGGGGGCGATCGTCGCGTTCGAGGTCGACGACTACGAGCAGGCGGATCGAACCGGCTGGAGCGTGCTGGCGGTGGGGCAGGCCGAGGTGCTCGACGCCGACGAGGTCGATGGCATCGAGCAGCCCGACACCTGGGCCGAGGGTGACCGCAGCGTGGTGGTGCGGATCGTGCCGACGTTTCTCAGCGGGCGTCGTCTGGTCCACACGACCGACACCGCACCATCTCCGTCCCGCTGAATCGATGCGGTGGGCGAGCGCCGGCGGTTTGGCCGACGGGGCCGAGCCCGAGTGGTTCAGACGCCGGCCGGCACGGCGCGGTCGGCGGCCGTCTTTGGGGCGTGGGCGACGTCGTCGGGGCGGAACTCGCGGGTCCAGGCCGCGAACTCCAACAGCGTCCCGTTGGGATCGTGGAAGTACATCGAGCGCACGAAGACGTCGCCGTCGTCGGTCGCCGGGTCGTAGTGATCCTTGTGCTTGCCGTTGAGCGAGTCGGCGTGGTTGGTGATCTCGGTGACGGCGACGCCCTTGGCCCGCAGGCGCTCGAGGTACTCGTCCATCTTGTCGGCCGGCACGTCGAAGGCGATGTGGTTGGTGGTCCCGATCGCCGTGCCGATCCGACCGGTGCGTTGCATGCGATCGTCGTAGCCGTCGGGGATCGACTCCCCGGGCACGCCCTCGGGGGCGTCGGGCCACCAGAAGAACGCGATGCCGTCGATGCCGTTGCCCATGTCGAGGAAGAAGTGCTGGCCGCCGTCGGGCAGTTGCAGGGTCTTGACCAGCGGCATGCCCAGCACGTCGCGGTACCACTCCACGGTCTCGGCCATGTCGCGACAGACGAGGGCGAGGTGGTTGAAGCCTCGGATCTCGAACTCGGGGTTGGTGGACGTGCCAGCCATGTTGGGCTCCTTCCCAGGCAAAGTCACACCAGATTGCACACGATCCAGCGGCCGACGTCAAGTGGTCGGACGGAAAGTTGTGACAGCTCGGCCGGTCGGGGTGGACCGCTCGGGCAATATTGCATACGATCAGCCCATGCCGCGTCTGCGTCAAGTTCCCCGCTCCGAGGTCACCGCCCCGGTCGTCGAGGCCATGTACAACCGTCTGTTCGGCGACCGGGATCCGGTCACCGAACCGGGCACCGCCACCGGGACGCCCGGGGACTGGTGGACGGTCTACGCGTTGGTGCCCGACGTGCTCGAACATGCCAGCCGTGGGTTCGGTCTCTACGCCAGCCCGGATCGCCGGATCGCCGGCGATCGACGCGAGCTCGGTCAGACGCGGGCCGGCTGGCTGGTCGGCAGCCAGTTCGTGTTCTCGCAGCACTGCAAGTCGTGCCGTGCGCTCGGGATGTCCGAGGAGAAGATCGAAGCGATCAAGGCGTGGGGTGTCTCGGACCTCTTCGAGGCCGATGAGCGGGCGTTGCTGGCCTACACCGACGCGCTGGTCCTCGGGTTCGGTCGGGTCGACGACGCCGTGTTCGACGCGCTGCACCAGCACTTCAGCGACGAGGAGATCCTCGAGTTCACCTACATCACGATGATGTACTGCATGCACGCCGTCATCACGAAGGCCTTGCGGATGGAGTTCGACAACCGGGAGGACCCGATCGTCGAGGTCGCCGCCCCGGAGGGCTACGTCCCGCGCAGCCTCGGCCGCGACATCGCCTACGACCTCGACTCCGACAAGTAGTCCTCGGCGCGGTCCTCGGCGGCCATGCCGTCGAGGACCGCCTGCATACCCTGGTGGATGTGCTCGGCCATCAACTGGCCGGCGCGAGCGTGGTCACGGCGCCCGATGGCGTCGAGGATCAGGTGGTGGAACAGGTCGCTGCGTTCGATCTCGTCGCGGCCGAACACCCGGAAGGCCCGGAACACCAATGGGATGTCGACCGTTCGTCCCAGCATCGCCGAGAGTCGGTGGTGTCGCGCGGCGTCGAGGATCAGATCGTGGACCGTGCGATTGGCGGCGTTGAGCGCCCGGACGTCATCGAGGTCGTCGGCGTCGCCAAGCGTGGCGCGCACGGCGCTGAACCGTTCGACGGCCGTAGCCAGCGCGGCGATCTCGTCGGCGGTCGCGCGCTGCGCCGCCAGCTCGGCGGCGTAGGACTCGAGCCGGATCCGCAGGCCGTAGAGATCGACCACCTCGGTCGGCGACATCGGTCGGACCGAGGCGCCGCGGTTGCGCTCGGCGATGACCAGCCCCTCGGCCTCGAGGCTGCGCAACGCCTCGCGCACCGGGGTGCGTGACAGCCCGAACTCCTCGGCGATGCGTTGTTCGACCAACCGCTGCCCGGGCAGGTAGCGCTGCTCGACGATCGCGGCGCGGATGAGGTCGTACGCATTGCGTTCGTCGGGCATAGACCGGTCAGTCTGGCCGCTGCGGACGATCGGTCGCCCGATGAACGGGGTCAGACCCCGGTTCGTCCGGCCGACGCGAAGCGCGGACCGGCCTTGCCGATGTGGCTGTCGACGCTGCGCCCGACCAATCCGCAGGCGAGCTCGGCGGCCGCGATCAGCCCGTCGATGTCGACACCGGTGTCCACGCCCTCGGCGTCGAGGAGGTGCACGAGGTCCTCCAGCGGGAGGTTGCCCGATGCTCCCGGGGCGAACGGGCACCCGCCGAGTCCCCCCACGCTGCCGTCGACGCGGCAGGCACCGCCTTCGATCGCGGCGAGGGCGTTGGCGATGCCCAATCCCCGGGTGTCATGGAGGTGGACGCCGACGGGGCGGTCACCGACGGCGTCGACCGTGGCGGTCACGAGCCGGCGCACCTCGCTGGGCACGCCGGTGCCGATCGTGTCGGCGAGTGAGACGCCGGCGACGTCGTGGGCGAGCACGTCGTCGAGCACGGCGAGGACCCGCGCCGGCGCCACGGCACCGTCGTAGGGGCAACCGAAGGCGGTGGCCAGGGTGACTTCGACCACCACGCGGTCGGGCAGGTCGGCGGCGATGGCGGCGAGGTCGGCGACGGCGGCGGCGGTCGATCGGCCGGCGTTGTGGCGGCTGTGGGTGTCCGACACCGAGATGACGTACTGCAGGTGATCGAGTCCGGCGGCGACGGCGCGCTGGGCGCCTTTGGCGTTGAGCGCCAGCGCCCAGCGGGTGATCCCGGGGCGTGCCGCGGTGGCGGCGGTCAGCTCGGGTGCGTCGGCCATCGCCGGCACCCGGTCGGGGCGCACGAACGAGGTGAGCTCGACGTCGTCGATCCCGGCCGCCACCAGCGCTTCGAACAGCGCGACCTTGTCGTCGGTGGCGACGACCGCCTCGTCCTGCAGTCCGTCGCGCAGCGTGACGTCACGGATGCCGATCGTGCGCTCAGCCATCGGTGCTCACCCCGGCATCGGCATCGATGTCGGCATCGGTGACCAGGCCGGCGGCGCGCAACGCCGTCAGCTCGGCGTCGTCGACACCCAGCAGGTCGCGTAGGACGGCGGTGGTGTGCTCACCGAGGCGCGGTCCGCCGTGACGAACCCGCCCCGGCGTCTCGGTGAAGCGGGGGACGACGCCGGTCGTCGGTACCGACACACCGTGCTGGTTGAGCACTCGTTGCACCATGCCGCGAGCAAGGTAGTGCGGGTCCGACAGCATCTCGCGGGCGGTGAAGATCTGGCCGGCGGGGACGCCGTGGGTCTCGAGCAGGGCGAGGAGCTCGCCGGTGGCGATCGTCGCGGTCCAGGCTCCGATCAGGTCGTCGAGCTCGGTCATGTTGGTCCCGCGGGCGCCATGGGTGGCGAAGCGCTCGTCGGTGGCCAGCTCGGGGCGGCCCATCGCCTCGCACAGCCGCGCGAAGACGCTGTCGGCGTTCCCGGCGATGATGATCTCGCCGCCGTCGGCGGTCGGATAGACGTTCGACGGAGCGACCCCGGGCAGGACGCTGCCCGAGCGGGAGCGGGTGATCCCGGCCAGCTCGTAGTCGGCCATCGTCGATTCCATCAGGGCGGCGACCGCCTCGTAGATGGCGACGTCGACCTCCTGGCCGCGACCGGTGGCGCGCGCCGAGGTGAGCGCGGCGAGCGAACCGATGACGGCGAACACCGACGCGAGGGCGTCGCCCAGGCTGATCCCGGCCCGTGACGGGGGGCGATCGGGGCTCCCGGTGGTGTGGCGGATGCCGCCCATCGCCTCGCCGACGCTGCCGAAGCCGGCCTGGCGGGCCAGCGGGCCGGTCTGACCGAAGCCGCTGATGTGGACGAGCACGAGGGCGGGGTTGGCCGCGCTGAGCGTGTCGTAGCCGAGGCCCCACTCGTCGAGACGACCGGGCCGGAAGTTCTCCAAGACGATGTCGCACTGAGCGGCCAGCCGGGGGATCAGCGCCCGGCCACGCTCGTCGCGCAGGTCGATCGTCACCGAGCGCTTGTTGCGGGCGATGCCCGGCCACCACAGGCTCTCGTCGTCGCGCACGGTGCCCCATCGACGCATCGGGTCGCCGCTGCCGGGTGGCTCGACCTTGATGACATCGGCCCCGTAGTCGCCGAGCAGCTGCCCGGCGAATGGGCCGGCGATGAAGCTGCCCAGCTCGAGGACGCGGACGCCCTGCAACGGGCCGTCGGACACGTTCGCCATGG
>JBKEAH010000073.1:0-11765 GCA_047972065.1 Desertimonas sp.
GACATCGAGCGTCGCGCTCGGCGACTCGACCAGGTGGTAGCCGACACAGGTGGCGTCGATCTCGTCGGCGGTGGCGGTGGTCTGGGTCATCCGGTCTTCGCAGGCCTCGGTCGTCTCGAACTGGGCCAACGTCAAGGTGACCGCGGTCGTGTCGGCGTTCGGTGCCGCATCGAGCGCGTAGTAGACGCCGTCGGCGAGTGGCTCGGTGATCGGCATGCTCACCCCGTCGGTGAGATCCAGCTCGAGCAGGTCCTCGGCCGACACCGCGGCGGACAGGAAGTCAACGCTGCCTCCCGGGAGCACGACGACGTCGCCGGGGATGATGACGTGGTCGACGCCGTCCTCCCAGCCGTTGGCCTCGATCAGCGCATCGACGGTGACGCCGGCCTCGGCGGCGATGCCGAACAGCGTGTCGCCCTCGACGACGGTGTGGGTGGTCTCGGTCGCCTCTACGGCCGTCGTCGTGGTCGACGCCGCCGACACGTCGGTCACCTCGGCGGCGGTCGAGCCGGTGGTGTCGTCGTCCATCGTCCCGGCGGACGTCAGGTCGCTCGACAGGGCGACGGTGGTCGCGGTTACGGCGTCGGCGGTCTCGGCGGTGGTCGAGCGGGCGACGGTCGTAGCGGGCTCGGAGGACGATGGCGCGCTGGACCCGGGCGGGTCGGTCGCCGCCGACGCGGTGTCGCGCGTGGTCGACCCTGACGCGCCCGACCCCGACGCGATCGCGTCGGCGGTGTCGGCCGACGTGGCCTCCGTGGCGCTGTCGCCGTCGTCGTCACCGCAGGCCGCCAACGCCAGGGCGGCGGCGAGGACGAACGATCCGGTCAAGCGGCGGTGATGACGAACGCGTTGCACTCCGATGACGCTACGCGCATCGGGAGGTCGGAGTTGGGCACCCTGCGCCGAAGCGTCCAAGTCGACGGTGTCGCCCGGCCGGCGACGGGGATCGGGGAGCGTCGCTCACACCGCGCCGTCGGAGAGCACGACGTCGAGCTTGGCGTAGCCCTCGTGGATGCCCGACTCCATCCCCGACGCCAGCATGCCGTCGCGGGCCTCGAAGCTGTCGCACAGCGAGGAGGCATGAAGGCGGGTGTCGCCGTTGCCGAGATCCTCGAACGTGAGGGTCTCCAGCGCCACGGCATCGGGCATGCCCTCCCAGGAGAAGGTCTGCACGATCCGGTCCTCGCGCACGGTGTGGAAGCAGCCGCGGAAGCCGTAGTCGTTGCCGTCACGACGTGCGACGTAGCGCCACTCGCCGCCGTCGCGCGCCGCCCAGGCGGTGATCTCGGTGTCCATCCCGTCGGGTCCCACCCAGCGGGCGAACAGCTCCGGGTCGGTGTGCGCACGCATCACCGCGCGCGTGCTGGCGTGGAAGTCGCGGGTGATGTGGATGACCGGGACCGTCGGGTCCGCCTCGATGGTCGCCTCGGTGATGTGGGTGCTGGTCATGATGCTCGCTCCTCCGTGGAGTCGTTGATGGCGGTGGTGTCTGCGATCTCGTCGATGTCGGCCAGTACGGCGTCGAGACGCCGGTAGCGGGCCTCGGCCGCACGTCGGTAGCGCTCGATCCATCGGGTCATCAGGTCGAAGACCTCCGCTTCGAGGTGCACCGACCGCCGCTGGGCCTCCCTGGCCTTGGTCACGAGCCCGGCTCGTTCGAGGACCTGGAGGTGCTTGGACACGGCCTGGACGCTGATGTCGTAGGGCTCGGCGAGCTCGCCGACCGTGGCGTCCCCAGTGGCCAGCCGGGCGACGAGGTCACGGCGGGTCGGGTCGGCGAGGGCGGCGAACACCTGGTCCAGCGCGGGGTGCTCGGCGGCGTCGGTCATCGGTGTTCCTCAACTGATCGGTTGAATAGAACCGTACGTCGGGCCATTCCCTTTGTCAACCACTCGGTTGACGATGTGCGGCGCTCGGTGACGCGGCGCCACCGTGGGTCACGATGTGGGATGACCGTCGGTCACGATGTGGGGATGAACGATGTCATGGTCGAACACGACGGTCCGGTCACGATCGTCACGATGAACCGACCCGAGCGCCACAACGCCGTCGACGGCGCCATGGCCGCCGAGCTGGCCGAGGCGTTCCGGGCGTTCGAGTCCTCGGATGCCGCGGTGGCCGTGCTGGCCGGCAACGGACCGTCGTTCTGCGCCGGTGCCAATCTCAAGGCAGTCGGCTCCAAGCAGGCCAACCGGATGTCGCCGACCGGCGATGGCCCGATGGGCATCACCCGGATGACGCTGCGCAAGCCGGTGATCGCGGCGATCCACGGCCACGCCGTGGCCGGCGGGCTGGAGCTGGCCATCTGGTGCGACCTGCGCGTCGTCGAGGAGGACGCCACGCTCGGCGTCTTCTGTCGCCGCTGGGGTGTTCCCTTGGTCGACGGCGGGACCGTGCGGCTGCCCCGCCTGATCGGCCACAGCCGCGCCCTCGACATGATCCTCACCGGTCGCCCGGTCGGGGCGACCGAGGCGTTGTCGTTCGGTCTGGCCAACCGGGTGGTCCCGGCCGGCACAGCACGCAGCGAAGCGGTCGCCCTCGGGCACGAACTGGCGCGGCTGCCCCAGGAGTGCCTGCGCAACGATCGCCAGTCGTCCTACGAGCAGTGGGGCGCCCCGACCGAGCAGACGGCGATGGCCCGGGAGTTCGAGCTCGGCCTCACGTCGCTGTCCGAGGACGGGATCGCCGGCGCCGCCCGCTTTGCCCGGGGCGCCGGTCGCCACGGCTCTTTCGACGACATCTGACCATGCTCGGGCTCGGCCGGTCGGCGAAGCCGCCGGCGCTCGCCTGCCGAGTTCGCTCGGACCCTGCGGATCCTCGCTCACCCTCCTGACCGTCGCGACGGGCTCGGCCGGTCGGCGAAGCCGCCGGCGTCCGCCGCCAAGTCAGAGCGGTTCGTTGCCGTGTTTGCGGGGGGCGAGGGTTTCGCGCTTGGCGTCAAGGGTCTCCAGCGCCCGGTGGATCTCGGCCCGGGTCTCGGAGGGGTCGATCACGGCGTCGACGTAGCCGCGCTCGGCGGCCACGTACGGGTTGAGCAGTCGGGTGGCGTAGTCGGCCTCGAAGACGGCCCGCTCTTCAGGGGTCGCCCGGCGTTGCAGGATGGCTGCCGCCTGCCCGGCCCCCATCACCGCCAGCTCGGCCCACGGCCAGGCGAAGCACACGTCGTTGCCCATGCGCTTGGAGTCCATGACGATGTACGCCCCGCCGTAGCTCTTGCGCAGGATCACCCCGATGCGCGGCACGCTCGCCCGGGCATAGGCGTGCACCAGCTGGGCGCCGTGACGGATCATGCCCCGCCACTCCAGGTCCTTGCCGGGGTAGAAGCCGGGCGTGTCGACCAACGTGAGGATCGGCAGGTTGAACGCATCGCAAAACGACACGAACCGTGCCGCCTTCTGCGAGGCCGGGATGTCGAGCGTGCCGGCGAGGCTGAGCGGCTGGTTGGCCACCACACCGATGGGACGTCCCCCGACGGTCGCCAGGGCGGTCACGACGTTCGGCGCCCACTGCCCACGAAGCTCGAGTAGCGAGTCTTCGTCGACGATCGCCGCGGCGACCTGCCGAACGTCGTAGCTGCCCGTCGACGTCGGCGGGATCAGCTCGCCGGCCTCTGGACACGGCCGATCGACCGGGTCCTCGACGTCGTGGCGTCGAGGCAGATGATCGACCCCGTCGGGCAGATAGGCGAGCAGGTCTCCGACGGCGCCGATCGCGGCGTCGCGGTCGGCGACGACGAGGCTCGGCACGCCGGCGTGACGGGCGAGGCTGGCGGCGGCACCGAGCTCGTCGACGCTGACGTTGACACCGGTGAACTCCTCGACCATCACGGGTCCGCTGACGAACGCGTAGCTGTCCTCGGTCATCACGACGACGTCGGCGAGCCCCAACAACAGCGCCGGTCCCGACACCGCCGGACCGTCCACGACCATGATCGTCGGGACACAGCCCGAGCAGTCCGCCAACGCCTTTGCGAGGTGCCCCCACCCCTCCAGCGCGTCCATGCCCTCCAGGATGTCGGCGCCGGTCGAGGCCAGCACGATGACCAGTGGCATCGCGTGGGCGGTCGCCGTGCGGGCGGCGGCGGCCGCCACCTCCGAGGTGGTGGACGACAGCGGCACGCCGCTGAACCCCGACGTCGTCTCCCCGCGCACCTCGACCCAGACGACCGAGCGTTGGTCGGGCGCGTCGAGCCGGCGCACATCGGCGGTGGCCGGCGCGCCGGCGTGGGCCCACAACGGCAGCGGGGAGGTCGTCGGCGGGGTCACCGTGTCGTGGTCTAGCCGATCACCGTCACGGTGTCGGCGACGCCGCGGTCACCCGCGGCGGCTGAGCGGGACGGCATCCGAACCAAGGTGAACCCCGGGCTGGTCCTCGGCGAGGCCGGTCACCGTCTCGCGCAGCAGCGCGAACAGGGCGCGGGTGGCCGCGCTGGGGGAGGGCTGACGTGGATAGATCAGCGCAACGACCCTCGGTGGGAGCCCGGTCACCGCGATCGGGGGTACCAGCGGCGGGATGCCGAGCGTGGCGACGGCGGTGGCGGGCACGATCGTCGCGCCCTGGCCGGCGAGGGCGAGGTTGGCCAACAATCGCACGCCGTCAACCTCGGCGTGGGCGCTGAGTGTGACCCCGAGCGTGCCGGCGGCCCGATCGAGCACGCGACGCAACGCCGAGCCCGCCGGTGGCAGCAGCAGCGGATGGCCCGACAACGCCGCCAGCGACACGCTGTCGGCATCGGCGAGCGGGTGATCGGGCGGCGAGACCAGGACCAGGTCTTCGGCGTAGAGCGGCTCGATGACCACCCCGGGGTCGTCGACCGGCAGGTGGACGATGACGCCGTTGTATCGGTCGAGGGTGGGCAACAGGGTCGACGAGCTGCCCTCGGTGATGATCGGGCGCAGGTGGGGGTGCTGGTCGCGCAGCGCGTCGAGCAGTCGCGGCAGCAGCCACTTGCCGGTCGTGCCGAGGATGCCGACGCGCACGTCCCCGATGATGTCGCCGTCGCCGGGGCGCACATCGTGGGCGATGTCATCGAGCTCGCGCAGTACTCGACGGGCCCGCTCGACGACCCGGGTGCCGTCTTCGGTCAATCGACCCGCACTGCGGTCGACCAGCGTGGTGCCGAGCTCTCGCTCGAGCCGGGCGACGTGGCTGGAGACGTTGGACTGGACCGTGAACAGGGCGCGCGCGGCGGCCGAGAAGGTGCCGTGATCGGCGACGGCGACGAGTGCGGCGAGCTGGCGGACGTCCATCACTGAAAACGATAGCCGCCATCTGATTGTTCTACTTGTCAGATCGCGCCGGCATCCGTATCGTGATGTTCACAACACAGATCGATGCGATACACCCCCCATGTACCGCTCGATACGGATCTTGAACCGACCCCCCATCGGACAAGATCCAGGTCGAGGAGCCCCGCCTAGCGGGGCTTCTCCCGTTTTCCCGCTCCGTGCGGGCGCCACGGTGTCACCGTCCCACCCGTACCCGGTTACGACCTGGCGTGTACCGTCCGCGGCCATGGCTGGCGCCGCGTTCTTCGATCTCGACCGGACCCTCCTGGCGGTGGCCTCGGGGGAGGTGCTGTCCGAGGCGATGCGCGAGGTCGGCTACGTCACCCGCTCGTTGCCCGGCCAACGCTTCGTCTACGGCCTCTTCAACCGGATCGGCGAGACCCTGCCGTCGATGGCGCTCGCCCGCCAGGCCGCACGACTGTCCAAGGGGCGATCGCAGTCGTTGATGCAGGCGGCCGGTGAGCATGCCGCCGATCGGCTGGCGAGCATGGTGCAGCCATTCGCGGTCGCGCTGTTCGATCAGCACCGCGACGCCGGTCGGCCGGTCGTTCTCGCCACCACCACCCCGCACGACCTGGTGGTCCCGCTGGCCGAGCGGCTCGGGCTCGACGACGTGGTCGCCACCCGATACGGCGTCGACGCCGAAGGCAACTACGACGGCACCCTCGACGGACCGTTCGTGTGGTCGAACGGCAAGCTCGAGGCGGTGGGCGCATGGGCCGACCGGCACGGCATCGAGCTCGCCGACAGCTTCGCCTACTCCGACAGCTTCTACGACAGCCCCCTGCTGGGCGCGGTCGGGACGGGGGTGGCGGTGAACCCTGATCCCCGCCTGACGGTGATGGCGATGGCCCGCCGCTGGCCGATCCTCAACCTCGACGTCTCTCCCGGTGTGGTCAAGATCCCGGTGCTCGGCGTCGAGCTCCAACGCGTCGCCGCGCAGTTCGCCCGCCCGGAGCTGATGCCCTACGCCCGCTTCGACATCGTCGGAGCCGACCGGATCCCCGCCGAGGGTCCGGCGATCCTCGTCGCCAACCACCGCAGCTACTTCGACTCGGCGGCGATGTCCACGATGATCGCCCGTAGCGGACGAACGGTGCGCTTCCTCGGCAAGAAGGAGGTGTTCGACGCCCCGTTGATCGGTCCGCTGGCCACGGCGATGGGTGGCATCCGGGTCGACCGCGGGACCGGAAGCGACGAGCCGCTCCAAGCGGCGGCCGACGCGTTGAGCGGCGGTGAGGTCGTCGCCCTGATGCCTCAGGGGACGATCCCGCGAGGCCGGGCGTTCTTCGACCCGGTGCTCAAGGGGCGCTGGGGCGCCGCCCGGCTCGCTCAGCTGACCCGAGCACCGGTGATCCCGATCGGCTTGTGGGGAACCGAGCAGGTGTGGCCCCGGTCATCCCGATTGCCCAACGTGCTCAACGTGAGCGATCCGCCCACGGTACGAGTCCGTGTTGGCGAGCCGGTCGAGCTGAGGTACCGCTCGCTCGATGCCGACACGAAGCGAATCATGGCGGCGATCACCGATCTGCTGCCGGCCGAAGCTCGCGAGCCGCACACGCCGAGCGCCGAGGAGCTTGCTCGTGCCTACCCGCCCGGCTACCGCGGCGACCCCGACGCCGAGTCCGAGCGTCGACCCGGCGCGGACTGATCGGCACGCGGCCGGCGGTCGCCGCGCCGGTCGGGTCGCACCCTCGGTGGGAGCTCGACCGGATCGATCCGTGCCGACACCGAACGCATGATCACGGCTCCGACCGCCATCGCGGCGCCCACACCGAACCATCCGACGGCATAGCCGACCCGATCGACGACGATGCCCATCGCCGCCGGGCCGATCAACACACCGGCGTACACGCCGGTCTGGGTGATCCCCGTCGAGCGAGCCGGGGCGTCAGGGTTGGCACGCACGATCGCGTAGTTGAACACCGCCGGCCACGCCCAACCGGCGCCGAAGGCGACGATCGCGCCGACGAGATGCCCACCGCTGGCCCGCGGCGCCAGCGCGACGGCACCGAGCGCGCCGATGGCCAGCGACACCGCCGCGATCGTCATCGGCGCCGGGCCCCGCCGGTGGTCGGCGGCGGCACCGAGGATCAGCCGCACGGTGATGCCGGCGACCGAGCCGAGCGCCAGCAGCAACCCCGCGGACCCACTGCTCCATCCGATGTCGACGGCCGAACTCGTCAGCCAGTTGCCCAACGTGCCCGCCGCCGCCGAGGCGAACCCGCCACCGATCGCCGCCCAGCACAACACCGCCATCGGCGTGTGCAACCGACCGGCGCGGCGGGCATCGCGGCGTGCGGTCTCGGGAGCGCCACGCCGCACCATCGCCAACGCCGTCATCGCCAGCAGCGCCGACGCGACGTAGCTCCACCGCCACCCGACGGTCAGCGCGATCGCCGGGACCGCCAGCCCGCCGAGCAGGGTGGCCCCCGGCATGCCCGACTGCTTGAGCGCCATCGCGAACCCGAGACGCCGCGGGTCGGTGTCACGGCTCAGCAGCTGGTTGACCGAGGTCTGGCTGGCGGCGTTGGCCAAACCTGCCAGCGCCAGACCGCCGGCGAGATGCCAGCCGTTGCGGGCGCCGATGGCGATGGCAAGGGCGGCGACGGCGGTCGTGGCGAGCGCGGCGGTGAGCATCCGCCGCGGTCCGACCCGCTCACCCAGATGTCCCAGCGCAGCGGAGCCGATCGCTCCACCGAGGAAGAAGCCACCGACGGCGAACCCGAAGAACACGTCGCTCATCGCCAGGTCGGGCCGCAGCTCGGGGCCGAGCGCGCCGGTGACGAACGCCGGGTACGCGCTGGCCACGGTCGTCAGCACCGCGGCGGTCAACACCACGACGCGCGGCGTCGTCACCGTCACCGCCTGCACCCCATGCACCCCCGCGTCACCGTCGATGTCACCGGGGAACTCTCGCATGCGGTCAGCGAGGTCTCGAAGGGGACGCGGACGGGTATCTCCGCTCGACGACGCTGCGTTCGACCAGTCCGGCGTCACGGTGGTCCAATCGCGCCGTGCTCACCGACCGCCTGTCCCCGTCGCCGATCGCCGTCCCCGAGGCCGCACTAGCCGATCTCGCCGATCGCCTCCGTCGAACCCGCTGGCCCGAGGCCGAGCCCGTCGACGACTGGAGCCAGGGAATCCCGCTGGCGTACCTCCGCAGTGTCTGCGCGACCTGGCTCGACGACTACGACTGGCGCCGCTGCGAGACCGAGCTCAACGGCTTCGAGCAGCTTCGATTCACCGCTACCGGGCCGAGCGGTGCGTCGCTGGGCATCCAGGTGCTCCATGCGCCGTCGCCGCACGAGGGGGCGCTCCCGTTGGTGCTGACCCACGGTTGGCCGGGCTCGGTGGTCGAGTTTCTCGGGGTGATCGACGCGCTTCGTGACCCCGTCGCACACGGTGGTTCGGCCGCCGACGCGTTCCACGTGGTGTGCCCTTCGTTGCCCGGCTACGGCTGGAGCGACAAACCCGCCGAGCCGGGTTGGGGGGTCGATCACATCGCCGGGCAGTGGGTCGAGCTGATGGGGGCGCTGGGCTATGAGGCCTTCGGCGCCCAGGGCGGCGACTGGGGCTCCGCGGTCACGACGCGGCTGGGTGCTGACCACGGGGACCACGTGGTCGGCATCCACCTCAACATGGTCACCGCCGGCCCGGGCGCCGATCGTGACGATCTCACCGAGGCCGAGCAGCGCTCGTTGGCCGACATGGAGTACTACCGCCAGTGGGACAGCGGGTACTCGACCCAGCAAGCGACCCGGCCGCAGACGCTCGGGTACGGCCTGGTCGATTCGCCCGTCGGACAGGCCGGATGGATCCTCGAGAAGTTCTGGCGTTGGACCGACAACGACGGCACGCCCGATGATGCCATCGACCGTCACCGGCTGCTTGACAACGTGATGCACTACTGGCTGCCGGGCAGCGGTGCGTCCTCGGGACGGCTCTACTGGGAGAGCTTCCGCCAGTTCGCCGGTGGCACCGTCGACGTCCCGTCGGGCATGGCGATCTTCCCCAAGGAGATATTCCGGCCCTCGCGTCGGTGGGCCGAGCCGAGGTTCACCGACATCCGCCGCTGGAGCGAGCTCGACCGTGGGGGACACTTCGCCGCCTTCGAGGAGCCCGACCTCTTCGTCACCGAGGTGCGCGGCTTCTTCGCCCAGGTGCGCTGAGGCCCGTCTATCCGTCGTGGCGCCGACGCCACGGTTCGGCGAACGCCGGTGGGTGGAACTCGTCGCCGTCGAAGCGATCGATGGTCGCGAAGTCGTGGACGTCGTCGCGGCGCAGCTTGGTCGCCTGATGCTCCGGGACACCGAGGAAGATCGTGGCGGCCAGCGCGTGATGCGCGGGAAGGCGCAACTCGGGTGCCGCGGCCGGTTCGACGCGTGACAGGAACGTCGTCATCACCCCGCCGAGGCCCCGCTCGCGTGCCGACAACATGATGCTCCAGCAGAACGGATAGATCGACGCACCGCCGGTGAGCGCCGGCCGATCCAGGTCACCGTCCATCAGCGCGATCTTGCCGAGGTCGGCGGCGATGGCGAGGACCACCGGGACCGATTCGATGTGGTCGAGCAGTTCGTTGGGGGCGTGGACGACCCCCTCGGGCTCGATGTCGTCGACGGGGTTGTACGGGCTGATGCCAAGACGGGCGCGAGCGACGTAGGCGTCCCACACCGGCTGCATCATCGTCGCCAGCCGCCGCCGGATGGCGAGGTCCTTGACGACGGCCACGCGCCACGGCTGGCGGTTGCCGCCGCTCGGTGCGAACCGGGCGTCGTCGAGGATCTGATGGACGGCGGCGTCGGGGACGGGCTCGTCGACGAACCGGCGGGCTGCGCCGGTGATGCGCAACGCCGAGGCGCGCTCGATCATCAGCGCTCGGTGGCGTCGGTGCCGCCGGCGCGGCGGTAGGCGGCCGGACCGTCGATCACGGTGGGCGGGCCATCGTTGCCGGTGGCGTCGGGCGATGCGTCGTCGCCGGTCGAACCCTTGAAGAACGACCGCATCTCGCCGGTGATCTGGTTGATCGTCGCCTCCACTGCGTGGTTGATCGACGTCCCGACGCTGCGCGCCCGTCCCTTGAGCCGGTCGTCTCTGGTGATGCCGGTGACCTTGTCGCCGAGGTCCCGGCCGGCCGCCAGCAGCTGCTCGAAGGCCTCCCGCAACGCAGCCGTCGGGTCGCTGCCGTGGTCGCCGGTCGTGGCGTGCTCGGCGTCGGGGTCCCGTTCGAAGCGGTCCTTCATCGAGCGACCGAGCGCCGAGAAACTGTCGGCGACATCGTTCCAGGCGTGCTTGATCGGATCGGCATGGTCGTCGGTGGTGGGCTCGCTCATCGGGCTCCTCCTGCGGGTCGCGGTCGGCGGTGCGTCCATCGTGGCGCATCCGGACGCGGGCATCCACCCGGGCGCGGGTGCGTCCTCGTGATGCGGTGGCGATCGACCAGACTGGGGGGATCGAGACGGTGCGTGTGGACGTGTGGTTGTGGGCGGTGCGGATCTTCAAGACCCGTTCGCTGGCGACGGCGGCGTGCCGTGGCGGTCACGTGCGGATCAACGGTCAGGCGGTGAAGGCGGCCAGCCCACTGCGGGTCGGCGATCGGGTCGTGGCGCGCACCGCCGAGCGCGAGCGTGACGTCGAGGTCGCCGGTCTCATCGCCAAACGGGTCTCGGCGCCGAAGGCGGCCGAGTGCATCGTCGACCACAGCCCGCCTGTCGAACGCGAGCCGTGGGTCCGCCCGATGTTCGAACGTCCCCGCGGCACCGGTCGCCCGACCAAGAAGGACCGCCGCCGACTCGACGCCTTCCGTGACCGCTGACGGGTTGGGGCTCGGATACCGAATCCGTCAGGTGTCGCCGGCGGCGACCTTCTGGCGGACGATGTTGAGTGCCGAGCCGGCCTTGAACCACTCGACCTGCTCGTCGCTGAAGGTGTGCGTCGTCTCGAAGTCGATGACCGAGCCGTCGGGCTTGACGATCTGGCCGCGCACGGGGTGGCCCGGCTTGGGTGGCAGATCGAGCACGTTGATGCGGTCGTCCTCGCCGATGCGGTCGTAGTCGGCCGGGTCGGCGAAGGTCAACGGCACCATGCCCTGCTTCTTCAGGTTGGTCTCGTGGATGCGGGCGAAGCTGCGGGCGATCGCGACCAACCCGTTGCGGAATCGCGGCTCCATCGCCGCGTGCTCGCGCGACGAGCCCTCGCCCATGTTCTGGTCACCGATGACCACCCACGGCTGCCCGGCCTCGTGGTACGCCTTGGCGATGTCCGGGAAGCTCTGGGTCTCGCCGGTCAGCGTGTTCTTGCCGAACCCGGCCTCGTAGCCGTCGTAGGCGTTGACGGCACCGAGGTAGAGGTTGCCCGAGATGTTCTCCAGGTGGCCGCGGTACTTCAGCCAGGGCCCGGCCATCGAGATGTGGTCGGTCGTGAACTTGCCCTTGGCCTTCACCAGCACCGGCAGGTCGTGGTAGTCCTCGCCGT
>JBKEAH010000102.1:0-11652 GCA_047972065.1 Desertimonas sp.
GCGGCGGGTGCCGGGTTGGCGGGGGCGGTCGCTGAACTGGCGGCCCTCGAAATAGCCCGGTCTGGTGTCGGGGCGGCCACGGCGACTGGTCCAGCGCCACGTCAACGAGATGCGCTCCCGGTCGGTGCTCGCCCGGGGTACGCCGTGCAACCAGTCGCGCTGGTTGGCGCCGCCCATCACCAGCAGATCACCCTCCCCCGGCGTCAGGATCACGTCGTGCTCGCCCCGCCCGGCCGGGATGCCGTCACGCATCTGCGGACCCGGTCGGCGGGGTCGCAGCACGAACGGACGGCGGACCCCGAGCACGACGATGGCGATCAACGTGTCGTCCAGCCAGCGCATCTCACGGTCACCGTGGAGCCCCTGGAAATCCTCGCCGTCGCGGTAACGGATCGCCGCCACGCCATCCCAGCGAACCCGGTAGCGCGATGACAGGTGCAGCTCGGACTGACGCAGCAACGGCACGGTGTCGCTGCGGATCGCGGCACCGAGCCGGTGCTCGGGGATATAGCGGTCATATCGCAACACCTCCGTCTGGCCCCAGGCAGTGCCGTCGCGGATCGCGTCCAACTCGCCGGCCGGCTCCCGCACGAAGCCGTCGACCAGATCGACCCACGAGGCATCGTCCAGCTCGATCCGTCGCACCGGCGCCCGGCGATCGATCCTCAGCTCGACACCCTCGGCCACGTCAGCCCCCGGCGAGCACCCGCACCGCGTCGGCCAGGCGTTCGATGTCGTCGCGATCGCAGTAAATCTGCGCCGAGACACGCACCGTCAAGCGGTCGCCGCGCTCGTACACCCCGACCTCGATGTCCTGGGCGTCGAGGGCCCCACGAACCGCCTGGGCGGCGGCACCGGCTCCCAACGCCGCCGGCAGCTCCACCGACACCATCGACCCGGTCATCTCCCGCGGCGACGCCAGGGTGGTCCCCCACCGCTCGGCGAGATGCTGACCGGCCCACCACACCAGTTCGTGGTTGTAGGCGTACAGATCGTCGAGGCCCTCGGCGTGGAGCAGGTCGATGGCGAAGGGCGCGGCGAGATACGGGCTGATGTCGCGGGTGCCGGGGAAGTCGAACTCTGCCGTCATGCCCAGGTCGAGGCCCCACGACACCACCGGCGGGTGCAACGTCGCCTGATGGTCGGGGGCACACCACAACACGCCGCAGCTGCGTGGGGTCCAGGCCCACTTGTGCAGGTTGGCCGTGTACCAGTCGACCCCGAGCGCGGCGATGTCGAGCGGGATGTTCCCCGGCACGTGCGCCCCGTCGACCAGCACCAGCACGCCGCGGCGGTGGGCAGCCTCGGCGATCGCGGCCACCGGCAGCACCAGGGCGCTCTGGGCGCACAGGTGGTCGACGACGAGGATCCGCGACCGTGACGTCAACGCGGCGTCGATCCGCTCGACGTAGTGATGTGCCGGGGCGCCCGGCGCCGGCAGCTCGACGGTGTTCAGGGTGGCTCCGGCGCGCCGGGCGGCGTAGGTGCTGGCGTTGGTCACCCCGCCGTAGCCCATCGAGGTGACGACGATCTCGTCGCCGGCGTCGAGCGGGAACGACCGCAGCACGGCGTTGACGCCGGCGGTGATGTTGTCGACGAAGACGACGTCATCGGGCGCCGCGCCGAGGAACGGGGCGATCGCTCCCATCGCCTCGCGCAGTCGACGGGGGCCGTGGGGGACGTCGCCGAGGATCGACGACAGCTCGGCGATCAGCGCCCGCGCCGGGTGCCGCTCGATGTCGTCCTGGATGCGTCGTTGATGTTCGATGACCCGGCGTGGCGGCGCCCCGACCGTGCCGTGGTTGAGGTAGGCGACGGCGGGATCGAGCAGCCAGTCGGCACGACGGTGGGCGCCGAAGTCGCTCACCAGTTGATCTCCCCGTCGGGGCCGGCGAGGGTGACGTGGAGCCCGGCGACCGCTCCGTCGCGCACCTCGAGCTCGACGTCGAGCGCCCGCAGCATCGCGCCGACCCGTGGCCGGTCAGGGTGCTCGCCGAAGAGCTCGGTGACCCGCAAGCCGTCCACCGAGGTGGTGGCCGGGTGGGTGCTGTCCATCCAGTCGATGAAGAACGGGACGAGTCCCGCGGCGGGGTCGCCATCGGGCAGCGAGAGCCGCCAGCGCAGCGTGCCGTTGGGAGCCTCGCGCTCCATCGTGAACGGGGCACCGAAGGCGACACCGGCGCGCGCGCCGAGCGGACCGAGGGCGTCGAGGTCGTCGCGACGGATGCACCAAGCCACCACGGTTGGCTCGGCGAGATCATCGACGCCGAAGGGGCGGGGCGACGCTGGGGCAGGCTGGTCGGGGTCGGGCCCGATCAGTTCGAGATAGCTGGATGGCCCGAGCCGCCCGAGCCAGTTTCGAGTTCCCTGCCCGACGTGGGGGCCGCCCGGGCCGAGGCGGACACCGGTCCGCTCGGCGATCTGGGCACGGGTCGCGACCGGGTCGGGGGAGGCCAGCACGAGGTGGTCGAACCTGGGCACGGCGGCAGGCTATGGCGCGTGCTCCATCGGCGGCACCGAGAAGGGCGACGCCGGGCTCGATCCGCGCTCCGGCGACGGGCTCCGGGCGAAGAGCACACAGACCGCCGCCACCACGTCGAGCGCGCCGAGGAAGAGGAACGGGGGGCCATAGCCGTGCGCGTCGACCAGCCCCCGACGGCGATCAACGCCAGGCCGCTGCCGATCTGGCTGGCCAGCGACACCATCCCGAACACCGTCCCGAAGCTGACCAATCCGAAGAGGTCCCCGATCAGCAGCGACTGCACCAAGTACACGTTGCCGATGGTGAAACCGAACACCAGCGCCACGGCGTAGATCAGCACCGGATGATGGGTGACGACGTACGCGCCGATCGCCACGGCCTGGAGGGCGAACAGCGCCGAGGCCATCAACCGCTTGTCGAGCCGATCGGCGATCAGCCCCACACCGCCACGGGCGACGATCGAGCCGATCGTGGTCACGGTCACCGCCAGCGCGGCGGCACGCCGCGAACCCAGCCGGTCGGGCTCCTGCAAGAACGCGAGCTGGTGGATCAACACGCCGGTCGTGGCCCCGAGGGCGAGGAAGAACGCGGCCGTCACCGCCCAGAACATCGTCGTGCGCAGCGCCTCGGTACGGCTCCACCGGCGGTACTGCCCGGCGAGGTCGACACGGGTGCTCGACGGCGCGGCCTTGCCGCCATCGGGCTCGAGACCGACCGCCTGGGGCGACTCGGCGATCGCCAACCACAGCGTCGGGAGCGCCACGGCGACCACGATCACCCCCAGCATCGGCGCCGCCAACTCGAGGCCCCCGGCATCGATCAGCGCCGCGCCGACCGGCACGAGCACGGCACCGCCGAGGGACACGCCGGTCGAGGAGATCATCGTCGCCTTGCCCCGGTCGATGATGAACCACCGCGCCATCAGCGTCGAGACGGGGACGACGGCGCCCATCCCGTAGGCGATTGCCAGCGCCGTGTAGGCGACGTAGAGCTGCCAGATCTGGTCCACGAACCCGACCGAGGCCGCCGCCGCTCCGGTGAGGATGATGCCCGCCGCCATGAACCGCTTCGGTCCGAGGCGGTCGATGGCCGGCCCGGCGACGAATCCGGCGAGGCCGGACACGACGAAGAACGTGCCCGACGCACCCGACACCACCGCGTTGGACCAGCCGTGCTCATCGCGCAGCGGCTTGAGGAACAGCGACAGGCCGTAGTAGCTGACCCCCACCGTCACCAGCATCAACACGAGACAGGCGACGGCGACGTACCACCCGTAGAACACACCTGGCCGGGCGACGCGCATCAGCGGTGGTACCGTCGCCCTCATCGCCAGCGACCGTACCGATAGCCACCGGCCAGGTCTCCGTCGGACCGCCGCGACCCGGCATCGGAGTGTTGAACGCGGGGACGTGTCGACACCCAACACTCCGTCGCGGTCCAACACTCGGATGGGAGAGCGGGGGCGGTTGCGGGGGGTGATCGGCGACGTGTTGCGTGACGAGCGGACCCGTCAGAAGCGATCGCTGGCCGATGTCGCCCGCACCGCGGCGGTGTCGGTGCCGTACCTCTCCGAGGTCGAGCGGGGCCGCAAGGAGGTCTCCTCCGATCTCCTCGATGCGATCAGCGAGGCACTCGGCCTCGAGCTCGTCGAGGTGCTCGAGCGCTCAGCCCGCCGGTTGCGTGTCGGGGGTCAGGGCTCGACGAGGATCCAACTGCTCGCCGCCTGAGCCGGCGATCAGCACGGCATCGGCGACGCCGTAGTCCACCGCCGCCGGACCGGCCAGCACGAGCGCTCGATCGGTGTCGGCGCGCACCTGCTCGGCGGCCCGGCCGGTGTGGCGGGCCAGCACGGCCTCGGCCTCGCCACGGATGCGCGTCAGCTCGGCTGCTTCGAGTGCGAGGTCGCTCATCGAACCGCGGCTGAGCTCGGTGTGGGGCTGGTGGAGCAACACCCGGGAGTGCTCGAGCACGGCCCGCTTCCCGGGCGCACCGGCGGCCAGCAGGATCGCAGCCGTCGACGTGGCCTGACCGACACAGATCGTGGCGACATCGGGAGCGACGAACTGCATCGTGTCGTAGATCGCCATCAACGACGTGAACGGCCCGCCGGGCGAGTTGAGGTAGAGCTGGATGTCACGGTCGGGCGCCTGGGCGGCCAGGTGGAGCAACTGGGCGACGACGACGTTGGCGACTCCGTCGTCGATCGGGGTACCGAGGAAGATGATGCGATCGCTGAGCAGGCGGCTGTAGATGTCCGACACCCGTTCCCCACGCGCCGTCTGCTCGGTGACCATCGGAATCGTGTACGAGCTCATGTGCATGCCCCCAGCGGCCGCGGGGCCGGTCCGGCCAAGCCGATGCGACGCGTCGGCAGGGTCGGGCGGACGTCGTCGAGCGAGGTGACGATGTGGTCGACGAACCCGTACGCCAACGCCTGTTCGGCGTCGAACCAGCGGTCGCGGCCGACGTCCTCGGTCACCTGCTCGATGGCGCGGCCGGTGTGCCGGGCGATGATCGAGCGCATCCGATCGAGGGTGTGGCGGAGGTGGGCAGCCTGGATCTCCACGTCGGCGGCTGACCCGCCGATCCCGGCCGAGCCCTCGTGCATCACCACCTCGGCGTTGGGGAGCGCGAACCGCTTGCCGGCGGTCCCGGCACACAGCAGCAGCTGACCCATGCTGGCGGCAAAGCCCATCGCCACCGTGGCGACGTCGTTGGGGATCAGCTGCATCGTGTCGTACACGGCCAGTCCGGCCTGCACCGACCCGCCGGGCGAGTTGATGTAGAGGCTGACGTCGCTACGGGGGTCCTCGGCCGACAGCAGCAACAGCTGGGCGACCAGCCGGTTGGCACTGTCGTCGGTGACCTCCTCCCCGAGCACGAGGATGCGCTGTTCCATCAGCCGATCCGAGATCGTCGGTGTCATGGCCGCATCGTGACGCCCGGGCGGGCCGATGGGAACCGTTTCTGCCAGAGGCAGAAGCGGTTCGTGGAACGTCCCGGCCGCCGTCGTCGAGGGTCTGTCCATCACCGGTGACGCCGAGATCGTGGGTGACGGCGGCACGATCGGCCACGAGGCCATCTGCGCCGCCCGAGTGATCCGGAACTCGTTGCCCGGCTACGAGTAGCTTCCCCTCGACGGTGCGCCGGGCCCGTCGGGTCAGGGAGAGTGCGGGCATGCGAGGACGGACGGGGCGACACCCGCTGGTGGTGATGGCGGCGACGGCGTTCGCGCTGGCGGGCCTGGGTGCCTGCGACGATGACGACGAGCGCGGCCACGACGGCACCGCCGTCGACACGGCGGTGGCGTCCGGCGATGCCGTCACGACGAGCGCGGCGCCGACGACCACCACGACCCCGGCACCCGGCGCCGGATCGTTGACGACACTCCCCCTGACCCTCCAGCCCGTCGCCACCGGATTGCCGCTCCTCACCTCGCTGGCCGGACGGCCTGACGGGCTGGTGGTGGTGACGTCGCAATCCGGTGAGGTCTGGCGGCTCGCACCCGACGGCACCACCGCTCTCTACCTCGACCTGACCGCCGACGTCTCCCCCTACGAGCCCGGTTCCGAACGCGGGATGCTCGGCTCGGCGTTCCACCCCGTCGACGGGCGCTTGTTCCTGTCCTACACCGACCCGGCGATGGACTCTCACGTCATCTCCTTCGCCGTCGACCCCGCCGGTGCCATCGACCCGGCGTCACGGGTCGAGGTGTTGTTCGAGGACCAACCCGATGCCGGGTTCGGACACAAGGGAGGCGGGCTGGTGTTCGCCCCCGACGGCACCCTGTACCTCGCGCTCGGCGACGGCGGGGCCAGCAACGGACGCGACGCGCAGGACCCGGCCAAGCTGCTCGGTGGGATCGTGCGCATCGTGCCGCGCGGCGCCGAGGCCGGCTATGACATCCCGCCCGACAACCCGTGGGTCGACCAGCCGCCGTATCGACCCGAGCTGATCGCCAAGGGTCTGCGCAACCCGTGGGGGTTCTGTCGCGACGCGGCGACCGGCGATCTGTGGCTCGGCGACGTCGGCAACGAGGAGATCGAAGAGGTCAACCACATCCTCGCCGGGCAGGTCGGGATGAACTTCGGCTGGTATCAGCTCGAGGGCACCTCGGTACGCCACGAACCGGTTCCCGACGGAGCGATCCCCCCGGTGTACGAGTACCGCCACGACACGATCGGCCCCGCCGTGATCGGTGGCTGCGTCTATCACGGGACGGCGATCCCGGGACTCGTCGGCGCCTACGTCTTCGCCGACCTCGCCGGGGCCGTGATGGCGCTCGGCGCCGGCTACGAGATGGCGACGCTGCCGGTGCACGCCGATGGCCCGGTGACCGCGGTGGCGCTCGGACCCGACGGCGAGATCTACGTGCTCACCCACAGCAACGGGATCTTCCGCCTCGCCCCCGGCTGAGGCCGGGCGGCCGCCGGTCAGATCGGCGGTGGCTGGAAGCCGCCGACCAGACGAGCCAGTTGCTCGGCGACCCAGATGGTGGTGCGGTCGCGGTAGGCGTCGCCCATGATCTGTACCCCGATCGGCAGCCCATCGGCGCTGAGTGCGGTCGGAGCCACCGTCGAGGGCAGGTGGGCGGCGATGGCCAGCCCCGCCCAGAAGACCTGGGCGAGGTAGGGCACCTCCTGCCCGTTGACCGTCATCGTCCGAGCGGCCATCGGCTCGGAGTGATCGTGGGGGAACGGCGGTGTCGCCGTGATCGGGGCCAGCACCACGTCGTGATCGGCGAAGAACCGTCGCCACGTCCAACGCAGGTTGGCCTGGGCCGCTTCGGCCAACACGTAGTCGCGATGGCGCACCACCGACATCCGCAGGTTCCGTGCGTACGGGCCGGTGTCGGCGGCGTCGAGCGCCTCGGCCTTGGCGACCAGCGCATCGAAGTTCGGGTCCCGGGCCGACATCGTGGCCAGCAGCAGCAGCTGGTAGACGTCGTTGGCCGCCACCGGGTCGAAGTCCGGCCGGGCGGTGAAGTCGACCTTGGCGCCGGCGCGCCCGAGCGCCTCGGCGGCGATGCGCACGTGCGCCTGCACCTCGTCGTCGACCGGCGACAGGTCGGGCTGGTCGAGCCAGACGGCGACCCGCAGCCCCTTCAGCGATGTCGGTGGTGCGGGCAGCGCGAGCCGGTAGCCGTCCTCGAGGTCGGGGCCGGCGGTGACCTTGAGCGCCAGTGCGAGGTCAGCGGCGCTGCGGGCCAGCGGCCCGACCACCGAGATGGCGGTCTCGGCGACGGCCTCGAAGCTCAGCGTGTGACCGCGCTTGGGGATGATCCCGAAGGTCGGCTTGTGCCCGTAGACCCCGTTGTAGGCGGCAGGGTTGCGGATGCTGCCACCGATGTCGCTGCCGAACTCGAGCCCCGACAGTCCCGCCGCCATCGCCACGCCCGACCCCCCCGAGGATCCACCGGCTGCGAGCGCCGGGTCCCACGGGTTGTTGGTGGTGCCGTAGACCTCGTTGTAGGACTGAAAGTCGGCCAGGTTGAGCGGCACGTTGGTCTTGCCGAAGATCACCGCCCCGGCGGCCCGCAGCCGCTCGACGACCACCGCGTCGCGGTCGAGCACGTTGTCGGCCATCGCCGGTTGTCCGAACGTCACGGGATGTCCGGTGATCGCGAAGCTCTCCTTCACCGTCATCGGCACGCCGTGCAACGGGCCGAGTCGTTTGCCGGACTTGACGGCGCGGTCGGCCGCTCGGGCGGTCTTCATCGCCACCTCGCGGTCGTCGACCACCACGGCATTGAGTGCCGGGTTGAGCTCGTCGACCCGGGCGAGATATGCCTTGAGCAGCTCGAGCGCGGTGACCTTGCCGCCACGGATGGCAGCCGCCAGTTGACGAGCCGAACCGAACGGGAACGCCGTGAGCGCGGCAGCGGCGGCAGGAACCTTGGCCATGGGATCTCCGATCGACGACGGGTTGCTGCGGACGGTAGTGCGAGCGGCACTCGTACCCCGAGGCCGCGCTCGCCGGCGCTACCGTGCGACGATGCTCGAGGGCTCGGTCGACCCGGCGTTCGGCGCCGTCGGCGACGCCTTTCGGGCAAACTTCGGCCGGGGTGAGGTCGGCGCGGCGTGCTGTGTGGTCGTCGATGGTCGCGTCGTCGTCGACGCCTGGGGCGGGTATGCCGATGCGGCCCAGACCCGACCATGGCGGGCCGACACCCTCGTCAACACCTACTCGGTCGGCAAGCCGATGATCGCCCTGCGCGCGCTGCAACTCGTCGCCGCCGGCGCCGTCGACCTCGACGGCCGGGCCGACCGGTGGTGGCCCGAGCTGCGGGCCGGCCAGATGGGCGCCACGGTGCGCGATCTGCTCTGCCACCGGGCCGGGCTGCCGGCGATTCGCCAACCGCTGACCAACGATGACCTGTGGCGATGGGATCGAATGTGCGCGGCGATCGCGGCGACCGATCCGTGGTGGCGGCCGGGGACTCGCCACGCCTATCACACCAACACCTACGGCTACCTGCTCGGCGAGCTGGCACGGCGTGTCGACGGACGACGCCCGGGCCGTTGGTGGCGCGACGAGATCGCCGGACCGCTCGACGCCGACCTGGCCTGGGGGCTCGGCCCCACCGATCGCCGGCGCTGCGCCGACGTGGTGTGGCAGCTCGCACCACCACCGAATGAACCCGCCGAGGAGCCGGCAACGGCGGTGGAGGACCCACCCACCGGTGGTGACCTCGTCGCGTCGATCGACGACGTCCCGCCGCTCGACGACGTCGAGGAGATGATCCGGCTCGGCTACGCCAACCCGCCCGGGTTCTCGGGGATCGGCGTGATGAACACCGACGAGTGGCGGGGCGCCGAGGTGCCCTCGACCAACCTCCACGCCACCGCCCGCGGGGTGGCCCGTGTCTACACGGCGTTGGCGGCCGGCGGCCGGCTGGGGGGCGTGACCGTCGCCGACCATGCCGTACTGGCCGAGGCCACCCGCACGCAGTCCGAGGGTTGGTGCCCGGTGCTCGGGCGCGACGCCTCGTTTGGCCTGGGCTTCCAACCGACCCGTCCGGATCGACCGTTCGGGCCCAACCCGGGCAGCTTCGGGCACTTCGGCACCGGTGGTTCGCTGGGCTTCGCCGACCCGGTGAGCGGGGTGGCCTTCGGCTATGTCATGAACGCCGTGGTGCCCCGCTGGCAGAACCCGCGCAACCGAGCACTGGTCGACGCCGTGTACGCCTGCCTGTGAGCGCGGCCGGAACGGCGGGATCGGGGTCGGGTGGGTTCAGCCGGCGGCGACGCCGACGCCACGGAACTCCTGGATGCCCGAGATGTAGGACTCGAGGCCGACGACCCGGTCGCTGACGCCCTGTGGCTCCTGGGCGAAGAACAGCACCTGGTCGAGCAGCTGGTCGGTGATCTCGGTCGACATCTGCTGGAAGATCTCGGTCCGGGCCGCTTCGTCGGTCTCGGAGATCGACTCGGCGAAGAGCTCTTCGAGCCGCGGGGTGCTCACCTTGCCGACGTTGAAGAACCCGCTCTCGGCGTAGCGTCCGCCGACGGTCAGCGCCGGGTCGAGCCGGCCGTTGGTGTACAGCACCGCCGATGGCGCCACCTTCTCGACGTAGTAGGCGGTTCCGAGCTGTGACGCCTCGGTGATCCGGATCGACATGTCGATGCCGACCGCCGCCAACTGCGCCTGGATCGCCTCGCCGAGCTGCTGGTAGGCGGCGGGCTGGGGCACGACGATCGACTCGAAGGAGAACCCGTCTTCCAATCCGGCCTCGGCGAGCAGCTCGCGGGCCCGCTCGGGGTCGTAGGGGTACCGGTCGTCGAGCTCGGGGACGTGCGGGAAGTAGCCCTCGGGCCAGATCTGCTCGGACGGCGTCCCGAAACCGAGCCAGACGCCCGCCACCAACGCCTCGCGATCGATGGCGTGGGCGATGGCCTGACGGACCCGCAGGTCGTTGAACGGCTCGACGCTGAGGTCGAGCCCGAGGTACACGAAGCGCAGCGTGTCGTTCAGCCGCACCTCGATGCCGTCGGCCTGCTCGACCCGGTCGACGTCGAACGGCTCGATCGGGGCGATGTCGATCTGACCGGTGGTCAGGGCGTTGACCCGGGCATTGGTGTCGGGCACGAACGACCACTCGATCGACGCCGCCTGCACGGCCTCGGGGTCCCAGTAGCCGTCCCAGCGCTCGACGGTGAAGCCCGCACCCTGGGTCAGCTCGGCGAGCCGGTACATGCCGGCGCCGACCGGGTTCTGGTCGAGCGCAGGGTCGTCCATCGCCGGCGGGCTGATCATCAGACCGGCGAGGCCCGACAGCACCGCCGGCAGCGTGGCGTCGGGTGCGGCGAGCCGCAGCGTGACGGTGCTGGCGTCGTCGGCGACGACCTCGCTGACGTTGACCAGTTCGGGGGCGACGGTCGAACCCTCGAGCGTCATGGCCCGGTCGAGGTTGGCCTTGACCGCCTCGGCGTCGAACACCTCGCCGTCCTGGAAGGTGACGCCCTGGCGCAACGACAGGGTCAGCGTTGTGCCGTCGTCGGAGTACTCCCACGACTCGGCCAACCCGGGGATCAACGTGCCATCCGGTGCGGTGTGCACCAGTCGGTCGTAGACCAGCGACAGCTGGACGAGGCCGTAGGTGTTCGGGTTGAGATGCGGATCCCACGGGTACTCGGCGAACGTCGCCACCCGCAACACGCCATCGGGGTCGATCTCGGCGTCGGCGGAGGATCCGTCGGCCGTCGTGTCATCCGGTGCGGTGCGCGGTGCGGCCGCGACGGCGACGAAGGGCCCGCCGCCCCCGCCTCGGGCCCCGTCGTCTGCCGCGCACGCGGTCATGGCCATCGCCGCGGCGACGAGCCCCAGCCCCCAACGTCGTTTCATCGTGAACCCCCTCGGCACTGAATTGTGCACAATCTTGGAGACAGCGTTGTACACCACGATGCGGGGCCGGCGCAACCACAACCTCCCGTGTTCACCGGGCAACACCAGCAAGACGAGGAGCAATGCGGCCGAACGAGCAGGCCGGGAAGCACCGTTGGTCGGCCGACAATTGCTGACGAACGGCTCAAGGCTGCATACACTGACGCCATGGCGAACGTGTCCGACGGCCCGTTGCAGGGCGTCCGCGTCCTCGAGCTGGGCAGCTTCATCGCCGGCCCATTCGCCGGGCAGCTGCTCGGCGACTACGGGGCCGATGTCATCAAGGT
>JBKEAH010000147.1:0-15588 GCA_047972065.1 Desertimonas sp.
TCGATCGAGCTCCGGGGGTGGGGCTCGAACCCACGACAAACGGATTAACAGTCCGTCGCTCTGCCAACTGAGCTACCCCGGAAGGCAGCGGTAGAGAGTACCGCCACCACCGTCGTCATCACACGACGCGAACGCGCCCGACGCGTCCGCGTCGGTACCGCCCGTTTGGCACGAGCACCGACACATACGCTTCCGGGCCGCGGGCGAGGGGCGGACCGGGCGCCCGCTACTCGGTCTCGAGAAACTCGCGGAGGCGTTGGCTGCGCTGGGGGTGACGCAGCTTGGCGAGCGTCTTGGCCTCGATCTGGCGGATCCGCTCGCGGGTCACACCGAACTCGCGGCCGACCTCCTCGAGCGTCTTGGCCTGCCCGCCGTCGAGCCCGAAGCGCAACCGGACGATCTCCTGCTCACGATCCGACAGCTCACCCAGCACATCGCCGACGGCCTGGGTCAGCATCGTGCGGGTCGCCGCATCGGCCGGGCCGTCGGCCGAGCTGTCCTCGATGAAGTCGCCGAGATTCGACTCGTCCTCCTCCCCCACCGGCGAATCGAGCGAGAGCGGGTCGAGCGAGATCCGCAGCAGCTCGCGCACCCGGTCCGGTTCCAGCTGCACCCGCTCCGCGATCTCGTCGACCGTCGGCTCACGCTCCAGGTCCTGGTGGAGCTGCCGCTTCGTGCGGATGACGCGGTTCATGTGCTCGACCATGTGGACCGGGATCCGGATGGTCCGGGCCTGATCGGCGATCGAGCGGGTGATCGCCTGACGGATCCACCACGTGGCGTAGGTCGAGAACTTGAAACCCTTCGTGTGATCGAATTTCTCGACCGCCCGCATCAGGCCGAGGTTGCCTTCCTGAATGAGATCGAGCAGCTGCATCCCGCGGCCCGAGTAGCGCTTGGCGATGCTGACGACCAGCCTCAGGTTGGCCTGCGTCAGCTCGCTCTTGGCCCGCTCGCCCCGGTTGACGGTGCGCAGCAACCGCCGCGCCTCGCCGGCTTCGCATCCCTCGCCGAGCTCGTCGATCTGTTCGGCTGCCAACTGACCGGCCTCGATGATCTGTGCCAACCGCCGTTCGTCGTCCACGGTGAGCAGATCGACCTGGCCGATCTCGCGCAGGTAGAGCCGAACACCGTCCGAGGACACCTGGTCGCCGCGGCCTCCCGCACCGCGAGTCCGGCGCCGCCGCCGACGGGCGAGCACCGTCTCGGCGGTGGCGTCGTCGATCGCCGGTCGTCGCGGCTGGGGCGGCGTGGGATCCTCACCGTCGTCGTCGTCACCGAGCGACTCGTCGATGGTGACGCCGTGTTCGGCGAGCGCGGCCTTGATCTGCTCGAGCACCTCGCCCGTCAGCTCGACGTGACGCACGACCAACGTCACGTCCTCGGCGTGGACCGATCCCTGGGCGCGGCCCTTGGTCACCAGACGCTGCCACTCGGCCGGATCGACGCCGCGGAGCGGAACCGTCATGGCGGCGGCCGGCACCGGTCCCCCATGATGCTGGTGATGCGTCTCAGGCGCCCCCAGACTGCCGTTCATCGATCCGACGATGGAGCCAACCTAGCAACCAGTCTGCTGCGGGGCCGCTCGCAATGGGCGACGCCAGATCCTCCAATTTCAAGCGGGCCTCGCGGTCGTCACGATTGCGCTCCGGGTCGGCGGTCGGACCGCCCCGGGCGAGCTCGCGCCGAACCGCCGCGGCGATCAGGTTGCGTGCCTCGGTCTCGGGCTCGACGTTGAGATCCGCAACGGCGGCCCGGTCGAGCACCTCACGGGCGTCGGGATCGGCCAGCTCGATCGCCTCGTGCAACTCCCCGTCGGCCTCGGCGAGCGCCAGGAAGGCCCGACGATGCACGTCGTCGTCGAACAACTCCTCGACCAGCCACGGTGCGATCGCGTCCCAGTCCTGCGACAACACGGCGACGGCGACGAACTCGGCGTTCTCGTGCAGCGCGCGCCGACGGGTCGGTGTCCTCGCCAACGTCGGCTGCCGGGTCCCGCGCTCGGCGGCACGGGCGAGGTCGGCGACGGGCAGGCCGACCTCGCTGGCGACCTCGCCGGCGTACAGGCCGCGAACGTCGCGGTTGGGGTGTTCGTTGATCACCGCCATCGCCCGTTCGGCGAGACGCACGCGATCCTCGGGCGTGCGACGGGGCTGACCGTTCATCGCCCGCTCGAGACGGAACCCCAGGAACGGCACGGCGTCGTCGACCGCCTTGGACAGCGCCTCGGGATCGCGCTGGGCCAACGATCCGGGGTCCTGGCCATCGGGCAACCGGGCGACCGACACCTGCACCTGGTACTTCTGCTCCCACTCGTAGAACCGCTCCGCCGCGCCCTGTCCGGCGGCGTCGGCATCGAAGGCCAGCACGACCCGGCTGGCGTAGCGTTTGAGGAGTCGGACGTGCTCCTCGGTGAACGCCGTGCCACACGTCGCCACGGCTCGGGGAAGCCCGGCCTGGTGGAAACCGATCACGTCGGTGTAGCCCTCGCAGACGATCACCTGGTCCTTGGCCGTCACGTCGGCCTTGGCCCAGTTGAGGCCGTAGAGCGTCTTGGACTTGGCGTAGATCGGGGTCTCGGGCGAGTTCTTGTACTTCGCGGGGTCCTGCGAGCCCGGCAGCACCCGACCCCCGACGGCGACGGCCTCTCCGTTGTCGGCGAAGATCGGGAACACGATCCGTCCCCGCAACGCATCCTGCAACCGATCGCGACGGTTCGTGAACGCCAGGCCGGTCTCGCGCAACAGTGACGCCTCGATGCCCGCGCCCCGGCTCAGCGCATCCCAGTCAGCGGGTGCCCAGCCGAGCTTGAACTGACGGGCGATGTCGCCGGCCAGCCCACGGCCACGCAGGTAGTCGCGTGCCGGGCGAGCCGCCGGATCGTCGAGCAGCCGCTGGTGATACCAGTCGACGGCCTGCTGCATGGCAGCGACCAGCCGCTTGCGCCGGGCCCGCTCCTTGGACTGTCCGGTCGAGGTGTAGTTGAGCGTGATGCCGTACTTGGCGGCGAGGTACTCGACGGCGCCGACGAAGTCGACGTGCTCGTGATCCTGGACGAAGGTGAACACGTCGCCCGACTGGTCACAGCCGAAGCACTTGTAGCGACCGGTCTCCTCGCGGACGTTGAACGACGGCGTCCGCTCGGCATGGAACGGGCACAGCCCCACCCAGTTGCGCCCCGTCTTGCGGAGTTGGACGAACTGCCCGACGACGTCGACGATCGAGGCCGCGGCGCGGATCCTCTCGATGTCCTCGTCAGCGATCGCCATCGCCGCTCAGTCAATCATGATGGGGGTCCCCGGCCCCGCCGCTGCGATGCCCAGCGGCGGTCAGCGGCCGCCGTGGTCGATGTCGTGGCGGGCGTGCTCCTCGGGGGTCTCCTTGGACAGCAGCGATGCCACGATCGAACCGCCGATGATGACGGCGATGATCGCCAGCGAGACCCACGGGTTGAGGTGGATGCCCCAGCCTTCGGCGATGATCATCTTGATGCCGATGACCACCAGCAGCACGGCCAGCCCGATCTGCAGGTACTTGAACCGGGCGTGCATGTCGGCCAGCAGGAAGTACAAGGCGCGCAGACCGAGGATCGCGAACGCGTTGGAGGAGAACACGATGAACTCCTCGCGGCTGTAGCCGAACACCGCCGGCACCGAGTCGAGGGCGAAGATCAGGTCGGTGAACTCGACCAGCACCAACACGATGAACAGCGGTGTCGCCAGACGCTTGGCGTTGACGCGGGTGAACAGCTTCTGCCCGTCGAGCTTGTTGGTGGTCGGCACCACGCGGTTGACGAACCGATAGAAGCGGCCCTCGGTGGGGTCCGAGTGGCTGTCGCCGGTGGCCAGCATCCGACCGCCGGTGAAGATCAAGAACCCGCCGAAGATGTACAGGACCCAGCCGACCGACTCGATCAACGCGACCCCGGCGAAGATGAAGATGGCGCGCATCAACAGGGCGCCGAAGATGCCCCAGAACAACACCCGGTGCTGGTACTTCGCCGGGACCTTGAACGACGACATCAGCAACGCCCACACGAAGACGTTGTCGATGCTCAGGCTCTTCTCGACCAGGTAGGCGGTGATGTACTCGCCCGTCGCCTGACCGCCGAACCACCACAGGATCACCAGCGAGACCGACACGCCGATGGTGATCCAGGCCGCCGACTCGAGGGCCGCCTCGCGTGTGCTGATCTCGTGCGCCTCGCGGTGGAACACGAACAGGTCGATCAGCAGCAGCGCCACGATGGCACCGAGCAGGACCACCCACTGCCAGTTGTGAACCGTGAGCTCGACGAAGTCGTTGCCGGAGCCCTCGGCCGCCAACAGCGGCGGGCGACGGAACAGGTCCGCCGTGGACATCGGTTGCATCGGTGGTGCGGTCGCTTTCGATGAGGGGTGCGAACCCAGGTTGGTCGGCGCCGCCGACTACTTGGTCGTGGCGCCGGCGATCACGGCCTGCGCGGCGGCCAGACGGGCGATCGGCACCCGGAACGGCGAGCAGGACACGTAGTCGAGCCCGGCGTCGTAGAAGAGGGCGATCGACTCGGGGTCGCCACCGTGCTCACCACACACGCCGAGCTTGAGCTTGGGCTTCACCGAACGGCCCAGCCGGGCGCCGAGTCGCACCAGTTCACCGACACCACCCTGATCGATCGTCTCGAACGGGTTCCGCTTGAGCAGCCCCTGCTCGAGGTAGGCGGGCATCATCCGGCTCTCGACGTCGTCACGGCTGAACCCGAACGCCATCTGTGTCAGGTCGTTGGTGCCAAAGCTGAAGAAGTCGGCCTCCTCGGCGATCTCGTCGGCCCGCACCGCAGCACGCGGCGTCTCGATCATCGTGCCGATGATCACCTCGGGCTTGTTGCGCAGCCCCTTGCCGGCCCGGTCGATCTCGGCCTGGACCCAGCTGCGGGCCAGCGCGAGCTCCTCGCGAGTCACGGTGAGCGGAATCATCACCTCGACGATCGGGTTCTTGCCGCGCTTGCGCAACGCCCCGGCCGCCTCCATCAACGCCCGCACCTGCATGCCGTAGAGCTCGGGCTTGATCACCCCGAGCCGCACGCCACGGGTGCCGATCATCGGGTTGTGCTCGGCCCACGACTCCGCCGCCCGGAGCAGCTCCTGCTCCTGGGCGGACAGCCCCTCGACCGCCCGCTTGACCTTGAGCTCCTCGACCGAGGGCAGGAACTCGTGCAGCGGCGGGTCGAGCAAGCGCACCGTCACCGGCAGGCCGTCCATCGCTTCGAGGATCTCGGTGAAGTCGGTCCGCTGCACCTCGAGCAGTTCGGCCAACGCCTCGGCCTCGGCCTCGGGCGTGGAGGCGAGGATCATCTTGCGCACGACCGGCAGCCGGTCGGGGGCGAGGAACATGTGCTCGGTGCGGCACAGCCCGATCCCCTCGGCGCCCAGATTGCGGGCGTTGGTGGCGTCCTCACCGGTGTCGGCGTTGGCGCGCACCGCGAGCTTGCCCTTGCGCTTGGCGTCGGCCCAGCCGAGGATCGTGGTGAACTCGGCCGGCGGCTCACCGAGGGTCATCGCGAGCTGGCCGCTCATCACCTCACCGGTCGAGCCGTCGAGCGACACCCAGTCACCCTCGTCGAACGTCGTGCCGTGCGCGGTGAACGAGCGACCCGAGATCTTGACCGAGTCGGCACCGACGACGGCGGGTGTCCCCCAGCCGCGAGCGACGACGGCAGCGTGGCTGACGAGACCGCCCCGGGCGGTGAGGATGCCCTTGGCCGCCATCATCCCGTGGACGTCTTCCGGGCTGGTCTCGTTGCGAACCAGGATGACGTCCTCGCCGCGCTTGCCCGCCGCCTCGGCGTCATCGGCGGTGAAGTAGACCTGCCCGACCGCCGCCCCCGGCGATGCGGCGAGACCCTTGGCGATCACCGCACCCTTGTCGGCGAACTGCGGGTGCAGCACCGAGTCGACATGATCGGCGGTGATCCGCCCGAGCGCCTCGTCCTTGGAGATCTTCCAGCGGTTCTTGCCGCGGCCGGTTCCCTTGGTCATCTCGACGGCCATCCGCAGCGCGGCGGCACCGGTGCGCTTGCCGACGCGGGTCTGGAGCATCCACAGCTTGCCCTGCTCGATGGTGAACTCGGTGTCGCACATGTCCCGGTAGTGGCGCTCCAACCGCTCGAAGATCCCGAGCAGCTCGGTGTGGATCGCCGGGAAGTGCCGGGCCAACGCGTCGAGGTCCTCGGTGTTGCGGATCCCGGCGACGACGTCCTCACCCTGGGCGTTGACCAGGAAGTCGCCGTAGGGCTGGTTCTCGCCGGTCGCCGCGTTGCGGGTGAAGCCGACACCGGTGCCCGAGTTGTCGTCGCGGTTGCCGAACACCATCGCCTGCACGTTGACGGCGGTGCCGAGGTCGTGGCTGATCCGCTCGCGCACCCGGTAGGCGATGGCGCGGGCCCCGTTCCAGCTGCGGAACACGGCCTCGACCGCGCCACGCAGCTGCCTCATCGGCTGCTGGGGGAACGCCTTGCCGGTCGCCTCCTTGACGACGGCCTTGTAGCGGTCGCACAGATCCTTCAACGTCTCGGCCGGCAGGTCGGCGTCGTTGTCGGTGCCCTGCGCCTGCTTGGCCGCCTCCAACGGGTGCTCGAACAGCTCACCGTCGACACCCAACACGATGCGCCCGTACATGGCGATGAACCGGCGGTACGAGTCGTAGGCAAAGCGGTCGTCGGTACCCGCCGCCAGACCCTTGACGCTGCGGTCGTTGAGCCCCAGGTTCAAGACCGTGTCCATCATGCCCGGCATCGAGAACTTGGCGCCCGAGCGCACGCTGACCAGCAACGGATCCTTGGGGTCGCCCAGCCGGCGACCCATCTGCCCTTCCAGCTTGGCGACCTGGTCGGCGATCTCGTCGTCGAGCCCGACCGGCCAACCATCGTGCATGTAGGCCCGGCAGGCATCGGTGGAGATCGTGAACCCGGCCGGCACCGGCAGCTTCAACACGCTGGTCATCTCGGCCAGGTTCGCCCCCTTGCCACCGAGGAGGTCCTTGTACTCCATCGGCGGCCGGCGATGCTTGTGGTCAAAGGCGTAGACGTAACGGGTCGGAGCTGGAGACTTCGCTGGCACGTCGGCGGAGTCTACGTCCGCGTGCCGCTCGCTAGCTTTGGTCACGTGAGCGAGCAGCGCGGCGCCGGGTTCCGAGTGCTCGGCTTCCCGGTGCACGTCCGCAGCGGTTTCGTGATCTTCATGATCCTGATCGCCGTGCTGCACAGCAACGAGTACGGGCTGTGGCTGGCCGGCTCGCTCGCCGCGTTCACGCTGATCCACGAGTTGGGCCACGCGCTGGCGGCCCGCCGGGCGGGTGCGACGGCGGAGATCTCGCTCGAGTTCATGGCCGGATTCGCCTCCTATCAGCCCACCCGGCCGATCTCGCTGCCGATGCGAGCCTGGATCGCGCTGGCCGGACCCTTCAGTCACATCGCCGCCGGCGCCATCGTGCTCGCGGCGATGGGCCACGAGCCGTTCTCGGTGCCCGGGCGCGACGCCGTGGCGGCCCAGGCGATCTGGTGGGCCGGGCCGATGATCGGGGTCTTCAACCTCATCCCCGTGCTTCCCCTCGACGGCGGCAACGTCGTGACGACACTGCTCGAACGGGTCATGCCCGCCACCCGGGCCCGACGGGTGATGCTCTACGTCAGCCTCACCGCCACGATCGGTGCGGCGATCGCGGCGTCGATGTCGGAGCGGACACGCACCCTCACCGTCTTCATCGGTTTCCTCGTCCTGCTCCAGCTCCAGTCCCTGTTCGCCGAACGCGCCGAACACGCCGTGTCGCCGATCGACAAGGCCCGCGCCGCGCTCGTCGACGGCAACGAGGCGCGGGCCCGGTCGATCCTGACCGCGGCGATGCGCCGGCCGGCGGTGACCGCCGCGCCGCAACCGATGACCGCCCACGAGGCGCGACAACTGGCCGCGGTGCTCCCGCGGCCGCTGCCTACCGGACACCCCCACCAGGAGTATGTCCTTGCCGGTTTGTTGCTGGCGGCGCGCCACGACGAGGAAGCCGCCCACTACGCCGCCGAGTCCTACGGCCGCGACCAGCAGCCGGCGATGGCCACCATGGTCGCCCGGGCCGCCGCGGCGATGGGCGATCAGACCACGGCGTTGGCCTGGCTGCGCACCGCGGCCGAGCACGGCGACGCCGGCCGCAGGATCGTGGCACGAACCCTGACCAGCGCGCCCGAGCTGGTGGCGCTGCGCCACCACCCCGATCTCGCGGCCACTTTGGGGAGTTGAACGCACGCTGAGCGTGCGTTCAACTCCCCAAAGCGCCCGCTCTCGACGTCAGCCGGGGCCGACGGGCTCACCGATCTCGACACCCCGGCGCACGTACCCGAGGGCATCGGCGCCGACCACGCTGGTCAGCGTGCCGACCTCGACACCGTCGACCACGATCGGGTCACCGGACGCTGATCCGGGGGCGACGGTCAGCCGACGCAACCGGCGTGGCGCGTCGGCGCCGCGCGAGGCCATCCGCTCGACCAGTTCCTGGCCGGGATAGCAGCCCTTGCGGAAGTCGACGGCGACCGCGGTCAGGCCGGTCTCGGCGGGGATGGTGGCCCCGGGGACGATCTCGGCGCCCATCGCCGGCCATCCGGCGTGCACACGCGCCCATTCGACGTCCTCGGCCGCGCCCTCGGCGATGTCGTCGGGCGGGGTCGGGCCGGCGCCCAGCAGGTCACGCCCCTCGCCCCACCACCCGACCACGTGGCCGCGCCCGTCGCCCGCGTCGGCACCCCGCACGACGAGGCTGGTCCAGGGCAGCGAGTCGATCTCGGCCTTCACCCGGATGCGGAAGCGGTTGAGCCGCTCGGCCAGCGCGTCGCCGAACCCGGCGTCGGTGTCCAGCACCACCGTGTCCTCGGCGGTGCGCCACGCCCGGGCCAGGCTGACGATCTTGCCGGTCGGTTCCAACATCAGCGTCCACCGGCTCTCCCCGATCGCCAGATCGGTCAGGCTCTGGCTGGCCTGCCCGTGGAGATAGGTCAGCGCGTCGGGCCCGTGGACCGACACCACGTCACGCTCGTTGACGGCCCAGAACGGCGCTCGCTGCGTCATGCCCCCAGTCTGGCCGCGAGACCGGGGCGGCGGCAGGCGGTGGCACACTCGACCGATGGCTGATCTTGATGACCTGGCCCGCAACCTGGGCGGTCTCATTGACCGTCTCGCCGGTGGGGCGGTGCGCTGGTCGATCCGGGTGGCGCTGATCACCGGCGTCGCCGCGCTGGTGATGTACCTGCTCGGGCTCCAGGCGCTGGGCGGCGCCGTCGGCAACATCTGGACGTGGTTCGGCGCCGCCATCGGGCTGGCGGCGGTGGCCGCCCCGGCGTGGGCGGCGTGGCAGCTCCGGGCGGTCCATCGCGACACGTCGGGCATCGTTGCCGACGTCCGCACCGTGCTCACGCGAGACCCGGCCGCGCAACGAGTGGTGATCGACACCGTCGAGGTCGACGAACCGACCGGTCAGCGCGCGCTGATGGTGTATCAGGGCCGCGACCTCGGCGACCTGCGCCGGGTGGTCGGCGCGAGCAACGATCTGCGGTCGCTCCCGATGGCGCTGGCGGCGTTGACGAGCCTGCCGCTGCGGTTGCTCGTGGGCGTGTTCGCCACCGTGGCCTTCGCCTTCGTGAGCTTCGTGTTCCTGATCGCGCTCGCGTTCTGAGCGCCTCGTCGGGCTGACCCGCGCTCAGTCGTGCCAGTCGGGCGGCTTCGGTGCGGCCGGCCGGCGGGGTGGCATGAACGCTGGACCGGTCATGCCCTGTTCGACCATCACCGCCCCCATCTCGCCGCGATACTCGGCGAAACGAGCGAAGTAGTCCGGGTCCAGTCGCCGCCGGAAGGTCGGGCCCGCAAAGAGCGCCGCGATCTGCTCAACGCTGACGAGTCCGCCGCCTTCGTCCGGACGGGTCTGGGACCATTGGAACACCGTCTCTTCCGACCGGAAGAGGTTCATCCGCTCTCAAAGGTGGGCGGTGTTGTCGACCTGACCCCACTTCCACATCGGGGTGTTGAAGTAGCCAACGGTGGTGTCGGGTGTGACCTCGAGGAGTTCCTCATCGCGGAATCGGAGCCGAATGGGTTCGGTGGTGGCGAGGTCGCGGATGTCGACCTGCACCTCCTTGCCGGGGAACATCCACCGCACCGCGAAGGTCTCCAGACCGCACTGCGCCCACCAGCGCTGTTCGCCGTCAACGGTGACCTCGTACTGGGTCGGCGTGTTGTAGAACGGCGCGAACGATCCGACGTAGTCGGTGCCGTCGATCATCCAGCAGCCGAAACCGCGGCGCGCGGTCTCGGCCAACGTCAGCCGCGCCTGCTCGGTGGAGACCCCGAATCGTGCCGCCAGCGCCGTGTAGTGCGGCGCCCGTCCCGTGTCGACGAAGTGTTGGAGCACCGCGGTGTAGGTGCGCTGGATCAGCGCGTCGTCGAAGCGCCCCGCCTCGTCGGCCGTCTCGTGCGCCGGTTCATGCTCGGACATCCCTCGCCCCCCTCGACTGGTCCGCCGACTGTACGTCGAGTGCGTTTCTCGACGCAACTCACTCAGAGCCCGTCATCGACCGCCGACGCCGTCGGCAGCGTGACGACAAACCCCGCGCCACCGAGCAGGTTGCGCACGACCCGACGGAGCTGGCCCTCATCGCCGATCACCCGGGCCGGCGCCACCGCGGCGACGACGACTGACCGTGACCGCCGGTCAGCCGGCGGTTGACGTCGCCGCCGCCGGCGTCAGCTCGGTCAGGCCGGTCAGCTCGCAATCGAGGTCGGCGACCGCCACGGTCGACGACTCATCGGCCCGGCGAGGGGCCCGCCAGACGATGACGGCGAGCGTGACGAGGGCCATGCCCACGCCGACCCACATCGAGACCCGCCAACCGTCGACGAGCGCCTCGCGTGCGGCGCCCAGCACGGCAGGGGCCTGCTGACCGAGATCCTGGGCGGCGGCGTAGGCGGACCCGATCCCCTCTTCGACCTGGTGGGCGAGATCGGGCGCCAGGTCGCCGGTGGCGCTGCTGACGCTGGAGCGGTAGCCGGCGTTGAGGATCGATCCCAGCAGGGCGATGCCGACGGCTCCGCCGAACTCACGGACCGTGTCGTTGAGCGCGGACGCGACACCCTGGTTCTCCTCGGGCAAGGAGCCGGTGATCGCGGTCGTCGACGGGCTCATCAACAGACCGATGCCCGACGCCATCACCAACAGGCCCGGCAGGATCGACCAGTAGCCCCCGTCGACCGAGACCATCGAGGCCAACAGGGCGAGCCCGATGACGAACGCTGTCGCACCGGTGATCAAGGTGCGCCGCAGCCCGACGCGGGCGGCGATCGTCGGAGCGATGCTCGACAGCGGCATCATCACCAGCGCCATCGGCAGCAGCCCGGCGGCGGCCTTGAGGGCCGAGTACCCGGCGACGGCCTGGAGGAACTGAACCAGCACCAGCATCAGCCCCATCATCACGGCGAACACCACGGTCAGGACCGTCGACCCGGTGGCCAACTCCCTGTTGGTGAAGACCCGCAGATCGATCAGCGGGTGATCGGTGCGCAACTCATAGGCGATGAAGGCGATCAGCGACACGGCGCCGATGACGATCCCACCGAGGGCCAGCGGATGCGTCCAACCCTGCTCGGGGCCCTCGTGGATGCCGAGCACCAAACCGCCGATGGCGAGTGCGGACAGCAGCGAGCCGAGGACGTCGAAGCCCCCCTCGGCGTGCTCACGCGAGTTGCCGACGTAGGCGGTCGTCATCGCCAGCGAGGTGGCGGCGAAGACCAGCGGCATGGCGAACAGCCAGGGCCAACTGACCCGGTCGATCAGGAACGACGACACGAACAGACCGAGGATGCCCCCGGCGCCGGCGAAGCCGGACCAGATGCCCACCGCACGGGGCCGCTCGTCGGCGGGAAAGCTGGAGGTGATCACCGACAGCGTGACCGGCATGATCATCGCCGCGGCGGCGCCGGCGGCGACGCGGGCGATCAGCAGCATCGTGGTCGTCGTCGCCAACGCGGCGCCGAGGTTGGCGACCAGGAACAGCCCCAGTCCGGCGACGAGGACCGGCTTGCGCCCCCAGCGGTCGCCGATCGCGCCGATCGGCATCAGCAGCGCGGCGAGGGCCATGGTGTAGCCGTTGATGATCCACAGCAGCTGGCTCTGGCTGGCCCCGAGGTCGAGGGCGAGGTCCTGCTGGGCGACGTTGAGCCCTGACACGGAAGCGACCACCGCCGTGAGGGCGGTGATCATGGCCACCAGGATCAGGCGTTGGCGGCGTTTGTCGGTGACGATCTCGGTGTCACCGGCGACCCCGACCGGGGCGGCGACGGGTGTGTTGTCCACGGGTTGCTCAGTTCTCTGCTGCGGGAATTTCAGTACGAGACGGTACCGTACTGTTTCTGCGAGACGATCACAAGGAGGCCGCGATGAGACACCGGTCACCAGCCCCTCCGCGAATACAGTCGAGGCCCGGGATGGACCCACGCGTCGCACGAAGTCAGGCCGCGGTGGTGCGAGCCGCCACCGACCTCCTGGTCGAGGGTGGACCGTCCGCCGTCACCGTCGACGCGATCGTCGCCCGCTCGGGTGTCGCCAAGTCGACGATCTACCGCCACTGGGACTCGCGCGACGACATCCTCTTTGCCGTCCTCGAGGCCTGCGCACCCGACATCACCGCCCCGCCGGCCGACCTCGGCTACGAGGCGGCGTTGCGCGATCTCGTCGGTCAGATCCTGCGGATGACCGAGGATCCCGAATGGACCCGGGTGTTCCCCGCCCTCCTGATGATGCGAGCCCACGAGAGCACCGTGGAACACCTCCAGCAGCGGATGGAGAACGAGCAGCACAACGCGCTGGCCGAGGTGCTCGAGCGTGGCGTGGCCGAAGGCAAGGTCCGCCCCGGCCTCGACGTCGAGCTCGTCGCCGCGACCCTGCTCGGCCCGTTGGTCTTCGCCCACCTCACCGGGAAGGTCTCGATCGATCAGTCCCTCGGCGACCATGTCATCGACGTCGCGCTCGCCACGTTCGCACCGTGACCATGCCCGACCCGTTCGGCGTCGCCGCGAAGCAGTGGCAGGAGGACGGGTTCGCCATCGTGCCCGACGTCATCCCGCCGGGTGACATCGACGCCGCCGCGGCCGAGCTGGCCGACCTCTACCGCGCCGACACGTTCGACGACTACAACCGGGCGTCCGGGATCGGCGACGGCGAGGCGTCGGGAAAGCGGTTCCGCGCCACGCAGTTCGACGGGATGCGCGGCTTTCCGATGCCCGGGCGCCGTGCGCTCAACGACCTCTTTGTTCATCCGAGGCTCACGTCGTTCGCTCGTCGGGTGCTGCAGGACGAGGACATCCGGCTCTACCAGGCGGCGGTCTGGGCGAAGTGGGCCGGCACCATCAACTACGAGCAGCCGCTCCATCAGGACGGCAACCACTCGGTGCTGCCACCGCGCATGGAGCCCGGGTTCTGGCACCTGGAGCTCTTCGTGTTCCTCACCGACGTCGACGAGGGATGCGCGCCACCGCGTCTCGTGCAGCGCCGGCACGCCGATGCACCCCGCGCCGAGATGTACGAGCACGAGATCGTCGCCACCGGTGAGCGCGGCACCGTGCTCGCGTACCGCTCCGACGTGTGGCATCGCGGCACCGACTTCACCCGCCCGGATGCGATGCGTGCCGTACTCGTCGCCGGGTTCCGACCGGCGACGGCCGAGTGGTTCAGCTACGACGCCATCGGCCGGGCAGGCAACAACCGCGACTTCGCCGCCTTCGTCGCCCCCAGACACTCGGACCACACCCACCGACGCCATCCGAGTGCCAGACGACCCGCCACCGGCCCGTGGGCACTCGGATGGCGCGGCCCGGGTCGCGGTAGGGCGGGGTCCCGGGTGGGAGCGGTCGCGGTAGGGCGGGGTCCCGGGTGGGAGCGGTCCCGGTGGGGCGGGGTCCCTTGGTCCTCAGGCCTCGGTCGCGGCGGTGCGGCGGGCGGCGGACATGCGACGGGCGGCGGGGATGGCGGCGAGAAGCGCGGCGGCCTTGTTGCGGCACTCCAGATCCTCGTCATCGGGGACCGAGTCGGCGACGATCCCGGCCCCGGCCTGCAACGACGTGCCGGCCGGGCCGCTGAACATCGTGCGGATGGCGATCGCCGTGTCGAGGTTCCCCGACCAGTCGAGATAGCCGACGACCCCGGCGTAGGGCCCACGCTTGACCGGCTCCAACGAGTCGATGATCTCCATCGCCCGCACCTTGGGCGCCCCCGACACCGTGCCGGCCGGCAGCGTCGCCCGCAGCACGTCGATCGGCCCCAGCCCGTCGCGCAGCCTCCCGGACACCTGCGAGGTGAGGTGCATCACGTGGCTGTAGCGCTCGAGGGTCATCAGCTCGTCGACGTGGACCGTGCCGAACTCGGCGACCCGGCCGACGTCGTTGCGGGCCAGGTCGACCAGCATCACGTGCTCGGCGCGCTCTTTGGGGTGCTCGGTGAGCTCGGCGGCCAGGCGACGATCGTGCTCGTCGGTCGCCCCGCGCTTGCGGGTACCGGCGATCGGACGCGAGATCACGGTGCCGTCGAGCAGCTGCACCATCGGCTCGGGCGAGGACCCCACCACCGTCATGTCGGGATGGCTGACGAAGTACATGTATGGGCTCGGGTTGACCTGACGCAACACCCGGTACACGTCGAAGGGATCGGCGTCGAGCTCGACGTCATAGCGCTGCGACAACACGACCTGAAAGATGTCGCCGGCAACGATGTGCTCCTTGGCCACCGCGACGGCGCGCTGGTACATCCCCCCGGGCATGCTGCTGCGGGCCGCCGGGAGCGCCTCGCCAGGCTGGGGCGGTTCGACCGGGACGTAGGGCAGGGGTCGGGCGAGGTCGGCGATGGCGACGCCGATACGAGCCACCGCGGCGTCGTAGGCCGCGTCGAGGGCGGTGTCGCTCAGCGGCTCGCCGTCGAGGTCGATCACCGGCACCGACTCGATCAGGCTGACACGCTGGCGCCAATGGTCGAACGCCGCCAGCGAGCCGATCATCGACATCACCGCATCGGGCGCCCGTCGATCATCGGGTGGCACATCGGGCAGCCGTTCGACCTCCCGGATCACGTCGTAGCCGAGGTAGCCCATCATGCCGCCGTGCAGCGGGGGCAGATCGGGCAACGACGGCGCCCGGTAGATCGCCAGCAGATGCTCGAGGGCGGCGAGGATGCCACGATCGGTCGGCACCGAGCGGGGCATCTCGCCGTCGACGATGACCCGACCGTCACGCAGGATCAGCGTCGCCCGCGGCTCGCGCCCGACGAAACTGAATCGGCTCCACCGTTCGTGCTCCACCGTCTCCAACAGGAAGCCGGGCCGGTCCCCGACCAGCTTCACGTAGGCCGCGACCGGGGTTTCCAGATCGGCGAGCAACTCGACCCACACCGGTACCACCGTGTGATCGGCGGCCAGCGCGCGAAACTCGTCGCGGCTGGGCCGCACCCGCATCGGTCAGGCCTCGGCGGCGGCGGTCGACCCGGTGTCGAAGCGCCGGAAGAAGCAGGTCCGGGCCCCGGTGTGACAGGCGC
>JBKEAH010000149.1:0-6612 GCA_047972065.1 Desertimonas sp.
GCGTGGTCCCCACCTTCGGCGCCCCGGCGGCGATCGCCGGGGAGATCGCCGCGCTCGGCTACGACCGCTGCTCGCTGGCGTCGAACCACGCGCTCGACCAACGGGCCGCCGGCATCGACTCGACGCTCGCCGCCTTCGACGCGGTCGGGTTGGGCTTCGCCGGGATGGCACGCCATGCGCCGGAAGCGGCCGCCACCGTGTTCGACGTGCAGGGCGTCCGGGTGGCGCACATCTCGGCGAGCTACGGGTTCAACGACTTCTCGCCACCGGCGGGGGAGGAGTGGCGGGTCAACCGGCTCGATGCCGATCGCATCGTCGCCGACGCCACCGCCGCGAGGTCCGCCGGTGCCGAGGTGGTGGTCGTCTCGCTGCACTGGGGGTTGGAGGGCCACACCGAGGTGACCCCCGAGCAGCGGGCGGTGGCCGAGACGCTGACCGCCGGCGGCGCCGTCGATCTGATCATCGGCCATCACGCCCACGTGGTGCAGCCGATCGAGCAGGTCAACGGTCGGTGGGTGGTGTTCGGACTGGGCAACCAGCTCAGCGGGATGGGTGACTCGACCAACTGCTGCGGGGTGCGTGCCCTCGATGGTCTGATGGTCGACATCCGCATCACCGAGCAGCACGACGGCTCGTTCGTCGTCGAGCGACCGGCGGCGATCCCGACCTACCTCGGACGGCGGCCGTATCGGGTCGTGTCGGTCGTCGACGCCGTCGCCGACCCGGCACGAGCCGCCCACGTCACGCGCCAGGAGCTCGACGCGTCGCTCGCCCGGACGAGCGAGGTCGTCGGGGACTTCATCGTCGCGCCGATCGCTTGACCGCCGACGGGCTCGCGGCCCACCAGCCGCGTCCAGGCCGGGTCCGGGGGCCTAGCCTGCGGGTCATGGCGCGACTCGGCCGGGTACAGACGGCGATGATCACCCCGTTCACCGACGATGGCTCACTGGATGTCGACGGTGCCGCGGCGCTGGCCCGGTGGTTGCAATCGGAGGGCTCCGAGGGGCTGGTGATCGCCGGAACCACCGGTGAGGCACCCACGCTGACCGACGACGAGAAGCTGGTGCTGTGGGAGACGGTGGCCAACGCTGTCACGATCCCCGTCACCGCCGGTTCCACCGGCCCCGACACCGCCCACTCGGTGCACCTCACGGCGGAGGCGTCGAAGCGAGGCGTCGCCGGCATCCTGGCCCTGTGCCCGTACTACAACCGGCCGTCGCAGGCCGGGATCGAGGGTCACCTGCGCGCCGTCGCCGACGCCACCGATCTGCCGATGGTGATCTACGACATCCCGGTGCGCACCGGGCGCAAGATCGCCTCGGCGCTGCTGGTGCGCCTCGCCCATGAGGTCCCCAACATCGTCGCCCTCAAGGATGCGGCCAAGGATCCTTCCGAGACCGCCCGGGTCATCGCCGCCACCCCGCCCGACTTCGAGGTCTACAGCGGCGATGACGCGATGACGCTGCCGTTGCTGGCCGTCGGCGCCGTCGGGCTGATCGGGGTCGCCACCCACTGGTGCACCCCCGACGTCGTCGCCCTGTTCGATGCGTGGGAGGCCGGCGACGTGGCCGGGGCCCGCGAGATCAACACCCGCCTGATCGACAGCTGGATCTTCGAGACCGGCGACGAGTCACCGAACCCGGGCCCCACCAAGGCGATGATGCGTCACCTCGGACAGCCGGCGGGTCGATGCCGTCCGCCGATGGGCGCCGATCCCGACGGGCTGGCCGAACGCGCCGCGGCCGTCTGGTCGGAGCTGGTGTCGTCCCGTGGCTGAGCGCTCACCCGCCGCCGACCCGGTGCGGATCGTCTTCCTCGGCGGGCTCGGGGAGATCGGCCGCAACTGCATGGCGATCGAGCAGGGGGCCGGCGACGACCGGCGCATGGTGCTCATCGACTGTGGCCTGATGTTCCCGGGCCCCGACATGCACGGCATCGACCTCGTGCTCCCCGACTTCAGCTACCTGCGCGAGAACGCCGAGCGGATCGACGGGATCCTCGCCACCCACGGCCACGAAGACCACGTCGGCGGGATCCAGTTCCTGTTGCGTGAGGTCGACATCCCGCGGCCGTTGCCGGTCTTCGGCTCGCCGCTCACGTTGGGGATCGCCCGCAACCGGATCGAGGAGGCGGGCCTGCTCGGTCGCGTCGATCTGCGTGCGGTCGACGACGGAGCGCGCGTCGATGTCGGCCCCTTCGAGGTCGAGTTCGTGCCGGTGACCCACAGCGTGCCGCACGCCCACGCCGTCGTGCTCCACACCAGCCAGGGTGTGTTGCTCCACACCGGCGACTTCAAGATCGATCTCACCCCGGTCGACGGCCGCCGCACCGATCTGGCCCGCATCGGGCAGTTGGCCAAGACCGAGGGCATCAGGGTGCTGCTGTGCGACTCGACCAACGCCGAAGAGATCGGGTACGCGCCGAGCGAGACCTCCGTCGGTGGGGTCCTGCGCTCGTTGTTCGCGTCGCTGCGTGACCGGCGCGTCATCACGGCCAGCTTCGCCAGCCACCTCCATCGCATCCAGCAGATCGCCGACGCCGCCATCGCCAACGGTCGCAAGGTCGCGACACTCGGGCTGAGCATGCGCAAGAACGTGCAGCTCGGCATCGATCTCGGCGTGCTCGACATCCCGGCGTCGTCGATCATCGACATCGAGGAGATCGACCGCTACCAGCCGGGCGAGATCTGCGTCATCTCGACGGGGTCGCAGGGCGAGCCGATGTCGGCACTGGGGTTGCTCGCCCGGGGCGAGAACAAGTTCGTCAAGCTCGGCGAGCACGACACGGTCATCCTGTCCAGCCACGCGATCCCGGGCAACGAGCGCGATGTCAACAACGTGATCGACGGTTTGTTGCGGGCTGGGGCCCAGGTGGTGCACTCGGGCATCGCCGACGTCCACGCCACCGGCCACGCCCAGGCCGACGAGATCAAGACCTACCTGTCGATCGCCCGCCCCGAGTGGTACGTGCCCGTGCATGGCGAGTTCCGTCACCTGATGGCCAATGCTCGGCTCGGCGAGCTGATGGGGGTCCCACACGACAACGTGCTGGTGTGCGAGGACGGCGACGTGTTGGAGATCACCGACCGTGGTGTCGGTCACGCCGGTCGGGTCTCGGCCGGGTATCTCTACGTCGACGGCATCATCGGTGATGTCGGTACCGGTGTGCTGCGCGACCGTCGGGTGTTGGCATCCGAGGGCGTCGTCGTCGTGGTCGTCACGGTCGATTCGCAGACCGGCAAGGTGCTGGTCGGGCCCGAGATCATCACCCGCGGCTGGGTGTACGCGCCGGAGGCCGAGGACCTGCTCGACGAGGCGTGCGACACGATCGCCGTCGCCGTCGAGCGGGCGCTTGCCGGCGGCGTGCGCGACGTCGAGGTGCTGGAGCGAGACGTCCGCCGGGCCGCCGGTCGCTTCGTCAACGAACGCACCCGTCGTCGGCCGATGATCGTGCCGGTCGTCATGGAGGCCTGAGGTGACCCGCCGGCGGTCGCTCGCCCTGACGGTCACGCTGGGGCTTTCCGTCGGGTCGTGCGGTGGCGACGAAGGCGACGACGCAAGCCGGCCGTTGATCGCCGACATCGACCCGGCGATCGATGCGGTCGAGCGCGAGCTCGGCGGAGCCCAGCGGTACTTCGAGATCAACGCCACACCCCAACTCGTCAACCTGTTCGTCGCCGATGTCGATGCCGGCACCGTGACGCCCTACGTCTACGCCGGCGATCGTCTCCAGGACCCGGGCGAGGCCGTCGCCGTGTCGGGCGGAACACCGTTCACGGCGGCCGATGTCAGCGAGGACCTCGGCGCGATCATCGGTGGCGTCACCGACGAACTGCCCGACAGCGACGTCAGCGTCTTCGTGATCTTTCCCGATGAGGCCGGCCGACCGCGCTACGGCGCGACCGTCACCTCGGCCTCCGGCGGGGTGTTGGAGGTCGACCTCGGTGCGGACGGACAGGTGCTCGCCGTTGACGCCGAGGCCTGAGCGGTCCTGACACACCCAGGACCTGGCCCCGATTCGGGGTCGGCCCGTTGGTACGGTGGGACACGCCATGACCACGTGGGGTCCCTCGAAGAAGAAGTCCGCTCGCCAGGCCGACCGCACCACCGGCGTGCGGCGTGCGCTGCCACGCGGCGAGGCCGACGGTGTCATCGACGTTCCCGGCCCGGGCGACCGGGAAGAGGAGCGCCGGTTGGAGTTCATCGGGATCGGTCTGATCGTGGTCGCGGTGCTGCTGGCACTGGCGTTCTACGTCGATCTCGCCGGCCCGCTCGGGCGGGGCGTCGAAGCGGTGTTTGGCTGGGCGATCGGTCTGGGGCGGTTCGTCCTGCCGGTCGCGCTGGGCGCCGTCGGCGCGGCGCTGATCCGTGATGGCCGCTCGTCGAGCGCACCGCGCCTCACGATCGGCTGGGGGCTGGTCAGCATCGGCACGTTGGGGTTCCTCCACGTCGTCGCCGGCCCGTCCGGTTTCGCCCCGGTGGATGACATCACCGGCGCCGGCGGGTTCGTCGGGGCGTTGGTGGCCGAGCCGCTGCGAACCCTGATCGCGTCCGGTGGGGCGATCGTCGTGTTGCTCGCCGTGGCCCTCGCCGGCGCCTTGTTGATCACCCAGACCTCGCTGCGCACGATGGCCCAGAACACCAGCACCGGGGTGGTGTCGGTGGCCAAGCCACTCGGACGCGCCGCCCGTCAGGCGTTGCGCGATCTGTCCTCGCTGAGCGGTGAGAACGACGACGACGATCGGCACGTGCTCGAAGCCGGGGAGGCCGTCGCGCCCCCGGCGCCCGCACCCGACGACGAGCCGGCCCCGCCGCTGCCGCCTCCGTCGCCCTACGACGCAGCCGCCGACTTCACCGACGACCCGCCGGCGCGGCGGGCGCGGGCGTCCACGCCGCCGCCGGGGGCGATCGACACGACGGCGATCGACACGACGGCGCGTGATACCGGTGAGTGGACGCTGCCACCGGCGAACCTGTTGCGCCGCAGCGGCAACCAGACCGTCAACCGCGGCGAGGTCGAAGCGCGTGGCCAGGTGCTCCAGGAATCGCTCGACCAGCACGGGGTGACGACCACGCTGGCGGGCATGACGGTCGGACCGACCGTCACCCGCTCCGAGCTCGAGCTGGGACCCGGTGTCAAGGTCGCTCGGGTCACCAGCCTGCAGAAGGACATCGCCTATGCGATGGCGGCGACCGATGTGCGCATCCTGGCGCCGATCCCGGGCCGTTCGGCGATCGGGGTCGAGGTGCCCAACAAGACGCGTGCCCCGGTGACGCTTGGCGATCTCCTGGTCTCGCCCGAAGCCGCGCAGGCGACGGGTCCGTTGGAGGTCGGTGTCGGCAAGGACATCGCCGGCCGCTCGATCTTCCTCGATCTGGCGACCACCCCACACCTGTTGATCGCCGGTGCCACCGGTGCGGGCAAGTCCAGCGGAATCAACTGCATCATCACCTCGCTGTTGATGCGCACGACCCCCGAGGACGTGCGGCTGATCCTGATCGACCCCAAGCAGGTGGAGATGGGTCAGTACAACCGGCTGCCGCACCTGCTGACCCAGCCGGTGACCGATCCCAAGAAGGCGGCGAACGCCCTCGGGTGGGCGGTCAAGGAGATGGAGCGACGCTACGACATCCTCTCCGAGATCGGCTTCCGCGACATCGGTGGCTACAACGCCGCCTTCGACCGCGGCGATCTGGCCGACGGCGGCCGCGACGAGCTCGCGCTGCCGTCGGACAAGACCTACGAGCGGATGCCCTACATCGTGGTCGTGGTCGACGAGCTCAACGACCTGATGATGGTGGCCGCCCGCGACGTCGAGGAGTCGATCACGCGCATCGCCCAGAAGGCCCGCGCCGTCGGCATCCACTTGATCGTCGCCACCCAGCGGCCGTCGGTCAACGTCATCACCGGGGTCATCAAGGCGAACATCCCGGCCCGGATGGCCTTCACGGTCTCGAGTCTCACCGATTCGCGGGTCATCCTCGACCAACCGGGGGCCGAGAAGCTGGTCGGTCGAGGCGACATGTTGCTGCTCCCCGGCAACTCGTCGGTCGCGCAGCGCATCCAGGGCTCGTTCGTCGACGAGGAAGAGGTCCGTCAGGTCGTCGCCCACTGGCGCAAGCAGGCCCCCGAGGTCAGCTACGTCACCGGGGTCGAGTCCGGCGCCGAGGCGGCCGAGGATGCGGTCACCTCCAGCGCCAACGCCTACTCCGGACCGGCTGGTGGCGACGACGACGATGCCGCCATCCTGCGCCAGGCCATGGAGCTGGTCGTGCGCAGCCAGCTGGGCTCGACGTCGATGCTCCAGCGCAAGCTCCGCATCGGCTTCGCCCGCGCCGGACGGCTCATGGACGAGCTCGAGGAGAAGGGCGTCGTCGGCCCCTCGACCGGGTCGAAGGCCCGCGAGGTCCTCATGAGCCCCGAAGAGCTCGACGGCGGCGATGCCGGCGGGGGAGGCGACCTCGACGTCGACCAGCCCCTGAACCCCGAAGACGCCGCCGGCCCCATCATCCCCTGACCCGGTCGACCGGCGGACGTCGTCCCCGCTCGCGCCGCCCCCCGTCTTCAGGTCACCGGTGGTTGCTCTGCAACCCTTTGTGACCCGAAATGGCG
>JBKEAH010000163.1:0-6969 GCA_047972065.1 Desertimonas sp.
TCTCCTTGATGTGGGCCTGGCCGGCCAGGCCGTTGGCCTCGGCGATCAGCTGCGCCAGCCCCACCATCACGTCGGCGCCGTCGGCCATCGAGGTGAGCCCGCCGAGCCGCTCCCACAGCCCCAGCGAGTGGGCGAACAGGGCCGCGCTCGACGTCTCCCCGTCGAGCAGCACCCGCTCGTTGGGCACGAAGACGTCGTCGAAGATGACGAAGCCCTCCGGGGTGTTGGTGAGCCCCGACACCGGGAAGTCGCGGGTGTCCTCATGACGCGGCGCATAGGTGGTGTTGATGATCTTCACGCCCGGGGCGTTGACCGGCACCATCGCCGCGATCGCGTACTCCTCCTCGCCGGCCTTCATCGCCTGGGTCGGGATGGTCATCAGGTCATGACCCAGCGAGGCGGCGGTGATGTGGAGCTTGGCCCCGCGGATCACGACACCCTCGGGGCTGCGATCGACCACGTGCACGTAGGCGTCGGGATCGTCCTGACGTCCGGGTGGCCGCGAGCGGTCGCCCTTGGCGTCGGTGATGCACTGGGTGATGCGGATGTCGCGCCGCTGGGCATCGTCGATGTAGCCCTCGATGCGCTCGATGTACTGCGGTGCGGTGTCGGTGAGCCGCCCGGCCGTCGTGGCCAGGGTCATGATCGAGGTGTAGGTGACGTGGGCCATCATCCCCGCCGCGTGCACGAGGTCGACCTTGTCGCGCAGCTCGTCGGGGGTCGTGGGCACCCCCATCAGCGGCGAGCGGCCCTCGACCGCCTGCTCGCGGAGCCAGTCGTAGTCGCGGGCGACCTGCTCGGCCGGCGGGCCGAGGAACGGGTGCGCCGGGATGTCATCGACCCGCTTGCCCTCGAAGTACGTCGCTCGCCCGTCGAACAGGGATTCCTTGTACTCGGCCCCGGTCATCATGGTGCGCACACCCCCATGTCTCGATCGTGTCGGTGGTTCATCCACCCCGATGGGGCCCGACGGTAGCAACGACTGACACAACTGTCAGAACCCTGCGAGCGGGTGACAAACTGCCGTGCTCATGGGATTCGACAACCGCGTGACGTCACTGCTCGGGATCTCCGTGCCGATCTTCCAGGCACCGATGGGCCACGTCGCCCGACCCAACCTGGTGGCGGCGGTGTCCGACGCCGGGGCGATGGGTCTGATCCCCGGGTCGCTCGGCACCGACGTGGTGCGCGACGACATCCACCAGGTGCGTGACCTGACCGACCGGCCCTTCGGCGTCAACCTCCCGCTCGCTTTCCTGCGCGACCCGGCGATCGTCGACATGCTGGTGGCCGAGGGCGTCGAGTTCGTCACCACCTCGGCCGGGTCGCCCGATGTCTATGGCCCGATGCTCCGCTCGGCCGGGTTGATCGTGTTCCACGTGGTGCCCTCGCTCAAGGCCGCCCAGCGCGCCGTCGACGCCGGGGTCCACGGGCTGGTGGTGGAAGGCAGCGAAGGCGCCGGGTTCAAGAGCCCGCGCGACGTCTCGACGATGGTGCTGCTGCCGCTGGTCGCCGCCAAGGTCGACGTGCCCGTGGTCGCGGCGGGGGGCATCGCCGATGGCCGCTCGATGGCCGCCGCTTTCGCCCTCGGCGCCGAAGGGGTGCAGATGGGCACCCGCATGCTGTCGTCGATCGAGTCGGGGGTCCATCAGAACATGAAGCAGGCCGTCGTCGACGCCGCCGAGACCGACACGATGCTGATCAACCAACACCAGCGCAAGCCGGTGCGGGTGTTGCGCACCCGTACCACCGAGGCCTTCGAAGGCGCCACCGAGGGCGACCCGATGGCCCTGTTGGCCAACATCGCGGCGCTCTACGACGACGGTGACCTCGAGGCGTCGCTCCCCCAACTCGGCGCCGTCGCCGGCCGGATCGACTCGTTGTTGCCCGCGGCGGAGATCGTGGCCCGTACGGTCGCCGAGTTCGCCGCCGTGACCGGCGAGCTCGCCGACCGCTACCGCAGGGTCGCTGCTCCGGGGTCGCCGGTTCCCTAGCCTGCGGCGCAGTGAGCGACGAGCCGACCAGCCGAGCGGGCGCGACCAGGACCAAGCTGCTGGCCGCGGCACGCCGGGTGTTCGAGGCAGACGGCTACGACGGCGCCAGCATCAGCCGGATCGTCGAGCAGGCCGAGGTGGCTCGGGGCACCTTCTACCTCTACTTCGATTCGAAGGAAGCGGTCGTTCGGGCCCTGGCCAGCGAGCTGACCTTCGAGGTCGTCGAACTCCAACGCACCCCGGGCGACACCGGCACCCCACTGGACAACCTGAGCGACCTGATCGCCCGGTATGTGGCCTACTACCGCGAGCACGCGGTGTTCATGGCGGTGCTCGAACAGGTGGCCACCCACGACGAGGGGTTCCGGGCATTGCGGCGCGACATGCGCCGCGGCGTCGCCGTCGCGGCGATCGCGTTCGTCGAGCGTCAGCAGGATCTCGGGACGGTCCCGCGCACCGTCGCGGCACGTCCGGCCGGAGTCGCCCTCACCGGCATGGTCGACCGGTTCCTCTATGTCTGGCTGGTGCTCGGCGAACGGTTCGACGAGGACGAGGTGGTGACCACGCTGTCACGGCTGTGGTGGCAGGCGATCGGCGGCACGGTCGACGCCGACCGATAGCGGCGACGGCGATTCAGCCGATGACGGCGACGGCGGTTCAGCCGAGGACGCCCTCGGCGCGCAGTCGGTCGAGCTCGGGTCCCTCCAGCCGCCAGACCTCGGCGCCCACCTCGGCGGTGTGCTGACCGAGCGTCGGCGCCGCCCGGCCCGCCCGCATCGCGGACCGTCCCGCCCTCCACGGTGGGCCACACAGCGGTCGGTCGCCCGCCTCGGGGTGGATCGCGCGTACGAAGAAGTCGCGATCGGCGAGGTGCGGGCAGGCCAGCACCTCGTCCATCGTCCGGGCCGGGCGGGCCGCGACGCCGTGGGCACCGAGCACCGCGGCGGCGGTCGCCGGGTCCCGGGTGGCGGTCCAGGCCGACACGATGTCTTCCAGCTCGCCCTCGTGACACCGCCGGTCGGCGACGGTGGCGAAGCGGACGTCGACCGCCAGCCCGGGCCGGCCGATGGCGTGCGCCAGCCCGGAGAACTGGTCGTCATCGGCGACGGCGATCGCCACCCAGGCGTAGTCGCCGGCGCAGCGGAACGCCCCGTGCGGGCAGCACAGGTCGTCACGGGTACCCCGGCGGACGGGCGCGGCACCGGTGGCCTGCTGCCACCACAGACCCCACGGGTTGGCCGCCAGCCACGACTCGAGCATCGACACCTCGACGTCGGCACCACCCCCGCCGCGGCGGGCCCGGTAGAGCCCCGCCAGCGTCGCGATCGCCGCCTGGAGGCCCGACGCCGGGTCGGGTAACGACATCGGCACCTCGGTGGCCGGTCCATCGACCGGTCCCGTCGTCGCGGTCACGCCGGCGAGGGCGTCGATCAGCGAGCCGTAGGCCACCCGGTCGCGCTCGGGTCCCGACTCGCCGAACCCGGTCATCGAGACCGCCACGATGTCGGGGTTGAGCCGGCGCAGCGCGGCGTCGTCGAACCCCATGCGGTCGAGCGCACCGGCCCGCATGTTGTCGATCACCACGTCGGCGGAGGCCAGCAACCGGGCCAGCAGCTCGCGCCCCGCCGCCGGGCGCGGATCGAGCACCACGCTCCGCTTGCCCTGGTTGTACTGGTTGAAGTAGCCGGATCGGTCGACGCCGGGCACCTCGTCGACGAACGGCCCCAACCGGCGGGTGACGTCGATCCGTTCGAGCGACTCGATCTTGACGACATCGGCGCCGAGGTGGGCCAGTTGCATCGCCGCGAACGGCCCCGCCCACACCCATGTGAGATCAACGACCCGGATTCCCGCCAGCGGCGGTGCGGACGTCGCCGCCTCGGCCGCCGCATCAGGCTGGGTCCGGGCCGTCCAGCTCGCGAGCACCTCCGCCGTGTCGGCCCCAGGCCGGCTCAGCACGCGCCGCGCGGTCGGTGGGCCATCAACCCCCGCGCCCACCGTCAACCCGGCGCCGTCGAAGCGGCTGGGCGGCCCGGGAGTCCGCAGGGTGGCGGCGCCGGTGTCGACGTCGCACAGCGATCCGCGGGCGGCGAGATGGTCCCAGGCCAGCACGTCAACCGGTTGGTGGAGCCGGCATGCCGGCAGGCTGGCCTGGCGGGCGGCGGCGAGGAACCCCTCGGCGTCGACCTCGGCCATCGCGGCGGCGACGAACGACTCGACGACATCGGCGTTGGCGATGCGACCGGCCGTCGTCTCGAAGATCTCGAGCGTGCCCCACTCGGGCGACCCCAGCAGATCGACCAACGTGGCCCACTGGGCGTCCTCGGTGCACTGCACCAGCACGTCGCCGCCGCGGCAGCGATAGATGCCCCACGGGATGACGCCCCGCACGCCGCCGGCGACCGGGACGATCCCGGTGTAGGAGACCGTCGCCGGAGCCGTGGCCATCGCCGCCACCATCGACTCGAGCGCGGTGACCTCGACCGTCTGGCCGAACCCGTCGGCGAGCCGGGCGTGGAGCGCTCCGAGGGCGGCGACGACGGCGTGGCCGGCGGCGAGCACCGAGGTGAGCTCGCCGCGCAACCGGACGGGTTCGAGCGGCCCGCGGGCCGGATCGGTGGCGACGAGGGTGAGCATTCCGCTCGCCGCCCACACCATCAGGTCCCCGTCGGGATCGTCGGCGAATGGGCCGTGGCGACCGAACGCCGACAGGTGGACCGCGATCAGCCCGGGTCGGGTGGCACCGCCCCCGTCCACGTCGAGCAGCCGCTGGTCGTCGTCGTGCAGGATCACGTCGGCGCCGTCGAGGAGCGCCTCGCCGCGGCGGTCGGGGTCGCCCGGTTCGACGATCGCCGATCGGAGCCCGCCGAGCAGGCCGGCGGCGGCCGCGCCGGTGCCGTCGGCCAGCAGTGGCGGACGGTGCCGCAGGGCGTGACCCGACGGCGGCTCGACCACTACGACGTCGGCGCCGAGGTCGGCGAGCGTCCGTGCCGCGTGAGCGACGGCCAGCGAGTCGCCGACGGCGAGCACCCGGACCGTGCCCAGCGGGCCGACCCCGGCCGTGTCGCTTCCCAATCGCGCCGATCGGCGAGACGAGCCCGGCGCTCGGCTCCTCAACGAGGTTCCTTGGGCAGCCCGAGGGCCCGCTCTCCGAGGGTGTTGCGCTGGATGGCATCGGTGCCCCCGGCGATGCGCAGGCCGGGCGAGCCGCACAGGAACTGCGACCAGGCGTAGGTGCCCCACGCCCCCGAGTCGGCGGTGATCGAAGCCCCGAGCAACTCGCCGGCAAGATCGCCGATGCGACGCAGATTGCCGGTGTGGAGCAGCTTGCCGATCGACCCCTCGGGGCCCGGGGCCTTGCCGGCGGCGGCCGCCGCCTCCTCGCGCAGGCGCATGTATTGGAGCACCCGGTCGACGGTGTACACCTCGGCGAGCCGTTGGCGGATGCGAGCGTCGGTGTTGCGGCCGACGGCGACGGCCAGCTCGCGCAGTCGGGTGGGTGCGTCGCTCTGGGCGCTCCGACCGCGATTGGCCACGACGTGCCGTTCGTTCATCAACGTCGTGAGCACCGCCCGCCAGCCGGTGCCGGGCTCGCCGACGCGCAGGGCGTCGGGCACCCGGACGTCGTCGAAGAACACCTCGTTGAAGTGCGCCTCACCGGTCATCTGACGCAACGGGCGCACCTCAACGCCGGGGGTGTCCATCGGCAGCATGAACATCGTCAAGCCCTGGTGCTTGGGCACGCTCTGGTCGGTGCGCGCCAGCAGCTGACCGTAGTCGGCGACGTGGGCGTACGAGCTCCACACCTTCTGGCCGTTGACCACCCACTCGTCGCCGTCGCGCACCGCGGTGGTGCGCAACCCGCCGAGGTCGGAGCCGGCCTCGGGCTCGCTGAGCAGCTGGCAGCAGATGATCTCGCCGCGGTGGATGGCCGGGAGGAAGCGCTCCTTCAAGGCGTCGGAACCGTGCTCCACGATGGCCGGCGACACCATGCCCCGGCTGACCTGGAAGATGCCCTGCTCGGGCACGTCGTAGCCGCCGGCGAGTTCGGCGAAGCGCTCGTCGTAGTACGGGTCGAGCCCGGCGCCGCCGAAGACGCTCGGTCCGCTGATCCAGCCGAAGCCGGCGTCGTAGAGCCGGGCGCGCCACTCTTGCGCCGCCCGTCGGCTGTCGGCGCTGTCGTTCCCCATCGAGCTGACGTCGTCGGGGCCCTGCCCCCACACCCGCTCGGTGTCGGCCGGCAGCCGTTCGGCGTTGGCGTCGAGAAACTCGACGACTCGCTCGTCGAAACCGTTCGTGTCGAGGTCGGACATCGCAAACCCTCCCAGGTCGTGGCGGCCACGTGATTCCCCCGGAACCTCGACTGACGGTACTGTCAGTCCCGGTTCGACCCGGACTCGGAGCGTCCCAGCTGGCCATCATGGCCGGCCATGCGCATGCTGCTCGCCGAGTTCATCAGCCTCGACGGTGTCGTCCAGGCCCCCGGCGCGGAGCGGGAGGACCCCGCCGGTGGCTTCCGCCACGGCGGTTGGGCTCGGCCCTACGTCGACGACGAGGTGATGGGTCCAGCCATCGACGAGTTGATGACGACGACCGATGCCGTCCTGTTCGGGCGTCGGACCTATCAGGCCGTCGCCGCGACGTGGGCCGCCGGGACCGATGACGCCGCCCGGCGGCTGCTGACCATGCCCAAGTACGTGGCCTCACGCACCCTGGGCGCGTCCGACGTCACCTGGGATCAGACCGTCGTCCTCGGCGGCGCCGACGCCCGTCCGGCGATCCGCCGCCTCAAGTCGGAGGGCCGCGGCACGCTCACGTTGATGGGCAGCGCCGAACTCGCCCGCCAGCTGATCGCCGACGGTCTCGTCGACGAGTATCGGCTGATGATCGAACCGGTGCTGCTCGGCGGCGGCAAGCGAGTCTTTCCCCACGACGGCTGGAAGCGCTCGCTGCGTCTGGTGTCGGTGGAGCCGAC
>JBKEAH010000244.1:0-9646 GCA_047972065.1 Desertimonas sp.
TCCGTCGCTGAACTCGGCGGCGAGACGGGCGCCGATCGCTTCGGCGTCGCCACCGAGCACGGCGTGATCACGATGGTCGAAGACGGTGCCGTCGTAGAGGATGTGGAACATCTGATCGCCGTCGGCGCCGAGCCCGATCTCGGCGACAAGGATCTCGACCTCCATCGGCTTCATCTCATGGGTGAAGATCTGGCCGAGCATCTGCGCGTACTGGTTGGCGAGACTGCGGGCGTCGACGTCGTCGCGGCTGTACTGGAAGCCCTTGAGATCGGCGGCCCGGACCCCCGCCACGCGCAGCTGATCGAACTCGGTGTACTTGCCGACCCCGGCGAAGGCGATGCGATCGTAGATCTCCGACACCTTGCGGAGGGTCTCGCTGGAGTTCTCGGCGACGATGACGATCCCGCCGTCGTAGCGCAGCGCGACCAGCGCTCGGCCACGGGCGATGCCCTTCCGGGCGTAGTCCGCCCGGTCCTTCATCACCTGCTCCGGCGCGACGTAAAACGGCATGTTCATGATTGCGTTCCCCGGCCACGCCGACCGGCGTGCCGGCTCGCTTCGCTCGCTGGGCTCATCGACACTCCGCTCATGTGATCTCGGCTCCGCTGGGGCGGGCGGGCTGGGGGGCGCGGAGCTGGTCGGCGATGGCGCTGTAGCGCTCGGCCAGCTCGTCGTCGTCGACGCGCCGGAAGCCATCGGCGGTGATCGTGGCGACGATCGGGTAGATCCCCCGCAACACATCGGGTCCGCCGGTGGCCGAGTCGGCGTCGGCGGCCTCCCACAAGGCCCGGCAGACGAGATCGATGGCCACCGCCCGGTCCATGGCGTCGCGGAACCCGATCTTCACGGCCGTGCCGGCGTGCAGGCTGCCCGAGCCGGTGGCGACGTACTCGCGCTCTTCGTAGCGACCGCCGGTGACGTCGTAGGCCCACAGACGTCCGACATCACGGCGAAGATCGAAGCCGGCGAAGATCGGCACCACCGCCAGACCCATCATCGCCTGCTGGAGGTTGCCCCGCAGCATCATCGACAGCTGGTTGGCCTTGCCCTCCAGGCTGAGGGCGCTGCCTTCGACCTTCTCATAGTGTTCGAGTTGGAGCTGAAACAGCCGGACCATCTCCATCGCCGGTCCGGCGGTGCCGGCGATGGCGACGGCGCTGTGGCGGTCGGTCTCGATGACCTTGTCCATCGAGCGGTGGCTGATCAGGTTGCCCGCCGTGGCCCGGCGGTCACCGGCGATCACCACGCCGTCGGCGGCGCGCACCGCGATGCAGGTCGTGGCGTGGGGCAACGGCCCGAGTGCGTCCGCCGACACCGCCGTCGGGTCGGGTGCCGTGGTGACTCGTCGGAGCAGTTCGGAGAAATCGGTGCCGGGGTCGTCGCCCGGCGTGAAGAACGGGATCACTCCCCGCCCTTCTGCACGTACGACTTCACGAAGTCCTCGGCATTGGTCTCCAACACCTCGTCGATCTCGTCGAGCAGGTCGTCGAGCTCGGCCTTCAGCTTCTCGCCGCTGGCGGTGGTCGGTGCCTCGGTCTCCACGACCTCGTCGGTCTCGGTGGTCCGGCCGGTCTGCTTGGTCTTGTGTGTCCGCTCGGCCATCTCAGCCTCCTTCTGCCGTCGTCACGATCCCAGCGCCTGCAGGAGATCGGCGGCGCGATCACTCTCGTCGATCAACCTAGCCACGTGCTCGGAGGTTCCGCGGAGCGGGTCCATCATCGGCACCCGCCGCAGCGGCTCGCGACCGACGTCGAAGACGATCGAGTCCCAGTTGGTCGCCACGATGGCATCGGCGTACTTGGCCAGGCAGCGGCCACGAAAGTAGGCGCGGGTCGTGGTCGGCGGTTCGGTGATCGCACTGATGACGTCGGCCTCGCCGATCAGACGGTCGAGGCCGGCGCGGGCGGCAAGCCCCTTGGCGGGCCGTAGGTCGTGGTACTGGAGGTCGATCGCCTTGAGCGCGGCGGCACCGGGTGCCAGGCCGTGGCGATCGGCGTACCCGTCGACCAGCCGTCGCTTGGCGACCCAGTCGACCCACGGGGCCGCCTTGAAAGGGTCGTGCTCCAAGTCGGTGAGCACCCGCTCCCAGCGGTGCAACACGTCGCGCCCGACGCCCTCGCCCACACAGCCCAGACCGTGCGAGTGCTCGTACTTGCGCGCCCGTTCCAGCAGTCCCCACTGCACCTCCAACGCCGTCGCTCGACGACCGTTGCGGAGGGCGATCGTGCGGGTGAGGGTCGGGTCGTGGCTGACCTGGCGGATCGCCGGGACCGGGTGGGCGAGCAGCCAGTCCTCACCGAGGGCGTCGTCTTCGATCATCGCCAGGACGATCGCCGTGGTGCCCACCTTGAGGTACGTCGCGACCTCGGCCATGTTGGCGTCGCCGACGATGACGTGCAGACGGCGGAAGCGCTGCGGGTCGCAGTGCGGCTCGTCGCGGGTGTTGACGATCGGTCGCTTGAGCGTCGTCTCGAGCCCGACCTCCTCCTCGAAGAAGTCGGCCCGCTGGCTGAGCTGGTACGGCACCTCGGAGGTGGCGACCCCGGGTAGCTCGCAGCCGACCTTGCCGGCACCGGTGAACACCTGGCGGGTGACGAAGTGCGGGGTGATCTGGGCAACGATCCGCCCGAACGGCAGCTCGCGTGCCAGCAGGTAGTTCTCGTGGCAGCCGTAGCTGTTGCCCTTGCCGTCGGAGTTGTTCTTGTAGACGCTGACCTCGGGCGTCCCGCCGTGTTGTTGGGCGAGCCGGGCGTTCGCCTGGGTCATCGAGCGACGGATGATCTCCTCGGCGGCGCGATCCCAACGGACGGCTTCGAGCGCCGTGGTGACCTCGGGGATCGAGATCTCCGGATGGGCATGGTCGACGTAGTACCGGGCACCGTTGGTGAGCACCGCGTTGACGAGGTTGGTGTCGATCTCCGGAGCGACGACGTCCTCGAGCGAGAACCCACGGGCGTCATTCGCCGGGTGCTCGTCGTCGTAGTCCCACCCGATCCGACCGTCGGCCCGCTGGGTGGTCGCGGCGACGTAGGCGTTGATCAGCAGCGACGATGCCGAGACCGGGTTGTTGTCGGCGCCACGCACCACGATGCCGTACTCGGTCTCGATCCCGCAGACCTTGGGCAACGCCATGCCCCGGACGTTACCCACGCCCGCCGCTCCTCACCCGAGTATGCGTCGCACCCCGAGCGCTCAGCCGGCGGCGGCGCGGGCGTGCTCGGTGACCAGGGCGACCCAGCGGTCCCAGAGCTGCGGCGGGTAGTCGTGACCCATGCCCTCGATCAGCTCGAAGCGGGCGCCGGGGATCAGCTCGGCGGTGCGCTCACCGCCGCCGGGCGTGATCAGCGCATCGGCGCTGCCGTGGATCACCAGCGTCGGCGTCGTCACCGACGTCAGGGCCTCGGCGCGCGAGCCGGAGGCGCCGACGGCGAAGAACTGGCGGGTCGTACCGTCGGGGGTGAAGGCGCGGTCGAACGAGCGCTCGGCGTCCTCGCGCCAGCGGGCCTCGTCGGCGAACCCGGGGCTCCCCCAGATGCGCATCCCGGCGATGTGTTTGGCGACGTGGCTCTCCTTGTCGGTCGCCGGCGGTGCGGTGAGCTGGGCCCAGGCCTCAGGGGCGGGTTGGCCGTACTCGCGCTCACCGGTGTGCGACATCACCGAGGTCATCGACAGCAGACGGTCCGGATGCTCGATCGCCAGCGTCTGCACGATCATCCCGCCCATCGACAACCCCATCACGTGGGCCCGGTCGATGCCCAGCGCGTCAAGCACGGCGATCGCATCGGCGGCCATGTCCGTCAACCGGTAGGCGGCGTTCTTGTCGTCGACCGGCGCGTCGGCAAAGGAGCTGGACAGCCCGACGTCGCGGTTGTCGAAGCGGACGACGAAGAAGCCCTCGTCGACGAAGCGCTGACACCACTCGTCGCGGTAGTTGGTGCTCTGGCTGCCCAGCCCGTTGACCATCAACAGCGCCGGGTCGTCGGGGTTCCCGAACGTCTCGTAGTAGAGCTGGCAGTCCCCGTTGGCGGCGTACGGCATCGTCACATCATGGTGTGGCCGCGCCCCGCGGTCAGCCTCGGCGGGAGATCGAACCGAGGGCGGCATCGCGCGCCGAGCGCAATGCGATGAGATGGTCGAGTCGATGACGGAGGGCGACGGCCTCGCGTTCCTCGTCCTCCCGCCGATGCCGGGCATCGTCGAGCAGCGACGGCGGGGCCTTGTCGTGCAGGTCGGCACGGCGGTTGTGCGGTTCGCACTCCAGCCGACCGTTGGTCAGCTCCGTCAACCCGCCCGCCGCATCGGGGATGATGTGGTCGATGTCGCACTCGCTGATCGGCGCGTCGCAGCCCGACGGGTGCTGGCAGTGGCGGTCGCGCACCTGGATCGCCCGCCGGAGGGCGCCGCGGAAGGTGCGTTGGGGCGACGTGCTGATCGGCTGGCCGGCACCGTCGAAGATGATCGTCTGAATGTCGGCCCGACCGAGGAAGGGCACGACGAGGTGGGGATCGATCACGACACCGTTGGCCATCTCGCAGATGTCTTCGACGGACGCCTCCCCCGCCAGCACCATCACGAGCGGCTCGGGCCGCCGCGCGTCGGGCGGTGCTGCGGCGGCGCGCACCGCCATCTCGACCATCGCCGCCGCCATCCGCTGCGTCGTGGTGCGCTCGACACCGTCGCGCTGATCCTGGCGGTACAGCTCGCGCTCGATCCGCTCGAGGCAGGCCGTGAACGTGGCACCACCGATCGAATCGAGCAGGAACTCGCCCGAGACCGACCCCTGGAAGGAGACGGCGGTGCGGGCGTACACCTCGGGTGGCGGCGGGGTGCCGTCGGCACCGAGCTCGGCGTCGGCGCGCTGACACCAGTAGCGCACCGCCTTGGTGGCCTGGGCGAACCGGAGCGTGGCGCAGTGCTCGACGAGGAGCGACTCGTCCCGGGCGAACAGGTCGCCCCTCCCGCCGCCGGCGGCACGCCGGAGCAGATCGACGTGGTCGCTGCCGATGTCCCCCGCCGCCCACGCCTCGGCTGCTCGCGGCATCGCCGTGACCGCACGACAGGTGGACACGAGCCGATCGGCCGCCGGCCGGGAGACGAGGCCGTCACGCGACAGTCGGGCGGCCGGCGATCGCGACCCGTCGGACAGCCACACGGTGCGGGCGTCCCACCGCTGCACCCGCCGGGCGATCTCGGCATCGAGTCGGTGTCGCAGCCGCATCAGCCCCACCAACTCGGAGTCGAGCTCCCCGTCCGTCAACCCGTCGAGATCGACACCGGCCAACGCGTCGATCCCCATCTCGACCCGATCGACCGTCGCCTCCATAGAGACATCTTATCGAACACACGTTCGATCGACAAGTCGGATGAGCAAGTTCTTCAACCCCGTCCGTCGACTCGGGCGATCAAGAGGTGGCGGAGCACGGCGCTTAGCCTCCCCGCCAGATGCCCGATGTCGGTTTCCTTCGATGCTGAACCCGAATGGACCAGCTCAGAACGCACGGTGTAGCAGCGGCCGAGGAAGTCGCGGAGTTCACCGGCCGTGTATCCCTCGATGGCGTTGACGTCGTGGTCGGCGGCGAGGTCGCGAACGGACCGGCTGATCGAGCGGCTCCGGAGTCGGCGGAGCGACCCCCGGAGTGAGCTGACTTCCTCGTCGTCCATGTCACTGCGGTGCGCTTCGAGGAACTCAAGTGCCGCGTCCACGACCGCGACGGCCTCTGGTGAGCTGGGCTGCGCGTCAGCCAGGATCTCCAGCACCGTCACCAAGTCGAGGAATCGGGCGCGAGGAGTGCGTTCGGAGCTGGCTGCCATGAACACCTCGATCGCGAGTCCTAGGCGGTCGTCCGGTGCGAAGCTCGGGTGACGCTCGGCGAGTGGGTCGGCCAGGTGCTCGAGGAACGTGTCGATCCGCTCCTGCGCGAAGCCTGCCGCCTCCATGTGATGTGTGGAGAACGGTCCGTCCGTCTCGTCGCGGATGTCGATGCCGTGCACGTCGGGTCGAGGCGTGATGCCGGACGCTCCGCGCGCGAGTTCGATCAGCGCGGGCGCCAACCCGCTGCTGCTGGTGTCGTTGCCAAGCAGCATTGGCACGTTGCTGATGAGGCCGGCCCGCATCAGGGCAGCCTTCGCCGACGCACCATGGCTGACGGCGTCGTCCTCGGTAGGGATTCCCCGCACGATCAGGATGAGATGGTCCGGGTTGCTGCCGGTGCCGGGACGAATGTGCAACTCGATCGGATGACCGGACCTCGTCCAGATCACGTGGGGCGCCCCGGTCTCGGTGTGCGGTAGCGGACGCCGCGGGATCAGGAATCGCAGGCGGGTGGTGTAGGGGGGCACTCACCGTTCTTATCGTGCGATGACCCGCGGCCGACCGGTGTGCCTCGGCCGCGCTGCCGCTGCTTGGGGCCGTCACGTCGGTGCGACAGCGTGTGCGTCGAGGCAGAATCCCGATCGTCCGTTCGCCGGCGTCGACATCGGTGGCGCGTTGCGCTCGACGGCTGCGGTGCCGTCGCGGGTGTAGGTGTTCCAGATCGCGTCCGTCGACTCCGACGTCGAGACGAACTCGTCGGGTGGGACCTCGGTCAACAGTGCGTTCCACTCGGATGGGCTGGGCCGCGTCAGACCGTCGAGAACTTCGAGCGCTCTGTCGACCGTCAGACCGAACGTCTCCAGCAGGGCCACCTCGTCCGGCCCGATGAGCCAGGCGAGTCGGAGCACCTCCGCGTACCGGTCGAGGGCGACGATGTGCACGTCGCGGCCCCGATGATCGGTGGCCCCGGCGACGTCACACGTTGCGAACTCGAGGTCGTCGCTGCTGCCGGAAAACACGGTCACGCTGACGTGGAGGAACGCGTCGTCCCCGGCGTCGTAGTTGAGGAAGGTGAACCAACCGCCGGACACCGGACAGTCCTGCCCACCGACCAATCTGAGGTCGAGCGCTTCGGCGGTCGCCGGCCCCACAGCCAGCCGTGGGAAGTCGGGTGGTCGTGGCGTCGTGGCGCGTGCCCGCTCGGCCGGCGCGCTTGCGCGGGAGGTGAGGACGCTGAGGCCGCCGAAACCCAAGGCGACCACTACGGCGGCAGCCGCGGTCGCCAGGGAACGGCGTGATGTCGCTGGGTCGATCCGCGGTCGGTTGGCGAGCAGTTCGTCGAGTGGCGGCGCCATCGGCGATGCGTCGTCGAGCCGTGCGAGGAACGATCGGATCTGCTCGTCGGTGGCGTTCATCACAGCCTCCTCCCGAGGGTGTGCCGGGCTCGTTCGAGCTCCCCGTTCGACGGTTCGATGCGACGCGCCGACGATCGCCGCCACCTCGTCGCGTCCGAGGTCGACCCAGTAGGTCAGGTAGACCACGGCGCGCTGACAAGGCGACGCATCGGAACAGGTATGCCCGCTTGTTCGTCACCGCCGGCCACGCCGGCGACGCGAGCGCCTTGGCGACCGCGGCACCCAGCACATCCTCGGCGAGCGCCGGGCCGACCAAGGCGGTGGCGAAGCGGATGAGCTCGTCGGCGTGCTTTCGGTAGCACTCGGCGTCGTCCACGACTCCCATCATCCATGCGACCCCACGGAGCCCATGTCACCGCCAACGTCGCGGCTGCCGCCGATTGCTTTACCCTTACCTTCATGGCGAATGTAAAGGAACGGCGACGGGGGGCCTCCAGGATCAGCTCCAAGCACCAGATCACGATCCCGGCCGACGCCATGCGGGCCGCCGGGCTCGAAATCGGTGACCGCGTCGTGGCGCACGCCGACGGGGCCGGGCGGGTCATCTTGGAACGCGAGCACGACATCGTCGCGGAGTTCGCCGGCGCGTTGACCGGCACATACCGCGCCGGTGAGTTGGGCGAGCTCCGTTCCGAATGGGACTGACCCACCTCGACGCCGGCGTCCTCATCGCCTTCCTGGACGGCGACGATGGCCACCACGACGCCGCGCGTTTGGCGCTGGCCGAGGCGCTCGACAACGCCGATCGGCTCGGGCTCGCGGCATCGGCGCTGGCCGAGTGCCTGGTCGGCCCGGCGCGGCGTGGCCCAAAGGCGGTGGCCGTCGTGAGGTCGTTGATCGACCGGCTGCCGGTGTCGGTCGTCGCGCTCGACGAGGAGATCGCCACGCGAGCAGCCGTGCTTCGGGCACGGCAGCGTTCGCTCAAGCTGCCGGACGCGCTGGTCCTGGCCACCGCCGAACACTCCAACGCCGACCGCCTGATCACGACCGATCGCGGGTGGCCGACGGCGCGAGCGATGAAGCTGTCGGTGTCGATTCGGCTGCTGTGATCGCCGGGCCCGGCCGGCGGGTCGGCCCGGGCGCTACAGGTATTGGCCGGTGGCGACGCGTTCGATGGCGCGGCCGCCGGTGGGGTCCTCGGTCTTGCCCTCGTTGACCAGGGTGCGGATGAACACGATCCGCTCGCCCTTCTTGCCCGAGATCTTCGCCCAGTCGTCGGGGTTGGTCGTGTTGGGCAGGTCCTCGTGCTCCTTGTACTCCTGCTTGATCGACGCGATCAGGTCGTCGGTGCAGACCCCGCGCTCGCCGCCCTGGATCACCCGCTTGATGGCCAGCTTCTTGGCCCGGCGCACGATGTTCTCGATCATCGCGCCCGACGCGAAGTCCTTGTAGTAGAGGATCTCCTTGTCCCCGTTGGCGTAGGTGACCTCGAGGAACCGGTTGGCCTCGTCGTCGCGGTACATCTCGGCGACGGTGGCGTCGATCATCGCCGGCACCTCGGCACCGGGGGCGATCGGGATCTCGTCGGTGAGGTACTGCGAGAAGACCTGCCGGGCCGCCTCGGCGTTGGGACGCTCGATCTTGATCTTCACATCGAGCCGGCCGGGACGCAGGATCGCCGGGTCGATCAGGACCTCTCGGTTGGTCGCGCCGATCACGATCACGTTGCGCAGGCCCTCGACACCGTCGATCTCGGCCAACAGCTGCGGCACGATGGTCGACTCCATGTCCGAGCTGATCCCCGAACCCCGGGTGCGGAACATCGAGTCCATCTCGTCGAAGAAGACGATGACCGGCCAGCCCTCCTCGCTCTTCTCGCGCGCCCGCTGGAACACCAGCCGGATCTGGCGTTCGGTCTCCCCGACGTACTTGTTGAGCAGCTCGGGGCCCTTGATGTTGATGAAGTAGCTGCGACCCTTCTCGTCGCCGGTCTTGGCGGCGACCTTCTTGGCCAGGCTGTTGGCCACGGCCTTGGCGATCAGCGTCTTGCCGCAGCCCGGCGGACCGTAGAGCAGGATGCCCTTGGGCGCCGGCAGCCGGTGCTCGGCGAACAGGTCCTGATGCAGGAACGGCAGCTCGACGGCGTCGGCGATCTGCTCGATCTGGTCGTCGAGCCCGCCGATGTCGGAGTAGGCGATGTCGGGCACCTCCTCCAGCAACAGGTCCTCGACCTCGGGCCGCGGCAGCTTCTCCAGCAGCAGGTTCGAGCGCACGTCGAGCCGCATCGAGTCGCCCGGACGTAGGTGGGTGCCACGCAGCGGGCTGGCCAGCTCACACACCCGCTCCTCGTCGGCGCGACCGACCACCAGCGCCCGCACCCCGTCGTCGAGCAGCTCCTTGATCGTCACCACCTCACCGGTGGCCTCGGGCGAGCGGGCGAGCACCACGTTGAAGCTCTCGTTGAGGACGACCTCGGCGC
>JBKEAH010000251.1:0-2020 GCA_047972065.1 Desertimonas sp.
TCGACGCTGGCGAAGGCGCTGGGGATCAGATCTTGCGGTGTTGGTGGTGGTGCTGGTCGGGTGGCCCGGAGCCCTTCGAGCCGCTCGATGACCCACTCCTGGGCGCCGGTGCACGTGTTGACGCTCAACACCTCGGTCGGAGTGAACAATGGTTCCCGGACCTGCCGTGGCGACACCGGCTCCCACCCACACTCACGGTGCCCGCCATCACCACCACCCGGCGACGGCCGAGGCGGCGGAGGCGCCGGCGAAGGCTCCGGCTCATCACAGACGGTTGCCGTGACCTCCCGACCCATGTCGTTGATGATCGTCGCCGTCCGGCATCCCTGGGCGACCGCTGAGGGTGTGGTCGCCCACGCCTGACCCAAGAGCAGCAGCAGGATGGACGCCGCCGCTACTCGGGCGGGCATGTTTGAACCCCTTCGTAACTTTGCGCCTCCCGCGGGCTCTGGTAACTCACCCACCCGTGTGCGGAGAGCCGTACGGGCTCGTGGTATCTCAATACGAACAACTGGCCGGTACCTGCGGTCTGGATCTCCTGACCGGTCGGCGAGTTCGCGGCCGGGGTCACGCGTCGGCGGTTCCCGACCTCGCAAGCAGTGACGACGGCCTCCGTATACGGTGCGGCACCCACCAGGTCGATGCGTTCCACGGCAACGCTCACGAGATCGGGCTCGTTACGGATCACCACGTCTCCCGTCGCGACGAGGTCCTCAATGAACTCGCGTTGTGAAACGAACGCCGCCGATCCGGGTTCGAACGGCTCAGCGAGGCGGGCGTCGACGCCGTCGAGGGAGGGGTTGGCGACGATCGCGTCCACCACGGCGACGTTCACGAAGAAGTCGGCCGCAATCTGTCGGCGGAGCGCTTCGTCGGCCTCCTCCCGGGTCGTCGTCGAGGTCGCCGCAATCGTGGTCGTGGTCGACGAGATCACCGTGCTCGACGTCGACGCGGTGGTGGGCGCCTCGGTCGGAAGTGACGCGGTGTCGGGCGGCCGGGTCACCGGTGGCAGCGTTTCGCCGGCGTCGGTGGACCCGGTCGAGGAACCGCCGTCGTCGCACGCCGCGGCGGTGGCGGCCAGCAGGGCGCCGATCACGAGCGTGCGCCGAACCCGTCGTACCACCTGTGTCCACCTCGTCTGTCGGCGCCCGCCGCCGCGGACCCTACCGCTGCCGCGCTCGTTGTTCGGTACGTGTCCACACCCTCCCATTGGGTCGCCACGACCGGCCGACGGAAACGGTGCAGCTCAGCCGGCGCCGGCCGCGAGGACCCGGGCGGCCGCCGCGAGGCCCGAGTCACCGAGCGGCGCGCCCATCCGCACCAGGGCCGTCTCGACCACGCCGAGCACCCCCATCACCATCGACGGGCTGACATGACCCATGTGAGCGATCCGGAACCCCCGACCCTCGAGCGGTCCCAGCCCGACACCAAGCGTGACGCCGAGCTCGTCGCGGCACATCGCCGACAACCCGACGGCATCGATCGAACCGGTCGCGATCGACGTCACGGAGTCACCCCGCTGTTCGGGGTGTCGAGCGTGGAAGTCGATGCCGCCCTTGCTGGACCACGCCTCGACGCTGGCGCGGACCGCGTCCGCCAGCACGCGATGGCGGGCCCAGCGGGCCTCCAGACCCTCGTCGGCGATCATCCGCAGGGCCTCGCGCAGGCCATAGAGATGCGAGACCGGCGGTGTGCCGCAGAACCGGTAGTAGATCGGTCCCTCCTCGGAGCGGAAGTTCCAGTCCCAGTACTGCGTGCACAGCCCGGCGTTGGCGCGGGCGTCCAGCGCCCGCGGCCCGGCCCACACCAAGCCGAGACCCGGCGGGGTCATCAGCCCCTTCTGCGACGCGGCGATGGTCACGTCCACGCCCCAGTCGTCCATCTCGAAGCGCTCGCAGCCGAGCGAGGCGATGGCGTCGACCATCAACAACGCCGGGTGGCCGACGTCGTCGATCGCCCGGCGGATGGCGGCGACGTCGTTGCGGACCGACGAGGCGGTGTCGGTCTGCACCATCAGGAC
>JBKEAH010000288.1:0-5999 GCA_047972065.1 Desertimonas sp.
CGACTGGATGTTCTCCTGGGTGAGGCCGGGCTCGCGCCCCTCGAAGCTCGGCGCCAACATCTCCAGATAGGCCGAGAAGGCGGGCTCGATCGAGATCGTGCGGTAGTCCAACCCGAGGTTCTCGGCCAGTGTCTCGGCGTCGGACCGGGAGTGGTCCGACGAGTAGCGCGACGGCATCGACACCCCGTGGACGTGGTCGGCGCCCAGCGCGTCGGCGGCGATGACCGCCACCAGGGTGGAGTCGACACCACCGGAGAGCCCGATCACCACGTCGGCGAACCCGTTCTTGGTGCAGTAGTCGCGGGTGCCGAGCACCAGTGCGTCGTACAGCTCGGCGATCGGATCGAGGTGGGCAGCGACGGTCGGCGCCGACGGCTCGTCGGCGCGCGAGGAGTCCGAGACCACGATCAGCGGCAGCGACCGCTGCGAGATGCGTCCCCGCGGGTCGAGGATGCGCTGGCGATACACCGGCGGGACCGGCACGTCGACGATCAGCAGGTCCTCGACGAACTGGGGACCGCGGGCCAGCAGGTTGCCCTCGGCGTCGAAGGCCAACGAGCACCCGTCGAACACCAGCTCGTCCTGCCCGCCGACCTGGTTGACATAGACCAGCGCCGAATGGGCATCGGCGGCCCGGGTGGCCAGCATCCGCTCGCGCGCCGCCGCCTTGCCACGGTGGTACGGCGAGGCGTTGATGTTGAGCGCCAGCTCGGCACCCCCGTCGGCCTGCACCGCCAGCGGGCCGTCGGGGCTCCAGATGTCCTCGCAGATCGAGATGCCCATCTTGATCCCGGCGATCCCGTAGAGCTCGAGCGGGTCGGTCTCGTTGCCCGGGGTGAAGTACCGCGCCTCGTCGAACACCGCGTAGTTGGGCAGCAGCCGCTTGCGGTAGGTGCCGACGATCTCCCCGCCCACACAGACCGCGGCGGCGTTGAACAGGTCCCGATCCTCCTCGACGTAGCCGACCACCGCCGCGCAGTCACCGGTGGTGGCGGCGAACTCGGCGAGCACCCGTTCGTTGTCGGCGACGAAGCCGGGCTTGAGCACCAGGTCCTCGGGTGGGTAGCCGGTGACCGACAGCTCGGGGAAGGCGATCACGTCGCAGCCGGCCGCGTCGGCCTGCCCGTAGGCCTCGGCCATCTTCTTGGCATTCCCGTCGAGATCCCCGACAAGCGGGTTGAGCTGGGCGAGCGCGACCCTGACCACGGTCATGGCGGCGACGCTACTGCCCGTCCCCGGCCGACGACGGGTGCCAACCCGTCGGACGCGGCCTCGCCCGATGCGGTCCGATGACGGTCGGCTCCCTACCGTCGGCGCGATGGCCGACACCGACGACTTCACCGAGCTGACCTACGAGGTCGAAGGCTCGACCGCGATCATCACCCTCGATCGACCCGACCACCTCAACGCGTTCACCGGCACGATGATGCAGGAGCTCTGCGCGGCGTTCGACCGCTCCGACGCCGACGATGCGGTGCGGGCCGTGATCGTCACCGGTGCCGGCCGCGCCTTCTGCGCCGGCGCCGACCTCAGCAGCGGGGCCGACACCTTCAACCTCGACAAGCGCGCCGGGGCCGCCGACGGTGGCCCACCGCCGCGGGCCCCACGCGACGGTGGGGGCATCGCCGTGCTGCGCATCTTCGAGTCGCGCAAGCCGGTGATCGGAGCGATCAACGGCTCGGCGGTCGGCGTCGGGCTGACGATGACCCTGCCGATGGACGTGCGCATCCTCGCCGACCACGCCAAGCTCAGCTTCCCCTTCGCCGGGCGGGGCATCGCCCCCGACGGTGCATCGAGCTGGTTCCTGCCGCGCATCGTCGGCATCAGCCAGGCGCTGGAGTGGGTGCTGACCGCTCGTGTGTTCCGCGCCGACGACGCCCTGGCCGCCGGACTGGTGCGCAGCGTTCATCCCGCCGGTGAGGTCCTCGCGGTGGCCAAGGCGCTGGCTGCCGAGATGGCGTCGGGCACCGCTCCGGCTGCGGCATCGGTCAGCCGCCGGCTGCTGTGGCACATGCTCGGTGCCGACCACCCGATGGCCGCGCACCGCGCCGACAGCGACGCGATCTACCACTTCGGGCGCACCGCCGACTCCCGCGAGGGGGTCATGGCCTTCCTCGAGAAGCGGGAACCGAACTGGACGACCAGCCCCACCGAGGACCTGCCGCCCAACTACCCCTACTGGGACGACCCGGCGTACTGAGCCGGCGGAGGGGGCCCGCTGCCAGGTCGCCGTAACACACCGTTCACAATGGGGCAATGGCGGGGCAACGGCGTCCCGCCAGCCTGACCGGGCACCGAGGGTCCTTCGCGGCCCGTACCGTCGTGCCCACCACCGTGTCATCGCGGCCCGCCCGTGAGACGAAGAGAGAGGACTCCCGTGGTCTACAAGGCTGAGTACATCTGGATCGACGGCACCGAGCCGACCGCCAAGCTGCGCTCGAAGACGAAGATCCTGCCCGACGGCGCCGACCTGCCGAACTGGGGCTTCGACGGTTCGAGCACCAACCAGGCCACCGGCGACCGCAGCGACTGCATCCTCAAGCCGGTGTTCGACTGCCCCGACCCGATCCGGGGTGGCAACGACCGACTGGTGATGTGCGAGGTGTACACCGCCGACGGCAAGCCCCACCCGTCCAACACCCGGGCCGCGCTCGCCAAGAGCGCCAAGAAGTACGCCAAGCACGAGTGCCTGTTCGGCATCGAGCAGGAGTACACCTTCTTCAAGGACGGCCGCCCCTACGGCTTCCCGGTCGGCGGCTTCCCGGCCCCCCAGGGCGGCTACTACTGCGGTGTCGGCGCCGATGAGATCTTCGGTCGTGACATCGTCGAGGCCCACGTCGACAACTGCCTCGCCGCCGGGCTCAGTCTCTCGGGCATCAACGCCGAGGTGATGATCGGCCAGTGGGAGTTCCAGGTCGGCCCGCTCGGGCCGCTGGAAGTCGCCGACCAGCTGTGGCTCGCCCGCTGGCTGCTGTACCGCACCGCCGAGGACTTCGACGTCACGGCGACGCTCGAGCCCAAGCCGATGAAGGGCGACTGGAACGGGGCCGGAGCCCACACCAACTTCTCCACCAAGGAGATGCGCGAGGACGGCGGCTACGCCTACATCGAGGCGGGCTGCAAGGCCCTCGGCAAGAAGTGGGAGCTCCACGTCACCAACTACGGCCACGGCATCGAGGACCGCCTGACCGGCCACCACGAGACCGCCCGTTGGGACAAGTTCAGCTACGGCGTGTCGGACCGGGGCGCGTCGATCCGCATCCCGCTCCAGGTCCATCAGGAAGGCAAGGGCTATCTCGAAGATCGCCGCCCCAACGCCAACATGGACCCCTACGTGGTCACCCGCCTGATGGTCGACACCGTCTGCGGCGCGATGTGATCGGCACGTGGGGGGAGCGCTCCGTGCGGGCACTCTCCCCACGTCGCTTTGCCGGGCGCCGTCGGCGCGCCAGACTTGAGGGGTGACGGACGTGAACGAACAACAGCGGGCCTATGTCCTGCGTTCGGTCGAGGAGCGTGGCGTTCGGTTGGTCCGGCTCTGGTTCACCGACATCCTCGGCAACCTCAAGAGCTTCGCCATCAGCCCGGCCGAGCTGGAGAACGCTCTCGACGACGGTATGACCTTCGACGGGTCCTCGATCGACGGGTTCTCGCGGATCCAGGAAGCCGACGTCCTCGCCGTCCCCGACCCCGACACGTTCGAGCTGTTGCCCTGGGGCGACCCCAAGACCCCCGAGGCGCGGATCTTCTGCGATATCAACCGCCTCGACGGCACCCCGTTCGAGGGCGACCCCCGTCAGGTGCTTCGTCGGCACGTCCGTGCCGCGCATGACCAGGGCCTCACGTTCTACGTCGCCCCCGACATCGAGTTCTTCTACTTCGACCCGCCCGAGCCGGGCGAGCGCCCGCGACCGCTTGACGACGGCGGCTACTTCGATCTCACCACCACCGACGTCACCGGCACGTTGCGCAAGCAGACGATCCGCACGTTGGAGGCGATGGGCATCCCCGTCGAGTACAGCTTCCACGAGGACGCACCAAGCCAGCAGGAGATCGATCTGCGCCACACCGATGCGCTGTCGATGGCCGACGCGGTGATGACCTTCCGGCTGACGGTGCGTGAGATCGCCGCCACCCAAGGCGTGCACGCCACCTTCATGCCCAAACCGCTGGAGGGCGTCCAGGGATCGGGCATGCACACCCACGTGTCGTTGTTCCGGGGTGACGACAACGCGTTCTTCGACGCCGACGACGACTATCGGCTCTCGCCGTTGGCGAAGTCCTTCGTCGCCGGGCTGCTGCGTCACGCCGGTGAGATCACCGCGATCACCAACCAGACGGTCAACAGCTACAAGCGCCTCGTGCCCGGGTTCGAGGCCCCGGTGCACGTCAGCTGGGCTCGCAACAACCGCAGCGGGCTGATCCGGATCCCGATCGCCAAACGCGGCAACCCGACGGCGACGCGCGTCGAATACCGCTCGCCCGACCCGGCGTGCAACCCGTACCTGGCCTTCAGCGTCATCCTCGCCGCCGGGATGCGCGGCGTCGCCGAGGGCTACGAACTGCCCGAGGAGGCCGACGCCAATCTCTTCGAGATGGGCGACGAGACGTTGGGCAAGCTGGGGATCGAGCAGCTCCCCCAATCGCTGTCGGACGCCCTGCGGGTGATGGAGCAGTCCGAGCTGGTCCGCGACGCACTCGGCGAGCACATCTTCGAGTGGTTCCTGCGCAACAAGCGTTCGGAATGGCGCGCCTACAAGACCCACGTGTCGACCTTCGAGGTCGACCGCTACCTCCGGTCGATCTAGAAGAGCCCGTGGACCGACCATGACCAGCGCAGACGCCGACGGCGTGATCGTCGTGTTCGCCGACCCGATATCGCCCGACCTGGCTCGCACCCTCGATCTGGCCGGCTATCGCTGGAAGGCGGTGCGCTCGATCGACGACGCGACCGACGGCGAGCCGTCGGCGGGATGGGCCGGGGCGGTGCTGGACGCCACCGAGCATCCCGCCGACGCGTGGGCCTTCGCCCGGACGATCCGACGCAAGGACCCCGGCACCCCGCCGATCCTCGCTCTCGTCACCGGAGGACAGCTCGGCGACCTCGACATGCGTGACGAGCTGTTCGAGGACTTCTGCCTGGCGCCGTTCCACCCCGCCGAGTTGGAGGCGAGGGTCCGGCATCTGCTGTGGCACGTCGGCGGCGGCAGCCGCCCCGACACCATCGAGTACCGCGAGCTGGCCCTCAACCTCGAGACCTACCAGGCATCGATCGCCGGACGCCCGCTCGATCTCACGTACATGGAGTACGAGCTCCTCAAGTTCCTCTCCCAGAACCCGGGCAAGGTGTTCACCCGCGAGGTGCTGCTCAACCGGGTCTGGGGATACGAGTACTACGGCGGTGCCCGCACCGTCGACGTCCATGTCCGCCGCCTCCGAGCCAAGCTCGGCGAGGAGCACGCCGGGTTCATCCAGACCGTCCGATCGGTCGGGTACCGGTTCGGCCAATCACGCTGGGAAAGCTGACACCGACGTCAGCTCGACTCGGGTCCCGTCCGATCGGACTCCTACCGTCGACGCGATGGCGAACCCCTCACCCCGCTTCAACCGCCGTCAGACCCTCGGGCTCTTCGCCGGCGCGCTCGCCGCCGGACTCGGCACCAACGTCGCCGCGGCGGCGCCGGCACCGTCCCGGCGCGCCGTCCGATCGCCGCGGTCGGCGGCACCGTCGGGCACGCTGCGCTACGGCGCCGCGAACATCACCACCCGCTTCGACCCGCACCGCTCCTCCAACGGCTACGACCAGAACTACCTCGCGCCGGTCTACGAACGCCTCATCTGGCAGACACCCGACGCCGAGCCGCAGCCCGGTCTGGCCACCGAGTGGGACTTCGTCGACGAGCAGACCTTCGAGATGACCTTGCGCGAGGGCGTGTCGTTCACCGACGGCGAGGCCTTCAACGCCGAGGCCGTCAAGCTCAACATCGAACGGGCCAAGA
>JBKEAH010000311.1:0-5486 GCA_047972065.1 Desertimonas sp.
AGCTGATCGAGGCCGTCGAGCGTGGCATGGCCGCCGCGCTGCGCTAGCGCGGTACAGTCGCCGGTCTATGGCCGGTGTCGTGCTGATCGTCCTCGCCCTCGCGCTCATCCCCGTGGTGGTGTTGATGAGCGGCGGCGTCGCCTCGGCGATCCTCGGGTTCGCGCTGGGCCGCGACGCCGACGAGCGCTTCGAGGGCAGCGAGCTTCTCGGTCTCGACGACTGACCCGGCCCACACCGGCGGGTCATGCACCACCACGACACCTCGACCGAGGTGCTGACCCAGGCGATCGTGCGCTATGCGGTCGACCGGTTGCGGATGGACCCGCCCCCGCTCGATGGCCCACGGACCGCCGCCGAGCTGCGGGCGATGGCCGGCGGGACGATCACGCCCCGGGGCATCGGCGGGTTGGAGGCGTTGCGGATCTTCGGTGACGTGCTGGCCCCGGCGTGCATCTCGATCGACCACCCGCGGTTTCTGTCCTTCGTCCCGGCCGCACCGACCGAGGCGGCGATCCTGTTCGACCTGGTCGTCGGGGCGTCGAGCATCTACGCCGGGTCGTGGTTGGAAGGCGGAGGCGCGGTGTTCGCCGAGAACGAGGCGTTGCGCTGGATCGCCGACCTGGCCGGTCTGCCCGTCGAAGCGGCCGGGGTGTTCGTCAGCGGCGGCACCGGCGGCAACCTGAGCGCCTTGATCGCCGCCCGCTGGCGGTGGCGTCAGCGGGCGGCGGGCCGCCATGACCGCACCCGGGGGCTGATCGTCGCCTCGGAGGGGGCGCATTCCTCGGTGGCCCAGTCGGCCCGGGCGATGGACGCCGACGTGGTGTTGGTGCCAGTCGGCGACGACGGCCGGATGACCGCCGGTGCGCTCCGCCGGACGACCGAGGATCTCACCACCGAGGATCACCAGCGGTTGTTCGCCCTCGTCGCCACCGCCGGGACCACCAACGCCGGCGTCGTCGACGACCTCGCCGCTGCCGCCGATGCGGCGGCCGGGCTGGGCACCTGGTTTCACGTCGACGCGGCCTACGGGGGCGCCGCGTTGGTCGCACCGAGCGTACGTGATCACTTCGCCGGGATCGAGCGTGCCGACAGCCTCATCGTCGATCCGCACAAGTGGCTGTTCGCCCCCTTCGACAGCTGTGCGCTCGTGTACCGCGACCCCGAGATCGCCCGCCAAGCGCACACCCAACACGCCGAGTACCTCGACGTATTGCACGCGCGTTCGATGCGGGCGGAGAAGCGTCTGGAGGCGCCGCCGTCCCGAATCGGGGATTTGCCGCAGAACGACGGGGTCGACGAGTTGGGTTCGATGCGGGCGGAGAAGCGTCTGGAGGCGCCGCCGTCCCGAATCGGGGATTTGCCGCAGAACGACGCGGTCGACGACGAGTTCAATCCCAGCGACTACGCCCATCATCTGTCGCGCCGGGCGCGGGGTTTGCCGTTGTGGTTCAGCCTGGCCACCCACGGCACCGACGCCTACGCCGAGGCGATCGAGACGACGTTGCGCGTCGCCCACGCCGGTGCCGAGCTGGTCCGTTCCGCCGACCACGTGGCGCTGGTCCTCGAACCCGAGCTGTCGGTGGTGGTGTTCCGTCGGCTCGGCTGGTCGGCCGACGACTACCGGCGATGGTCCGACGGTCAACTCGTCGCCGGCACGAGCTTCGTCACGCCGACCGCCTGGCGGGGCGAGGCGGTGTTGCGCTGGTGCGTCGTCAATCCCATCACCACCGTCGACGATCTCGCCGGCATCCTCGACTCGCTCCGCTGACACGCTCGCGCCGGGTGTCCTAGGTTCACGACGGTGAGTCCCGACGCACCCGCCGACCTCGTGATCGTCAACGCGAGGTGCGTGGCGACGATGGACCCCGACAGGCGCGAGCTCGCCGGCGGGTGGGTGGCGATCACCGACGGTCTGGTGGTCGGCGTCGGTGACGGGCGGCCACCGGTGGCGTCGACGACCCTCGACGCCACCGACTGTCTGGTGACACCGGGGCTGATCAACACCCATCACCACATGTTCCAGAACCTCACGCGGGCTTGGCCGCCGATGACCGGCCAGCCGTTGTTCGGCTGGTTGCAGACGCTGTACCCACGCTGGCGGCAGTTGGACACCGAAGGCGCCTACCTGTCGGCGTGGGTCGGGCTGGCGGAGCTGGCGTTGTCGGGTTGCACCACCTCGACCGACCACCTCTACCTTCACCCGAAGGGAGCCGGCGACCTGCTCGCCGCTGAGATCGACGCCGCCCGCGACCTCGGGATGCGATTCCATCCCACCCGCGGCTCGATGTCGCGTTCGGTGAAGGACGGCGGGTTGCCGCCCGATGACGTAGTTGCCGACGACGACGACATCCTCGCCGCCAGCGAGGCGGCGGTGCACCGCCACCACGACCGGGCGCACGGCGCGATGGTGCGGATCGCGCTGGCCCCGTGCTCGCCGTTCTCGGTCACCGAAGCGCTGATGGTGCGTTCGGCCGCGCTGGCCGAACGGCTCGACGTCCGGCTGCACACGCACTTCGCCGAGAACGCCGAGGACGACGAGTTCTCGGTCGCCACCTTCGGCTGCCGACCCACCGAGTATCTCGAGCGAACCGGCTGGCTGACCGACCGGGCCTGGCTGGCGCACTGCGTGATGCCCGACCCCGGCGAGGTCGCCCGTCTCGGCCGGGCCGGGGTCGGCGTCGCCCACTGTCCCTCGAGCAACCTCATCCTCTCGTCGGGGGTCGCCCCGGTCGTCGCGCTCCGCGCCGCCGGAGTCCACGTCGGGCTCGGCGTCGACGGGTCGTCATCGGCCGACGCGGCATCGCTGTGGCTGGAGGCCCGTCAGGCGATGTTGCTGGCCAAGCTGCGCGACGGTGCGGCGGCTGCGACGGCGCGCATGGCGCTGACGATGGCGACCCGCGGCGGCGCCGCCTGTCTGGGTCGCGCCGGAGAGCTGGGCGAGCTGACGATCGGCGCTGTCGGCGACGTCGCCGTGTGGCCGCTCACCGGCCCCGTCTACGCCGGCGTGATCGGCGATCCGGTGGAGGGATGGTTGCGCTCGGGGCCCGTGTTCGCTCGGCACACCATCGTCCACGGACGGCTCGTGGTACGCGACGGGATGCTGGTGCACGCCGGCCTCGACGAGCGGCTCCGCGCCCATCAGGCCGTCGCGGCGCGGATGCAGGGGCGATGAGCGACCCTGGCGATCGCATCGAGCGATGGCGGACGCGATCGTCGACCGTGCGCTACGAGAACCGTTGGATCCGCGTGCACGAGGACGAGGTCGTGCGACCCGACGGCGACGATGGCATCTACGGGGTCGTCGAGATTCGACAGCCCTCGGTGTTCGTCGTGGCGATCACCGACGCCGACGAGGTGGTGCTGGTCGACGTCGACCGATACACGGTGGGGCGATCCTTGGAGGTACCAGCGGGCGGCACCGACGGTGAAGCGCCGCTGATCGCCGCCCGCCGTGAGCTGCGCGAGGAGACCGGCCTCGACGCCGAGGACTGGTCCGAGGTCGGGCGCATGAACGCGCTCAACGGCGTCTGCCGGGCGCCCGAGCACGTCGTCGTCGCCCGCGGGGTGCGTCGCGTCGGTACCGGCGACGGCGCCGACGAGGAGGGCATCGTCGGCATCCAACTGGTGTCGTGGCCGCGGCTGTGGGCGATGGTCGGCGCGGGCGAGATCACCGATGCCGAGACCTTGGCAGCGCTGACGTTCGCGGCGGTGGCGCTGGGCCACGTCGGGTGACGGCTCCACCGCCGGCGCGCACCGTTGGGCCAGAATCCCCTGATGATCCGTCGCCTGGGCGCCGTCGCCGTCGTCATCACCGGAGTGGCGACCGCCTCGTGTGGCGCGTCGCCCACCCCGACCGCAGGGACCGCCACGACGACATCGGTGCTCGTTCCGGTGGCGCCATCCATCGACACCGTCGCCGTGATCGGCGACTCGATCACCGTCGGGGCCGAGCCCGAGGTGCGCGAGGCACTGGCCGACATCGGGGTGAGCGTGCTGGCTGTCGACGCCCGATCGGGTCGGCGCACCACCGTCGACCACAGCGTCGACAGCGGGATCGCGGCGGTCCGGCGGGTCCGTGAGACCGAGCCGGACCTCTACGTGGTCGCCCTCGGGACCAACGACGTGTTCTCGCTCGACGACGGCGAACGCGCCGCGGCGATGATCGACGGGTTGCTCGCCGAGCTGCCCGAACACGTGCCGCTGGTGTGGGTCGACGTCCACGTCGTCGGCGACGACGGTGGCTCCGAGGTGTTCAACGCGGCGTTGCGGGCCCGCCTTGGCGAACGCGGCGAGGCGACCATCGCCGGCTGGCATCAGGTGGCGATGGGTAGCGACCTGCTGCGCGATGGTGTGCACCCGACCGACGCGGGTGATGTCGTGTTTGCGGGAGTGATCGCCGGTGCGGTGGCCGATTGGCGCGCCTGAGCGCGGTGATCAGGACTCGATCGTGACGCCGGCGAACTCGATGTGGCCCGAGCGATACCAGGTGAGCCCCTGCACGTTGGGTGTCGCCGACAGCCCGAGGCTGGGGTACAGGATCGGGATGTTGGGCATCGACGTGTCGATCGCCCGGACCAGCTCCTCGATCGCCGCCTCACGATCATCGGAGGGGATCATCGCCGCGTCGTAGGCCTCGGTGACCTCGGGGTCGATCTGCCGGCCGGGGTTCGAGAAGCTCTCGTCGTTGAAGTAGACCTGCGTCGTCTCGGTGGGGTCGATACGTCCGGGGTAGGGCGACACGATCCCGTCGACGCCGTTCTGGACAAAGAACGTGTCGGCCAGGTTCGAGGACTGCTCGACGTTCATCGTGATGCCGATCTCGGCGAACATGCTCTGGAGCACCTCGGCGAGCTGGACGAAGATCGGCTGTACCGACACACCGGCGGTGAAGCTGAAGCCGTCTTCGAGCCCGGCCTCGGCCATCAGCTCGCGGCCGCGCTCGACGTCATAGACGGTCGAGTCGCCGAGATCGTCGACGTAGTACGCGGTGTTGGGCGCCACCCACTGGGTGGCGGCCGTCGCGTGCCCGGACATGACCCCGGCCACGATCGCCTCGCGGTCGATGGCGTGGCTCATCGCCTGGCGCACCAGTGCGTTGCCGAACTCGGCCTTCGTGCGGTCGGGCTGGAAGTGGTACGTCTCGATCGTCTCGAAGATCTCGGTGTTGAACGCCCCGTTGCCCTCCATCTCGCCGATCTGGTCGACACCGATCGGGCAGCAGTCGATCTGACCGCTGCGCAATGCGTTCAACCGGGTGATCTGGTCGGGGAGGTTGTGGATCTCGAGCGTCGCGAGCCGGGCGTAGTCGGGGTTCCAGTGGTCGGGGTTGGGCTCGTAGACCCCTCGATCGTCGGGTCGGAAGTCGACCAGCATGAACGGCCCGGTGCCGACCGCCTGGGTGTCGACGTTGGGGTCTTCCATGAACGCCGGGCTCATCATCATCCCGGGTCGGGTGGCCAGCTGCATCGGCAGGGTGGCGTCGGGCT
>JBKEAH010000068.1:0-19137 GCA_047972065.1 Desertimonas sp.
TCCTCCAGCGCGCCGACGGCTACCTCCACACCATCGTCGCCGGCACCGAGATCCGCACGAACGGCGAATCCACCGGCGCCACCCCCGGCCGACTCATCCGCGGCGCCCAACCACCACCCCAGTAACCCCGGTTCGGGTGGACGGTGCCCGACGACAGCCCGAGACCCTCGGCGATGTCGCGTACCGTCAGGTCGCCCCCCCGAAGGTCGCCGTGATCGCGATCTCGAGGGCGAGGGACGGGGCGGGGAACCGTCGACGCCCCGGCTGCGTCTGAGCGCCGATGGACCGCTGGCGCTTCTCACGTTGGACGATCGCGGGTCTGCTCCTGGTCGCCATCGGGCTGGTGGTCCCATGGTGGCCGCTGACCGCCCCCCGGATGTCGGATCGAGCCGAGGCGTGGCCACCGATCGGGGCCACCGTGGCTGCGGTCGCCGCCATCCTGTTCGTGCTCGCCGTCCCGACGGACATGGCCCGCTCCTGGAGATCGTCTGCGTCGCGACCCTTTGGACGGATTCGCGTCCTGACGCCCGCCACGGGCACGTTGGTCGGCGTCATCTGGTGGTCGCTGCTGCGAGGGCCCAGCCCGACCGGCCCGACCATCGTCGCCGCCGGGTTGCTGATCGTCGTCGTCGCCGTCGCCACCGGGCGCCCGGCGACCGAACCCATCGCCACCACCCTCGCTTGGCTGACCCTTGGCACCGGCGTCTCCGTCGCCGTGACCGGTCTGTCACTGGACTGGCTGCGGATCGAATCGGAACGCCGCGACTGGTCGGTCGGTGGACTGGCCATGCCCGAGGTGACCGCGGTACGGGTCCTCGTCGCCACGACCGCCGTTGCAGCCCTGCTCACCGTCGTGATGCGCCGGAGGGCTCGCGACGTCGGGCTCGGTCTCACCGTGGTGTCGAGCCTGGCCGGCGTCGGCGCCGCGGTCCACGTCGGCGTGCGGCTGACCGGACCCGACCAGCCTCCCGCTGCCGGGCTGATCACCACCGTGGTCGGACTCCTCGTCGCGATGATCGGTGTCGTCGGGGTGCACCGCTGGCCCGCCGGCGCCGGCGCCGGCGCCGCAGGGGCGAGTGGTCGTCGGGTCACGGCGACGCTCGGCAGCGGCGCGATCGCCCTCGCGGTCACGACGACCCTGACCCCGATCCCCACCTGGGCAACACCCACCCACGCCGCCTCCGACGATCCGGCGGTCGCCGCGATCCTCAGCGGCTCGCTTTCGTCCGCACCCGGCCTCCGCACCGACCAGGTCTATGCCGGCGTCGGCACCGCTTCTACGACCCTGGTGTGGCTCGACGACCGACCGCTCGAGGTACGGCGGCGGGACACTAGCTACGACTATTTGATGGTCCTCGACCTCGGCGAGGACCGGATCGGAGCGCCGCTGGCGCCCGAGTTGAGGCTGACGGGCTCCGTGATCGGGATCAGCGGAGCACGCCTCGTCCTCCGCGACAACACAGGGGGGTACCACCTGCTGGACCTCCGGTCCGCCCCAGCCCGCGTGGAGCCGTTCGTGCACAGCGTGCCCGACGACCACCAGGCCCGCTGGGGCCGCGACGAAGCGGTGTGGTGGCTCGAGGGCTCGGGCCTGCACCGCGTCGACCACGACGGTGAGCGCGTCTACGAGACGGATTGGCAGGATGTCTCCTACGATCGGTTGCTCGCCGCCGACGAGCGAGGCGCGGTGCTCCAGGCCGGCCCCTGGATCAACCTGGTGGCGCCCGACGGCACGAGCACCCGGCTGTTCGGCGAGCCGACCCCGCAGGCCTGTGGAACCTCGACTCTGAACTCGCCGACCCTCAGCGTTCCACAGTCAGGGGCCAACATCGATGCGGCCGGCAACGTGTGGCTGTCCACCATCGAGGGCGGCGCCCTCGCCTGGCGGGCCACCGACCACGCCGTCGTGGACCTCACCGACACGATCCTCGCCATGCTGCCCGGCGAGGGCTCGGCGTACGGTCGATTTCCGTTGCTTGGCGTACAGGCCGACGATGGAGTGATCGTCCTTAACTGGCCCGGGCCCGGCCGCGACGACTCGACTCAGATCGTGCTCGCCGATCCGCCGGCGATCGTGGCCGCCGCCGACGCGATCGAACCCGACCCCAACTGTCGGCCCGTCGTCGCGCCGGCGAGCGGTGCCAGCGTCGCGACGATCGTCCCTCGGAGGCGCTGGACCGAGGCGATCGCACCCGACCTCACCGTGGAGCAGGTCGCCGACGGGCACCAGGTGACCGCCAGCGACGGGACCGGGTTCGAGATCGCAGACGATGCACCGGAGGACTCGCAACTGGTGCCCGACGGGCTCGGTGGGTTGTGGGTGATCGACCCCGAGCGCGCCCGCCACGTCGCCGCCGATGGCACGGTGCTGGCGTCGGTGGCGGGAGACTGGCCCGACGCGGCGCCGGTCGGCGTCGGCGAGGGTGGACTCGGCATCATCGGGCGCGCCGGCACCGGGTGCGCGATCACCGTTCTTGACACCGATGGCAACGATCGGGGAGGCCAGCCGTCGGTGCCGGACTGCGTGTCCATAGAAACACTTGGCCCGGCCGCCATCGTGACGCACTCCGACGGCGCGCGGACCGCGCTGAACCTGGCCAGCGGCGCTCGCGCCACGACCGCGGGCCGCTCAGGACGGCCACGCCTGGCGGTCGCGGTGCTCCCCGACGCGGCCGTGTTGACCGCACAGGACGACGCCTGGTTGATAGGACCCCGTGGCCAAGACGAGCGGTTGACGGCGGCGTCGGGACTCGACGTGTTCGAGCTCCTGCGCGCCGAGGACGGCGCTGCGGTGACGGACACCTCACTGTCGATCGGCGCCGCCGCTGCCGCCCCCGACGGCACCCTCTACCTCGCGGTCGAGTTCATCGCCGGCGTGGAGGACATCGTGGTGGTCGTGACGCCCGAAGGCACCGCCCGCTACCTGGCCGGTGGCGGCCCCTATCTCGAGGGTGCGGTCGGGACCCTCGGCGACATCGAGGAGTTGGTGCTCACCGCCGGTGGGCTCACCGTCCGCAGCCGCGATCGGATGGTGACCCTGGATCTCGGCTGATGAGCCGAGCCGTCAGGCGCGCTTGGCGCGCAGCAGCCGGGTGACGGCGGCGCCGTCGGCCTGGCCGCGCGACGCCTTCATCACCGCTCCGACGAGGGCGCCCATCGCCTTGTCCTCGCCACCGGCGAACTTGGCCCAGGCGTCGGCGTGGGCGGCGATCACGTCATCGACCATCGCCTCGAGAGCACCGGTGTCCATCGCCTCGAAGCCCTTGGCCTTGGCGATCGCCGCGGCGGCGCCACCGCCGTGCTCGACGATCTCGGCCAGCACCTGCTTGGCCTGGGTGGCGGTCAACTCGCCACCGGTCTCCATCGTCGTCAGCGTCGCCAGATCGGCGGCCGGCACGGTGGGCTCGGCGCCCTGGTCGGCGTAGGCCTCCTTGACGTGGACCAGCGCCCGGGCCACGTCACCACCCACCGCCCCGACCGCCAGCACGTAGTCGTCCTGGCCGCGCTCGACCACCACGTCGATCGCCTCGCCCGTGACCGGCGCCCCGGTGGCGTCGGACAGCCGTTGGCGGCGGGCCGCCGGCAGCATCGGCAGCGCGGCGCGCACCGCCTCGATCCACTCGGACTCGGGCGCCAACGGCACGAGGTCGGGTTCGAGGAAGTAGCGGTAGTCGTCGGCGTCTTCCTTGGACCGCAAGGTGTGCGTGCGTCCGTCGTTCTCGTCCCAGTGCCGGGTCTGCTGGACGACGCGCTCGCCGGTCTCGAGCAGCTGGACCTGGCGCCGCGCCTCGTAGTCGATCGCCCGCCCCAGCGAGCGGACCGAGTTGACGTTCTTGATCTCGCAGCGGGTGCCGAACTCGGTGCCGGGCTGGTGCACCGACACGTTGGCGTCGACGCGCATCGAGCCCTCCTCCATCTTGGCGTCCGAGGCGCCGATGGCGACGAGAATGGCGCGCAGTTCGGTGACGTACTGGCGGGCCTGCTCGACGGTGCGGATGTCGGGTCGGCTGACGATCTCGACCAGCGGGACCCCGGCGCGGTTGAAGTCGATCAGCGACGCCTCGCTGCCGTGGATGCGGCCGCCGGTTCCACCGATGTGGGTCGACTTGCCGGTGTCCTCCTCGACGTGCGCCCGCTCGATGCCGACTCGGTACCCATCGGGCAGTGCGAGGAAGCCGTCGACGTTGAGCGGCACGTCGTACTGGCTGATCTGGTACGCCTTGGGCATGTCGGGGTAGAAGTAGTTCTTCCGGTGGAACGTGCACGGCTGCACCGCGCAGTTGAGTGCCAGCCCGATCCGCATCGCCAGCTCGACCGCCTGACGGTTGAGCACCGGCAGCGCCCCTGGTAGCCCAAGCGTGACCGGGTCGATGTTGGTGTTGGGCTCGTCGCCGAAACGGTTTGGTGATCCCGAGAACAGCTTGGTCGCCGTCGCCAGCTCGACGTGGACCTCCAACCCGACGACGAGCTGCCACCCGCCGAAGTCCGTCTCGCCGCCGGCGTCTTGGGCGGATCGGTCGTCGGTGCTGGTCGCGGCCACACCCCGACACTACCGACGAGGTCGGCGGCCCGACCCGGCGCTGAGATCGCGTGAAGATGCACCGGCGGCGGTACGCCCGACACTTGCATGATGTGGTGACCGCGATGTTGGTGGCGATCGGGCTCCTCGTGGCGACCGTGTTCGTGGCCACCGATGCTCCCAACGCCCACCGGAGCACCCCCGTCCCTGGGACGGTCAAGCGCGACACTGCTGCGGTGTCCACCATCATCGGTCGCCGGCGCGGTGGCCATCGCCCGATCTCACGCCGTCGCCGACGGACCGTCGGGCTGGTGGCGGCGGCGGTCGTCCCGATACTCGTCATCGTCGCCGTGTTGCCGTGGCGCGACGACATCACCGTGTCGCTGGTCCTGTCGCTCCAGCTGCTCGGCGTGGTGGTGATCGCCGCGCTCGCGGGACGGTGGCCCGGCGTCGTGGCCGCCGCGCTCGCGCCGCTGCTGGTCAGCTGGTTCCTCGTGCCGCCCTATGACTCGCTGCGGATCGGCGATCGCCAGCACGAGGTGACCCTGGTCGTGTTCCTGGTGACCGCCGGTCTGGTGTCGGCGCTGGTATCGATCGCCGCCGACCGGGCGGCGGCGGCGGAGCGTCGCCAGTTGGAGAACGAGACCGCGGCGTTGACGCAGTCCGACGCCCTCCGGGCGTCGCTGCTGCGTGCCGTCTCGCACGATCTGCGAACTCCGCTGGCCAGCATCAAGGCGGCGGCGTCGAGCCTGCGCGAACCCGACATCGTCTGGTCCGACACCGACCGGGCCGACTTCCTGGAGACGATCGAGACCAACACCGATCGCCTGACGACGATCATCACCGATCTGCTCGATCTGTCCAGGCTCCAGGCGGGAACCGTCGTTCCTGCGCTGACCGACACGTCCATCGAGGAGGTCGTGGCCGCCGCGCTCCACAGCATCGACGCCGGCGACGACGCGGTCCGTCTCGACCTCCCCCACGATCTCATCGATGTCCGAACCGACCCGGTGTTGCTGGAGCGGGTCGTGGCCAACCTCGTCGCCAACGCGATCCGCTGGTCACCGGCCAGCCGTCCCGTGCGCATCGCGGCCAGCCGGGCCGACGAGCGGGTCGCGCTGGCGATCGTCGACCACGGCCCCGGGATCGCACCCGACCAGCGCGACCAGGCCCGACGGCCGTTCCAACGACTCGCCGACGCCGGGCCGGGCGGGGTGGGTCTCGGATTGGCGATCGCCGATCAGATGAGCACGGTCGTCGGCGCCCAGCTGACGTTGCGGGACACCCCCGGCGGCGGACTGACCGCCGTCATCGACCTCCCGGCGCGACGAGATGGATGACCCGACCACGGTGCTCTGCGTCGACGACGAGCCCCAGCTGCTGCGAACGCTCGCCGCCAACCTGAAGGCCCGCCACCACGAGGTGATGGTGGCGGCAACCGGTGAGGAGGCGCTGGCCGCCGCCGGAAGACGTCGGCCCGACGTCGTGCTGCTCGATCTCGGGCTGCCGGGTCTCAGCGGGCTCGAGGTGATCCGCTCGCTGCGGCGTTGGTCGAGTGTGCCGATCATCGTCTTGTCGGCGCGCGACACCGAACTGGACAAGATCGCTGCGCTCGACGCCGGCGCCGACGACTACCTCAGCAAGCCGTTCGGGATGGGCGAGCTGCACGCCCGGCTGCGGGCCGTACTGCGCCGCCACGGGCCCGACGTCGAACAGCCGGTCGTCGAGACCGGGGATCTGCGGCTCGACCTCGCCAGCCACCGCGCCTGGCGGGCCGGGGCCGAGACCAAGTTGACCCCGATCGAGTGGCGGTTGGTCGAGACCCTGGTCCGCCGGCGCGGGCAGCTGGTGACCGGCCGGGCCCTTCTGACCGCGGTCTGGGGACCGCAGTTCGCCGAGGAGTCCAGCTACCTGCGGGTCCATCTCGCCCACATCCGCCGCAAGCTCGAGCCCGTGCCCGGACGCCCTCGCTACTTCCATACCGAACCCGGACTGGGGTATCGCTTCGATCCACCACCGGGGTGACCGGCGTCGCCCGGCGTTGAGAATCTGCAAAGCTTCGGCGCTCACGGGCACCGCCGCGACAATCTGAGCAGGCTGCTATGAACGCGCTGAAGAACGTCCTCATCGGCCGGCCCCTGGCCAGCGCCGACGAACACCACCAGCGGCTGTCGAAGAAGATCGCGTTGCCGGTCTTCGCTTCCGACGCCATCTCCTCGACGGCGTACGCCACCGACGAGATCCTCGTCGTGCTCCTGTTGCAAGCGGGCGTCGGAGCGATCGCGTTCACCAAACTGGTTCCGATCGCGCTCGTCGTCTGCGTCCTGCTGGCGATCGTGGTCACGTCGTATCGCCAGACGATCATGGCCTACCCCTCGGGTGGCGGCGCGTACATCGTCAGCCGCGAGAACCTCGGCGTCACCCCGTCGCTGGTCGCGGCGTCGTCGCTGCTGGTCGACTACATCCTCACCGTCGCGGTCAGCGTGGCCGGTGGCGTGCTGGCCATCCGGACCGCCACCGGCCTCGGCCACGAGTGGGCGGTGCCGTTGTGCCTCGCCGCCGTCGCGGTGATGACGCTGATGAACCTGCGTGGGGTGAAGGAGTCGGGCGCGGCGTTCGCCGGACCCACCTACTTCTACATCGCGATGCTCGTCGTGCTGATCCTCACCGGGCTTTACCGGATCTACGTCCAGCACGTCGGGCCGATCCCGGTGGAGATGCTGAGCGACGAAGCCCGCGAGGTGCGCGAGGGAGCCAAGTCGCTCGGGCTGATGATGCTGCTGCGGGCGTTCTCGTCGGGTGCCGTGGCACTGTCGGGGGTCGAGGCCGTCTCGAATGGTGTCCCCGCTTTCCGCAAGCCCGAGAGCCGGAACGCGGCGGTGACGCTGATGTGGATGGGCGGCATCCTCGGCAGCTGCTTTCTCGGCGTGTCGGTGTTGGCCAGTCACCTGCGGCCCTACCGGGGCGAACACGACGGCAACGGCCTCGGGCTGATGGCCCAGTACCTCTACGACGGCAAGGGGATCATGTTCTGGTTGACGATGATCGCCACGTTCATGATCCTGATCCTGGCCGCCAACACCGCCTACGCCGATTTCCCCCGGTTGGCGTCGATCGTGGCCAAGGACGGGTTCCTACCTCGTCAGTTCTTCAACCGGGGCGCCCGGCTGGTGTTCTCCAACGGGGTGCTGTTCCTCGCCGTGGTGGCGAGCGTCCTGATCGTCGGCTTCGGCGGTGACATCTCCAAGTTGATCCCGTTGTACGCGTTCGGAGTGTTCACCGGCTTCACCCTGAGCCAGAGCGGCATGGTGGTGCACCACTGGCGCGACCGCGAACCGCGCTGGCGGCTCAACATGGCGATCAACGGCATCGGAGCCCTGGCCACCGGCGTGATCGCGCTGATCGTGGTGGTGTCCAAGTTCATGGTCGGCGCCTGGATCCCGGCGCTGCTGATCCCGATCATGGTGGCGATCTTCCGCTCCATCGGACGCCACTATCGCCACGTCGGGCGAACGCTGCGTGTCGACCCCGGCTACCGGCCGGCGCACGGGCCGAACACGATGGTCGTGCTGGTCGGCAGCGTGAACCGCGGCGTCCTGCACGGCATCGAGTACGCCCAATCGCTGCGCCCCGACCGTTTGATGGCCATCACGGTGGTCGCCGACGACGAGGATCGGGCCCGCATCGAGGAGCAGTGGCGACGATTCGGCATCGACGTCGAGCTTCACCTCATCGAGTCGCCCTATCGCGAGCTGGTCCGTCCGGTGATGGGGGCGCTCGACGAGATGCACCGGGACGATCCCGCGCAGATCATCACCGTCGTGATCCCCGAGTTCGTCACGTCGTGGGGCACCCAATGGCTGCACAATGCCAGCGGGTTCGCGCTCAAGGCCCGTCTGCTGCAACGACCTCGCACGGTGGTGGTCTCGGTGCCGATCCATGTCCACGACAATGAGTCGATCGACGATTGGACCACCCCGGAGCTGGCGGTGGCGGCGCCGACCGGGCGGCGCGTCGTCCCCGACGAGATCACGACGGCGCCGACGCCTCCAGCACCTGAGCCGTCCTGAACATCACCGGCTCGCCGAGCGTCGGCGCGAGGATCTGCACACCGACCGGCAGGCCACCGGCACCGTTGCCGAACGGCACGCTCATCGCCGGATCGCCCGCCAGGTTGGTCGGGATGGTGTAGGTGTCGCACAGGTACATCGCCATCGGGTTGTCGGTCTTGTCCCCGAACGGGAAGGCGACCGTCGGCGACGTCGGGCTGAGCAACACGTCGGCGCGCTGGTAGGCCCGGGCGAAGTCGTCCGCGATCAGCCGGCGCACCTTGAGCGCCTTGCCGTAGTAGGCGTCGTAGTAGCCGGCTGACAGGGCGTAGGTGCCGAGCATGATGCGACGCTTGACCTCGTCGCCAAAGCCCTCCTCGCGGGTGCGCATGTACATCGTGTTGGTGTCGGGGGCGTCGATCCGCAGGCCGTAGCGGACGCCGTCGTAGCGGGCCAGGTTGCTCGAGGCCTCGGCCGGTGCGATCAGGTAGTAGGCGGTGAGGCCGTACGTGAACGCCGGCACCTCGACGTCGACGATCGTCGCTCCGGCGGCCGTGAGCGCCGCGAAGGCGGCCTCGACCCGCTCGGCGACGTCGGGGTCGGCGCCCTCGGGCAGATCGGTGATCCGACCGACCCGGAGGCCCTCGACCCCCTGGTCGAGGATGGCCGACAGCGACGGGGCGGGGTGCGGGATCGACGTCGAGTCGTGGGCGTCGTGGCCGCCGATCACCTCGGTGACCACGGCGGCGTCGCCGACCGTGTGGGCGAACGGCCCGATCTGGTCGAGGCTGCTGGCGAAGGCGACCAGCCCGTAGCGACTGACGAGCCCATAGGTCGGTTTGACGCCGACCACGCCGCACAGGGCGGCGGGCTGGCGGATCGAGCCACCGGTGTCGCTACCCAACGCCACCGGGGCAAACCCGGCGGCGACGGCGGCGGCCGAGCCGCCGCTGGAGCCGCCTGGCACCCGGCCGAGATCGTGGGGGTTGCGGGTTGGGCCGAAGGCCGAGTTCTCGGTGCTCGAGCCCATCGCGAACTCGTCGAGGTTGGTCTTGCCCACGATCACCGCACCGGCGGCGCGGAGCCGCTCGACGACGGTGGCGTCATAGGGCGGTCGCCAGCCGTCGAGGATCCTCGACGAGCACGTCGTGGGCACCCCGCGGGTGCACAGGTTGTCCTTGAGTGCGATGGGGACGCCGGCCAAGGGTCCGGGATCGTGACCGGCGGCGACCGCCTCGTCGATCGCCGCCGCGGCGGCCCGGGCCTCCTCGGCGGTGACGAGGTTGAAGGCGTGGACGTCGGTGTCACGGCCGGCGATGGCGGCGAGGTGGGTCTCGACGACGGCGGTGGCGGTGGTCGTGCCGGCGCGGACGGCGGCGGCGATCTCGGTGGCGGTGCTCAGCTCGGCCATCAGCTGTCCAGACCGATGATCGGGGGCACACGGAAACGCCCGTCGACGGTGTCGGGAGCCGCCGCCAGCACCTCGGCGCGATCGAGACCGGGTTCCACGATGTCGTCGCGCAGCACGTTGACCAGCGGGTACGGCTGCGTCATCGGCTCGACGGTGTCGAGGTCCAACCCGTCGATGTCGGCGAAGTGGGCCAGTACGTCGCCAAGCCGTCTGGTCAGGTCCTCGACCTCGTCGGCGTCGAGCTCCAACCGGGCGAGTTGGGCGACGTGCTCGATGTCAGCCCTCGAGATGCGTTCGGACACGTCGCCGGAGGCTACCCATGACGCGGCCGGCGAAGCGGCTGGAGCCGCCGCCGTACCGAACCCGGCCCTCACCCCACCCCGACGCGACCACCCCCAAAACGCCATGACGCGGCCGGCGAAGCGGCTGGAGCCGCCACCGTACCGAACCCGGCCCTCACCCCACCCCGACGCAACCGCCCGATTCGTCAGCCGCGGTAGGGGCGGATGCCGTCGGCGGGGATGGTGCCGAGCTTGCCGGCCTGGTAGTCCTCGACGGCCCGCACCAGCTCCGCCCGGTTGTTCATCACGAAGGGGCCGTAGGCGGCGATCGGCTCACCGATCGGTCGTCCACCGAGCAGCAGCAGTTCGAGCGGCTCGCTGGCGGTGGCCGTGGCGGTCATCGCCGCCCCCGGGCCGAACACCGCGAGCTGACCGCGTTCGATCGGCGCGCCATCGACACCGACGCTGCCGGCGCCGTCGAGCGCATAGGCCAGGGCGTTGAAGTCGGCTCGCCATGGCAGGTGCAACCGGGCGCCGGGATGGATGGTGACGTGGGCGACGGTGATCGGCGTATGGGTCGAGCCCGGGCCGTGATGTCCGCCGATGTCACCGGCGATGACGCGGATCAGGGTCGCGCCATCGGGGGAGGCGAGCAGTTGCACCTGGTCGGCTTCGAGGTTCTGGTACCGCGGGGCGGTCATCTTCTTCTCCGCCGGCAGGTTGACCCACAGCTGCACGCCGTGGAACAGCCCTCCCGACACGACGAGCGCTTCGGGGGGCGTCTCGATGTGGAGGATCCCCGAGCCCGCGGTCATCCATTGGGTCGCGCCGTCGGCGATCAACCCGCCGCCGCCGTGCGAGTCCTGGTGCTGGAAGGTGCCGTCGAGCATGTAGGTGACGGTCTCGAACCCGCGGTGTGGATGCCAGTCGGTGCCACGGGGCTCGTAGGGGCCGTAGTCGACCGCGCCCATTTGGTCCATGTGGATGAACGGGTCGAGCAGCGGCGCCGGCACGCCGGCGAAGGCGCGACGGACGGGGAACCCCTCGCCTTCGAACGACGACGGAGCGGTGGTGATCGACACCACGGCCCGCTCGTCGGTGTCGAGTGCGACCGGGTCGATGCGGGTCACGGTGGTGGGGTCAGCGGTCACGGCAGGCATCGTCACTCCTCAAAGATTGTTGTGATCTCAAGTATCCCAACAACGAGCCCCCACCCAATATTCCGCCGCCGCCCCCCATCCGAGTGTTGGGGCGCAGCGGAGTGTTGCAAGCCGGGACGTGCCGACGTTCAACACTCCGAACCCCGATCAGCTGCCGAGCAGCTCGGCCTTGAGGTCCTTCTTGAGGAACTTGCCGTTGGCATTGCGCGGCAACGGCTCCTGCCGGACCCACACCGTGGCCGGGATCTTGTGCTTGGCGATGCTGCCATCGAGGAAGGCGCGCAGACCCTCGCCATCGAGCGTGGCGCCGGGCACCAGCACCACCGCCGCCGCGACCTCCTCGCCCAGCCGCTCGTCGGGCACGCCGAACACGGCGGCCTCGGCGATGTCGGGGTGCTGGTAGATCGCGGCTTCCACCTCACTGCAGTACACGTTCTCGCCGCCCCGCAACACCATGTCCTTGGCGCGGTCGACGATGAAGACGAAGCCGTCCTCGTCGATGCGGGCGATGTCGCCGGTGCGGAACCAGCCGTCCTGGATCGACTCGGTGGTGGCCTCCGCCCGATTGAGGTAGCCCTTGATGACGTTCGGGCCCTTCACGCAGAGCTCGCCGACCACGTCGGGACCGGCGGGAACCGCCTCGCCCGTCTCATCGATCAACTTGACGTCCATGCACGGCACCACGGGACCGCACGACGCCGGCTTGTCGAGGTAGAAGCGCGACGAGTTCGCCGTCACGATCCCGCTTGTCTCGGTCAGGCCGTAGCCGGTGCCCGGGGCGCCGCCCTTGAGGGTCTTGCCGATCCGCTCGACCAGGTCGGGCTGCACGGGGGCGCCGCCACCGGACAGGCCCCGCAACGACGACGTGTCGCGACGATCCCAGTCGGGGTGCGTGAGGAGCTCGCGCCCCATCGTCGGGACTCCCGAGAAGTTGTTCACCCGCTCACGCTCGATCAGCTCGAGCGCTCGTCCAGCGTCCCACTTGTAGGTGAACACGATCTTGCCGCCCGTCAGCGTGCACGGGTGCAACAAGCAGTTGCAGGCGGTGACGTGGAACAGCGGCGTCGGCGCCATGTACACGTTTGGTGCCGCGGGGTCGGCGGGCGGGGCCGACGGCGGCTCGATCTCGCCGGCGGCCACCGCCTTGCCCTCGGCGGTCGCGGTGGCCAACGCCATGAACACCAGGTGCATGATGTTGGCGACCGAGCCCCGGTGGGTGATCTGCGCGCCCTTCGGGAAGCCGGTCGTCCCCGAGGTGTAGAAGATCGTCGCGTCATCGTCGGGGTCGATCTCGACGGGGGGCAAGGCGTCGGGGGTGTCGGCGGCCGCCACCACCTCGGACCAGCGGGCGACACCGGCCGGGAGATCACCCTCGACCCGAGTGGCGATCACGGCCAGCGGCATCGCGGAACGAAGATCGTCGAGCAGCGGGGTCAGCCGCTCGAGCCGCTCGGGGTCGACGATCAGCACCTTGGGCTGCGAGTCACGGACCCCGTAGTCCATCTCCGGCGTGGTCCACCAGGCGTTCATCCCGACCAGCGCCGCGCCGAGGCTGATCGACGCCCAGTAGGCGATCACCCACTCCGGGTAGTTGCGCATCGACACCGCGACACGATCGCCGCGGCCGACGCCGTACTCGGTGGCGAGCACGTGGGCGAACGCCCGCACCTGGGCGTGGGCCTCGGCGTAGGTCAGCCGCTCGTCCTCGAACACGATGTAGTCGCGATCACCGAACAACGCCGTGTTCTCCCACAGCACCCGCATGTTCGGCGGGGCGGCGTCGAAGGTGCGCACGGTCACCCCCCGCACGTCGATGTCAGACATGTGGAACGGTGCTCCGGGGGCGGTCATCTCGTCGCGTGCGGCGCGCAGGTGCTCGATCACGGCACCGATGATGCCCGGCCGGGATGGCGTCGCGGCAACCGGCGCGCACTCGGGCGGCGGTCACGCCGCCGCGAATCGGGCGTCGTGGCGGTCGGTGGCGACGTCGCCGGTCATCGGGTTCCCGTGGTCGACGTGCGCGCTCACCGCATCCCGCTTGGCCCGTGACGAGAGTGTGCCTCATCTGTGGCCCGTCGGCAATCCATGATGGACCGCATGGACGCCGTGGGACTGGTGCTGGGCACCGACGATGCGACACCGCTCGAGTTCTGGGTCGCCGTCGCCGAGGGGCATTCGCTCCAGCTCGACGATGTGATCGCCCTCGATCGCCGGCTCCCCGACGGGACGACGGTGGCGATCTACGGGATGGTGACCCAGGTGCGGGCCCGCCACGAGGGGGCCCGGTTCGACTCCGACGTGTTCCTGATCGCCGGCGGTCTGTTGCCGGCCGAGACCGTGGAGGCGGCCAGGGTGCAGGTGACGCGCGTCGTTCCCGAGACGTTCGTGCCGCCGCTGCCGGGCACGCCGGTGCGGCGCGCCGTCGGCGCCGAGCGCGACGAGGCACTCGACGTCACCGGGGTCGAGCGTCGCCTGCCCGCCGGGCTGACCCGCGACGGCGAACGGGTCGATGTCGACGTCGACTTCCTCGACGGCACGAAGGGCGCCCACGTCAACATCGGCGGCATCTCGGGTGTCGCCACCAAGACCAGCTACGCCACGTTCCTCCTCTATTCGTTGTTCCACAGCGGTGTCCTGGGCGCCGAGACGGCCAACACGACGGCGCTGATCTTCAACGTCAAGGGCGAGGACCTGTTGTTCCTCGATCACCCCAACACCCGCCTCAGCCCCGAGGATCGCACCCGCTATGTGCCGCTGGGGTTGCCGGCGGGACCGTTCCGGTCGCTGGGCATCCTCGCCCCACCCCGCAAGGGCGACCTCAACGCCACCCCGATGACCGGGCAGCGCACGACCGGAGTCCGACCGCTCTATTGGACGCTGCAGGACTTCTGCGCCCAGGGGCTGTTGCCGTTCCTGTTCGCCGACGCCGAGGACGAACGCCAGCAGTACACGATCGTGGTCCAGTCGGTCACCGCACAGCTGCGCACCCTGGCGTCGACCCCAAGCCCGGACGGCGCCGTGCGGTTGGAGGGTCGCACCTGCCGCACCTTCGCCGACCTGGTCGACGCCATCGAGACCAAGCTGGTACCCGACGACCCTGACGAACCGGTTGATCAGCGCTGGACCGGGCGGGCGGTGGGTGCGGGCACGATCAACGCCTTCGTGCGTCGCCTCGCCTCGGCTCGCCACCACGTCGAGCACCTGGTGCGCGCCGACACCCCCGACGCCGCCCACCACCGCCTCGCCCTCGACGACCACCAGGTGACGGTGGTCGACCTGCATCTGCTCCACGACCGAGCCAAGCGGTTCGTGGTCGGGGTCGTGCTACGTCAGGCGTTCGACGCCAAGGAAGCGTCGGGGACCGCCCGACCCTTGCAGTTCGTCGTGCTCGACGAGCTCAACAAGTACGCCCCGCGGGACAGCTCGAGCCCGATCAAGGAGATCCTGCTCGATGTCGCCGAGCGGGGCCGCAGCCTCGGGATGATCCTGATCGGCGCCCAGCAGACCGCCAGCGAGGTCGAACGGCGCGTCGTCGCCAACTCGGCGATCCGGGTCGTGGGACGGTTGGATTCGGCCGAGGCCGGCCGCGAGCAGTACGGGTTCCTGCCGCCGGTGCAACGTCAACGGGCGACGATCCTGAAGCCCGGTTCGATGTTCGTCAGCCAGCCGCGTCTGCCGGTGCCGGTGCTGATCGAGTTCCCGTTCCCGTCGTGGGCCACCCGCTCTGCCGAGGCCGATCTCGATGCGGGGCCACCCGATCAGCCGGCGACCAGCGGTCCTCGGGCAGCACCGGCGGACCCCTTCGAGGGGCTCTGAGCCGACTTCGGTCCAGGTCAGCCCTAGGGTTCGGTGATGAGCGACGGCACGATGACCGACGCCGAGCGGTTTCGCTTCGATCTGCAGGGCTACATCGTTCGGCGCAACGTGCTCAGCCCGGGTGACGTCGAGGCGTTGAACGCCGCCATCGATGTGCTCGACCTGCCCCCGGCGGGTCCGTCGATCCAGAGCCAGCGGTTCACCGACTTTCTCACCGTCGCCCGCCGCTTCCGCGACCTGATCGATCATCCCGCCGTGCTCGGCATCGTCGCCGAGACGTGCGGACGAAGCGTCCGTCTCGACCACGCCTACGGGATCGTGATGCGTCGCGGCACCAGCGGTCTCGGTCTCCACGGCGGTGGGACCCCGTTCGACCCGGCCCAGCACTACCGGGCCGACAGCGGACGCATCCGCACCGGGTTGATGGCCGCCCAGTGGGCGCTGGTCGATCACCCACCCGGCGAGGGTGGGTTCGTGTGCATCCCAGGCAGCCACAAGTCCGGGTTCCCGGTGCCGGGGGGGTTCGATCGCGAGTTGGCCGTCCAGGTGCCGATGCAGGCCGGGGACGTGTTGGTGTTCACCGAGGCGCTGACCCACGGCACCGCCGCCTGGCAGCGCGCGCCCGACCGCCGCACCCTGCTGTACAAGTACTCCCCCGGCAACTCGGCCTACTCCAACGCCCAGTGGCCGCCCGAGCTGATCGCAGGTTGCACCCACCGCCAGCGGTTGCTGTTGCAACCCCCAAGCGTCGGCGGCCACCAGCCGGTCGTCGACTGACAGCTTCGTGTCCGCCAGCGCCGGTGCCGGCATCAGCCCGTGGCGGTCGACGCCGGGGCGTCGTCGCGGCGCATGCCGGGTCCGCCGGTGTCGCACAGCCCACGGTGGGAACCGGCGAGCAACCACCCGGCGCCGGTCAGCACGATCATCATCCCGGCCGCCGTGCCATAGGCGACCGCCCGGCCGGCGTGCTCGTAGAGCGTGCCGATCACCGGAGCGGTGATCCCGGCGATCAGCACCTGGAGACCCCCGAGCACACCCTGGGCGCCGGCCTGACGCTCGCCGGGCACGACCAGGCCGACGGCGACGCCGGTGGCCGACACCGACAGCCCGTCACTCACCGAGTGGACCATCGCCACGGCGAACATCGCGATGCCACTGGGCAGATAGCCGTACGACGCCATGTAGACCGCACCCAGCAACAACCCGATCGTGCCGACTCGGAACGGACCGACCCGTTGGGCCAACCGGCCGCCGATCGAGCCGAGGAACACCAGCGGCAGGGCGAACAGTGTGATGCCGAGGTTGGCCAGCCACTCGGCGGTGCCCAGGTCGTCGAGCGCCAGCGACCACAACGAATCGAAGGCGCCGATCATCACCCACACCGCGCACCCGAGGGTGACGGCGGCGGCGAAGGGTCGGATCCGCAGCAGGTCGAAGGCAAATCGCGGGGCCGACACCTCGACGGTCTCGGCGACACGCGTGCGGGCGACGAACGGTGACAACACCACGGTGGCGGCGGCGACGAACAGGAACGGTGCCGGGATCCCGAACGGGCCGACCAGCAACGCCGAGATCGCCGGCCCCGCCGCGAAGCCGGCGACATCGGCGGCCAGCAACCGACCGAGGTTGTGCCCGAGGTTGGCCGGGTCGCCGAGGATCACGATGCGGCGGACCGCCGGCACCGCCATCCCGACCCCGATCCCCATCACGAACCGACCGGCCAGCAGCGGCCCGATGGCCGTCGAGAAGGCCATCACCACCAACCCCACGACGTTGAGCGTCATCCCCCCGAGCACCAGTCGGCGGGCGTGCCCGCGGTCGGCCAGTGGGGCGATGGTCACCTGGGCGACGAACCCGGCGATGAAGCCGACCCCGATGACGAAGCCGAGCGCCGACTCGGAGATCCCGTACTCGTCGCGGAAGTCGTCGAGGAGGGTGAACAGGGCGCCGTATCCCGACGCCAGGAACGCCGCGACCAGCCCGAAGACGACGATGAGATGGCGCCGGCGCACGGCCGGTCACGCTACGGCCGCGCCGGCACCGCACCATCGGACGAATCCGAACGGCGGGCGTCGCCCGACCGAGCGGCCGGTCCGCGTGTGGTGCACTTGAGCCATGACCGACCACGCCGTCCGCATCACCGACGAGGGCCATGTCCGCCGACTCACGCTGTGCCGACCAGACGCCTACAACACGATCACCCCACAGCTGCGCGACGAGCTGGGCGCCGCCGTCGACGATGCCCAGCACGACCGCGACGTGCGGGTGATCCTGCTCGATGCCGAGGGCAAGGCGTTCTGTGCCGGCTACGGCCTCGACTGGTCGACCAAGGCCCAGGCCGACGATTCCCGCCGGGAACCCCGGGTGTGGGACACCGCCGCCGATCAGCACGTCATCGGTCGCTTCGCGGCGACGTGGGCCAAGCTGCACGACTCGTCCAAGCCGACCATCGCGGCCGTGCAGGGCTGGTGCATCGCCGGTGGGACCAACATCGTGTTCAACGCCCATCTGATCGTTGCCGCCGACTCGGCGCGCTTCGGCTACCCGCCGTCGCGGGTGTGGGGTGTCCCCGAGGCGCCGTGGAACTGGGTGGCCCGGATGGGTCTCCAGCGGGCCCGCCGCTACATGCTGACCGGCGACGAGTTCACCGCCCGCGAGGCGCTCGAGATGGGCGTGGTGCTCGAAGTGGTGCCCGACGCCACGCTCGCCGACCGGGCGATGACGTTGGCGCAGCGGATCGCCCAGGTCCCATCGAACCAATTGGAGATGATCACCTGGGCGCTCAACGCGGTCGCCGACCACCAGTACGACCCGCCGGCGTCGCGCCGGCTGGGAACGATCTTCGACGGTGTGGCCCGCCACAGCCAGGAGGGTGACGACTTCGTGGCCCGGTCGCAGGCGGTCGGGTTCCGCGAGGCGGTGCGCGAACGGGACCGTCCCTTCGGCGACTACGGCGAACGCCGCCGCTGACACGGCCACACACGGGCCACACACGGACCACACACGACCGCGCCGCGGAACCATGCCCCGGGGCATCGCCCCAGCCGCCCCCGTCGGCTCGGCACGTAGCGTGGCGGCGATGAAGCTCCTGCACACCGGCGACTGGCACGTCGGCAAGGGGTTGCGCGGCGTCGACCGTCACGACGAGCACCGAGCGGTGCTCCACGAGATCATCTCGATCGCCGAGCACGAGACGGTCGACCTGGTCATCGTGGCCGGTGACCTCTTCGACTCGTCCGCTCCCCCACCGGCGGCCGAGCAACTGGTGTACGAGACCCTGCTCGGGCTGTCGGCAACCGGGGCCGAGGTCGCGGTGATCGCCGGCAATCACGACCATCCGGGCCGGCTGCGCGCCGTCGGCCCGTTGTTGGCGCTGGGGCGCGTCCACCTCGTCACCGAGCCGACTCGACCCGACGAGGGTGGCATCCGTGGCTTCACCGCGGCCGACGGCAGCGACGTCCGGCTGGCGATGTTGCCCTTCGTGTCCAAGCGCGGCATCGTCCGCGCCGAGGCCCTGATGCAGCAACCGGCCTTCGAGCTGGCCCAGACCTACAGCGACCGGATCCGCCGGATCATCGACGCGCTCACCGCCGACTTCGGGCCCGACACCGTCAACCTGATCACCGCCCACGCCTTCGTGCTCGGCGGCGAGGCCGGCGGCGGCGAGCGGGCCGCCCACCTGGTCGACGAGTACGCCGTGACGGCACCGTCGTTCCCACCCACCGCCGGCTATGTCGCGCTCGGTCATCTCCATCGCCCCCAGCGCGTCCCCGGCGGCGGCCGGTTGCACTACTCGGGCTCACCGTTGGCCCTCGACTTCGGCGAGGTGGATCAGGCCAAGCAGGTCAACGTCGTCACGCTCGAACCGGGTGCTCCGGCCCAGGTCGAGCCGGTTCGGCTG
>JBKEAH010000076.1:0-9117 GCA_047972065.1 Desertimonas sp.
AACCGATGCGAGCCGCACGTCGTCGTCGGCGAGCTCGGAGATCGTCCACGGCGGCGGCACACATACAGTGCCGCGCGCTTCGGCGGGTTACTCGATCGGGCCGAGCTCCTTGGCCGCCTTGGTGATGTCGGTCTGGTACTTCAGCAGGATGTGCAGGGTGTCCTTGGCGGTCTGCTCATCGATCGAGTCGAGGTTCAGCAGCAGCAACGTCCGCGCCCAGTCGAGGGTCTCGGACACGCTCGGCGCCTTTTTGAGGTCGAGCTGACGGATCGAGCGCACGACGCGGGCGATCTGGTCGGCCAGGTTGTCGGTGACCCCCGGCACCTTGGCCAGCACGATCTCCTTCTCGCGCTCCAGCGTCGGGTAGTCGACATGGAGGTAGAGGCAACGCCGCTTGAGCGCCTCGGACAGCTCGCGGGTGTTGTTCGAGGTGAGGAACACCAGCGGGATCTGGCGGGCGGTGATCGTGCCCAGCTCGGGGATCGACACCTGATAGTCCGAGAGGATCTCGAGCAGCAATGCCTCGGTCTCCACCTCGACCCGGTCGACCTCGTCGATCAGCAACACCACCGGGTCGTCGGCCGAGATCGCCTCGAGCAACGGACGGGTGAGCAGGAACTCGTCGGAGAAGATGTCGTCGTGGACCTCGCTCCAGCTGTCGGAGTGCTTGTCCGCCTGGATGCGCAGCAGCTGCTTCTTGTAGTTCCACTCGTACAGCGCCTTGGACTCGTCGAGCCCCTCGTAGCACTGCAGACGGATCAGCCGGGCCCCGGTCATCTCGGCGATCGACTTGGCCAGCTGGGTCTTGCCGGTGCCCGCCGGACCCTCGACCAGCACGGGCTTGCCCAGCCGGTCGGCGAGGAAGGCGACCCCCGCGATGCCGTCGTCGGCGAGATAGTCGACGTCGCGGAGGCCATCCCGCACGGCCTGAACGCTGTCGAATCGGGGGGTCTGCGCGGTCTCCGTCACGCGCCGAACGCTACTGGCGCCCCTCCCGCGAGGGGCAATCGGACCCGGTCACCCGGACTGGGCCGGCGGGTCGCCGTCGACCACGTCACCGACCCACGTCGCCGAGAACTCCTACGATCCTGCCGTGGTTGGAGTCTTGGGCAAGTACGTCGACGCCTTCGTCGACGGGGTCGGCGCCGACCTCGGCGAGCTGTCGGGCCGCGACCACACCGCCGACGTCGTCGTGGAGGCCAGCGATCTCGTCGCCGCCGTCATCGCCAGCGACGGCCGGTTGAGCGTCGCCGAGCTGGAGGCCTGGCTCGACGACCTCGGTCGGCGGCTGTCGCCGCCGGTGACGGTGTCGTCGGACCGGCTGCGCGACAGCGAACTGTTCGCCGGCAAGCAGGCGTGGCTCCAGCGACCGAGCACGCTGATCGACCTGCTGCTCGGTGCCGACCGTCGCGACGGCGGCGGACGCGCCGCCCGCTACTACGACCTCGCGCTCCGCCTGGCGCACGCCGCGGCAGCCGTCGACCTCGTGCCGTCGCCCGACGAGATCGCCGCCATCGACCACTACCGCATGGTGCTGCTCGGGGCGTTCGATCGCGCCCAGGTCCCGCGCCCCGGCCAGCGGAACCCGACGGCCACCCCGCCGTCGCCGGGTGCGACGACCACCGCGGATCCGGGTCGCTCGGGCCCGGGTCGCTCGAGCCCGGGTCGTGGGACGGCAGCGGCGAGGGATGCCGCACGCCTCGATCCCGAGCCCTCGGCGGTCGAACTGCCCCCCGAACGCAGCATCGAGGACCTGCTGGCCGAGCTCGACGGGTTGGTCGGCCTCGGCCAGGTGAAGGCCGACGTTCGACGCCTCACCAGCTTGTTGCGGATCCAGAAGCTGCGCGCCGAACGTGGCCTGCCAACGCTCGAGACCAGCCACCACCTCGTGTTCACCGGCAACCCCGGCACCGGCAAGACCACCGTCGCCCGCCTGCTCAGCCAGATCCTGCGGACACTCGGCATCGTCTCCGACGGGCACCTCGTCGAGACCGATCGATCACACCTCGTCGCCGGGTTCGTCGGACAGACCGCCACCAAGACCCGCGCCGTGCTCGAGTCGGCCCTCGGCGGCACCCTGCTCATCGACGAGGCCTACGCCCTGGCCCGCGGCGGCGAGAACGACTTCGGCCGCGAAGCCGTCGACACCCTTGTCAAGTACATGGAGGACCACCGCGACGACCTCGCCGTGATCGCCGCCGGCTATCCCGAGGAGATGGGCGCGCTGATCGACTCCAACCCCGGTCTGAAGAGCCGCTTCTCCCGAACGATCCACTTCCCCGACTACACCACCGAGGAGCTGATCGCGATCTTCGAGCTGATGAGCGCCGGCTCCTCGTATCACCTCGACGAGGACGGGGCGCTCAGGCTGGCCGAGGTCGTGCACGACGAGCCACGCACCCGCGGCTTCGGCAACGCCCGCTTCGTGCGCAACGTCTTCGAGGCCGCCGTGGGCCGCCAGGCCGACCGGCTGGCGAACGTCGAACATCCCACCGACGACGAGCTGACCACCCTGACCGTCGCCGACATCGGCCCTCCCGATGTCGGCGTGGTCCACCGGGCCACGGGATAGGTTCGCCGACACCATGGGTTTCCGCGACCGGTTCTTCACGCCGCGGACGGCGAAGGCCATCCTGTCCTGGCGGCTCCTGATCGGGCTCGGGGTCGCCGCGGCGATGGTCGCCGCCGGCAGCCCGATCGGCGTCGCCGTCGCGGTCGGGTTCGCCCTGTACGCGGGCTCCGTCCTGGCCGCGATGCCGAAGCGAGCCGGCACCACCACGATCGACCCGTTCACGCTGAGCGAGCCGTGGCGCCAGTTCGTCCAAGCCGCCCAGCGCTCCCGACGGCAGCTTGCCGAGACGGTCCGCACCGTGCCCGCCGGTCCGTTGCGCGATCGCTTGCAGGACATCGCCGATCGGCTCGCCCACGGCATCGAGCAGAGCTGGGCGATCGCCCGGCGCGGCGATCAGATCGACGACCACGTCCGCCGACTGGACCCGACCCGCTTGCGCTCGCGGCTGGCGACCTTGGAGCAACGGGCCGCCACCGCACCCACCGACAACGCCGGCGCCGCGGTCGCCTCGGTCAGGGACCAGCTGGCGACTGCGGATCGCCTGAAGGCACTGTCCGCGTCGACCGCTGACCGTCTCCGACTCTCCCAGGCGCGCTTCGACGAGCTGGTGGCGCGCGCCGCCGAGGTGGCGGCGGGGGCCAGCGACACGGCCGACTACGAGCACGACGTCGACGAACTGGTGATCGAGCTGGAAGCGATGCAACTGGCCGTCAGGGAGCTGCCGGGAGAACCCGGAACCCCCACAGCGAGCGCGACGTGACCGCCAAGCGGTTGGGTGCGGTCATCGTGGCCGTCGCGTTGATCGCAGGGGGGTTCGCGATCCGCAACGTCCGCGACGACGCCGTCAGCCCCGACCCCTCGGTGCCGGCCAGGCCCACCGACGAGCCCACCGACGAGCGCACCGGCGACGACGACCGGGCCGTGATCTGCGTGCCCGAGCTGGACGTCGTCTGCGACGCCATCGCCACCGCCGAGCCCACCCGCCCGGTGCGCACCGAGGAGGCGATGACGACCGTCGGCGGCCTCGCCGACGCCGACGCCGGCACCGGCGCGGTGCCGATCTGGATCACCGTCGACCCCTACCCCGGCATGGTCGACGCCCAACGCGCGGCGGCCGGCGACCGCGCGCTCGGTCTGGCCACCACCCCGGTGGGCTCCACCCCCCTCGTCGTCGTCGCCACCCCGGAACGTCTCGACGTCCTGACCGCCGCCTGTGGCGATGTCGACATCTGGGCCTGTCTCGGTGATCACGCCGGCGAGCGCTGGGACACCCTCGGGGGCCCGGCCAGCTGGGGCACCCTGCGACCCTCGCTCGGCGACGTCACCGATTCGGTCACCGCGCTGGCGTCGTTGCGTGCCGCAGCCAGCGGCTATTTCGGCACGACCGACTTCAGCCGGTCGAGCTGGGAGACCGACACCGGCTTTCTCGGCTGGCTTCGTCCGCTGGTCCGAACCGTCGACGCGGCGGACCTGTCGGCGACCACCCCGCTGGCCACGATGATCACCCGCCCCTCCGCACTCGATGTGGCCGCCACGACCGATGCCGAGCTGGCGGCGATGGGATCCCGGGGTGCCTCGTTGGCCACCCACTACCCTGGGACGGCGATGTCGCTGGACGCGGTGATCGCCGCGCCGCAGGGCGCGGGTGGGATCGACGAACTGGTCGAATTGGCCTCGGACGCCCTCACCGAGGCCGGATGGGGTTCGGCGACGGATCCGATAGGTCCCAGTGCCGCGACCACGGTGGCACTGATCGAGCTCTGGGAGACGACCACATGACCACCACCAGCACCGCACCTCGCCACGGCCCGCGACGGCTCGCCGTCATCGCCATCGGCCTGGGTCTCATCGTCGCCGCCTGTACGTCCGGCGACGACGCCACCGACGACGATGACGTCGCCGACAACATTGCCGCCACCGCTGCCGACGGCGACGCCGACAACGGCGACGGGTGCATCGTCGTCGACATGGCGGTGAGCAGCGAGAAGATCGCCCTGCTGACCGAACTGGCCGAGGAGTTCAACGACACCCCCGCGGCCGACGTCGACGGGCGCTGTGTCGCCGTACGACCGCGCAGCGTGGCGTCGGGCCGTGCCGCCCAGCTGATCGCCGACGGCTGGCCCGATCCCGACGCCAACGGAGCGGCCCCGGTGATCTGGTCGCCGGCGGCCTCGGGCTGGGCCGGGATCGTCAACGAGCGCGCCGGCGCCGAGCTGGCACCCCCCGGCACGCCGTTCATGCTCACACCGCTGGTCATCGCGATGCCCGAGCCGATGGCCGAGGCGCTCGGCTACCCGGATCAGTCGATCGGGTTCGCCGACCTCGCCGCGCTCGCCGCCGAGCCCGAGGGCTGGGCCTCGGTCGGCCACCCCGAGTGGGGACCGTTCCGGCTCGGCAAGACCAACCCGAACTACTCGACCAGCGGTCTCAACTTCACGATCGCCGAGTACTACGCCGCCACCGGCAAGACCTCCGGTCTGACCACCGAGGATCTTCGACGGCCGGCGGCGATCGACTTCGCCACCCAGATCGAGTCCTCCGTCGTCCACTACGGCGACATCACGATGACGTTCCTCAACAACTGGTTCGCCCAGGACGTACGCGGCACATCACTCACCTACGCCAGTGCGGTGGCGGTCGAGGAGAAGAGCGTCATCGACTACAACCTCGGCAACCCCGACGGGGTGGTCTCGTCCGGGGAGGAACCGCGTGCCCCCCGTGTGCCGCTGGTGGCCATCTATCCCGAGGAGGGCACGCTCTACTCCGACAACCCGTTCATCATCCTCGACACCGACTGGGTCGACGACGAGGAACGGGCCGCCGCCGCACTGTTCGAATCGTACGTGCAGACCCCGGAGAACCAGGCCAAGGTGATGGAGTTCGGTTTCCGGCCGAACAACCCGACCGTCGAGTTGGCCGATCCGATCGTCACCGCCAACGGCGTCGATCCGGCTCAGCCCACCGCCGAGTTGCAGGTTCCAGCCCCCAACGTGCTGGTCGGCATCCTCGACAGTTGGGCCGAGCACCGCAAGGAGGCCCGGGTGTTGATCGTGCTGGACATCTCCGGGTCGATGGGCGACCCCGGCGGCGACGGCCGCACCAAGCTCGATCTGGCGATGGACGCGGCGGCCAGCGCCCTCGACGAGTTCAAGGACAGCGACGAGGTCGGACTGTGGGTGTTCAGCACCGACCTCGGCGGGGCCGACCCGAACGTTCGTGAGCTGGTGCCGATCGGGCCGATCGGCGCCCAACGCGACGACATGCGCGATCAGATCCTCGCCCAGTTCCCGACCAACGGCACCCCGCTCTACGACGTCACCGATCAGGCGTACCGGGCGATGCTCGACGCCTATGACCCGGCGGCGATCAACGCCGTCGTGTTGCTCACCGACGGCGAGAACGATGACGAGGACCCGGGCGACGACGAGCAGGACTTCCAGGATCTGCTGGAGATGTTGCAGACCGGCAGCGAGGGATCGAGCTCGCGCCCGATCCGCGTGTTCACCATCTCGTACGGCGCCGAGGCCGACGTGACCACGCTGCGAGCGATCTCACAGGCGACATCGGCGGCGACCTACAACGCCAGCAACCCGGCCACCATCAACGAGGTCTTCACGGCCGTGATCTCCAACTTCTGAGTTTCGATGACATCGTTGCGGGACCGGTTCTTCACCCCCAAGGTGGCCGAGGCGATCATGTCCCCGGCCGGCATCGTGATGGCCGGAGCGGGCGCCGCGATCGGCGTCGCGACCGGGCTCCCGTTGCTGGTCGCCGCCGGCATCGGTGTCGCCGCCTGGGGCGCACGCGTGCTGGCCGCGGTAGGCGTCGGAGGCGATGGCGCGGCTTCCCACCGGCGTCTCGGCGATCTCGCCGACCCGTGGCGCGGCTACGTCCAAGAGGCCGTCGACGCCAAGAAGCGCTTCGACCACGTCGTGGCGGACGTGGCGCCAGGCCCGTTGCGAGACCGACTGGCCGGGTTGTCCGGCCGGCTCGACGACGGGGTCGACGAGTCGTGGCGGATCGCGCGACGCGGCGACGAGATCGTGGCGGCGATCAACACGATCAACACCGAGGCCGCGCAGCGCGAGCTGTCCGATCTCCGGCGGGCGATCGGGTCACGCCCGCCGACGGAGGCCGAGACCGACACGATCGCGGCGCTCGACGCCCAACTCGCCTCGGCCAAGCGGCTGGGCGAGTTGGCCACCCGGAGCCGTGATCGGCTCCGCCTGCTCGACGCCCGGTTCGACGAGTTGGTCGCTCGGACGGTCGAGGTGAGCGTCGGCGGTGGCGACACCGAGGGTCTGGGCGACGATGTCGACGGGTTGGTCAACGAGCTGGAGGCGCTCCGCATCGCCATGGAGGAGACCGATCGGGCCGCCCGCGGCGGCTTGAGCGGCGGTCGCCCAGTGACCGGCTGACCGTGGCGTCGTCACTGCTCACCTCCAACCTCGTCGTCGCCAGCGGCACCGCCCTGTCGCGCCTCAGCGGGCTGGGACGGGTGGCCGTGTTCAGCGCCGTCATCGGTCAAACCGCCCTCGCCGATGCCTACACGATCGGCAACGAGACACCCAACATCATCTACGAGCTGCTGATCGGCGGGGTGCTCTCGGCGACGCTCGTACCGCTGTTCACGACCTATCGCGAGCACGACGACGAGGAGGCGACCAACGTGATCGTCACCGTCTCGCTGGTCGCGCTCGCTGCGCTGACCGCCGTCGCGGTGGTCGCCGCCCCGTTGATCTTCGGGCTCTACACGTTGTCCCCGGCCGAGGGCGTCGACCCCCAGGTACTTCGCGACGTCGGCACGACCCTCACCCGGGTCTTCCTGTTGCAGATCTTCTTCTATGGCGCCACCGCCCTGGCCAACGCCATCCTGCAGAGCCGGCGTCGCTTCTTCGCCGCCTCGTGGAGCCCGATCCTCCCGAACCTGATCATCATCGCCACCCTGTTGTCCTTGCCGGATCCCGGCGACGGCGGCTGGCAACTCGCCGACGTGCTGACCGACGACCGGCTCCGCTGGACGCTGGGGCTCGGCGCCACCGCCGGCATCGCTGCGATGGCGGCGGTGCTGATCCCCGCCGTCGCCGCATCGGGGTTCCGATTCCATCCCTCCTTGCAGTGGCGTCACCCGGCGGTGAAGCGGCTGGTGACGCTGTCGGGCTGGACGCTGGGGTACGTGATCGCCAACCAGGTGACCGTGGCCGTCGTGCGCAACCTCGCCGACCCCGGCTCCGGTGACGCCCGGGCCTACTTCGAGGCGTTCACGTTCTTCGTGTTGCCGCACGGGCTGCTGGCGGTGTCGATCGCCACGACCTTCGCCCCGGAGTTGGCCACCGCGGTGGCCCGCAAGGACCGTGACGGCTTCAACCGGCAGGCGGCGCTGGGCACAAGGTTGGTGATGCTCCTGACGCTCCCCGCCGGGCTGCTGCTGTTCGCGCTACGCCGTCCGGTCATCGGCGCGCTGCTCGAGCATGGCAACTACACCGCCGCCGACGCCGCCAACGCCAGCCGGGCGCTAGGAGGCTTCGCCCTCGGACTCGGCGGCTTTTCGGTCTACCTCTTCGTGCTCCGCGGCTTCTACGCCCATCAGGACACCCGTACGCCCTTCATCATCAACGCCGTCCAGAACGTGCTCAACATCGTCTTGGCGTTCGTCCTGGTCGGACGGTACGGAATCCTCGGGCTCGGCTTGGCCTTGGCGGTCTCCTATCTGGTGTGCGCGCTCTGGGCGATGCGGGTGCTGTCCTACAAGGTGCCCGGCTACCCGGTGCGGGCCGTGGTCGCGAGCGCCTGGCCGATGCTGGTGGCCGGTGTGCTGGCCGCCGAGACGGCGTGGGTCCTCAACCGAGCGGTCGGGGGTGACACCGGCTCGGACGCCGTGATCGGGGTCATCGTCGGCGGGGTGGCCGGGTTGGTGGTGTACGCCGGCGCGCTGCTGGCGATGCGGTCGCCGGAGCTGAACGCGGTGCGCCAGGTGATCGCCCGTCGGGGCGGAACGCGTCGTCCGGCGGCGCCCGCCGAGCCGGCCGACGATGACCCCGTCGTCGCCGGCCCCGGTGCCTGAAGGCTCGTTAGGCTGCCCGCCATGTTCTCCGTTGTGCGGAAGTGGTGGAAGTACCTGACGGCCAAGCTCAGTGGGTCCTTCGAGGAGCGAGCCGATCCGAAGGTGCAGCTCGAGCAGGCGCTGACCGAAGCCCAGGCCCAGCACCGCCGCCTGCGCGAGCAGGCGGCCAACGTCATCGCCAACCAGAAGCAGAGCGAATTGCGGCTCAACGCCAAGCTTGGCGAGCTCGAGAAGCTCAACGCCAACGCCCGCCAGGCGTTGATCATGGCCGCCGACGCCGAGAAGGCCGGCGACGCCGAGAAGGCCACGCAGTACACCCACGCTGCCGAGACCATCGCCAACCAGCTGATCCAGGTCGAGAAGGACGTCGAGAGCCTCAAGGCCCAGGTCATCGAGTCGACGCAGGCATCCGATCAGGCCAAGGCGGCCGTGTCGCAGAACAGCCGGTTGCTCCAGGAGAAGATCGCCGAGAAGTCCAAGC
>JBKEAH010000111.1:0-5433 GCA_047972065.1 Desertimonas sp.
AAGGACTACCCGATCGTCCAGGCCCTGGTGCTGGTGATCGCCACCTTCTACGTGTTGATCAACACCACCGTCGACATCCTCTACTCCTACCTCGACCCGAGGATCCGCCGTGCATGACGTCCAGGCCCCTCCCGGCGAGCCGATCACCAGCCCCGACGAGGTTGCCAGCCCCCGCGGCTGGCAACGCCGGGGGTCCGACCTCGCCTGGTCGCTGGCGACGATCGCGCTCGGCACCGCCGCGGTGATCGTCGGCGCCCTCGGGTCGTTCGGCGAGAACGCGCTGGTGCGTACCGTGATCGTGCTCGCCGGTCTCGGCGTCGTCTACCGCGGGCTCCAGGGCCTCACCCGGTGGATCTTCGGTCCCCGCTTCGAGCTCAGCTTCTGGGTGTCGGCGGCGTGGCTAATCGTGATCGTCGTGGCGGCCGCACTGGCCAACTGGCTGCCGCTGGCGGAATCCCGCCAACCCGCCTTCTCGATGGACGAGCCGATCCTCGCCGGACCGAGCCTGCTGTCACGTCACCCACTCGGCACCGACCGGTTCGGCCTCGACATCCTCGGCGGCGTGCTCTTCGGCGCCCGGGTGTCGCTGGTGGTCGGCGTGGGCGCCACCGTGATCGGCATGGCGGTCGGATCGCTACTCGGGTTGATCTCGGGCTTCTACCGCAAAGGGGTGGCCACCGCGATCAGCTTGTTCACCGATGCGATGCTCGCGTTCCCCACGTTGATCCTCCTGATGGCGATGGTCGCCGTGCTCCAGCCCAGCGTGGTCAACGTGACCATCGCCCTCGGCGTGGTGATCATCCCGGTCTACGTGCGGTTGTCACGGGCCAACACGCTGCGCTTCGCCGAACGCGACTTCGTCACCGCCGCCCGCACGCTCGGGGACTCCAACGGCAAGGTGCTGCGCCGCGAGATCCTGCCCAACGTCGCCCCGCCGGTGGCCTCGTACTCGTTCCTCGTGCTGGCCTCGATCATCGTCGCCGAGGCGTCGCTGAGCTTCCTCGGGCTGAGCGTGCGACGGCCCAACCCCACCTGGGGAAACATGATCGCCTCCGGCCAGTCGGAGATCACCCGGAACCCACACCTGGTCTTCGGCCCCGGAATCGCCCTGTTCATCACCGTCTACGCGCTCAACGTGGTCGGCGAGCGGGCCCGCTCGGCCTGGGACCCGAGGGACGCCAAGCTATGAACGACACCTTCGACACCATTGCCAACTTCCGCTCGCTCGACAACATCCCGATCCGAGGCGGCGGCGTCGTCCGACCCGGGATGCTGTACCGCAGCGGGCATCTCGCCGATGCCACCAACGACGACTTGGCCCGCCTGGAGGCCCTCGACATCCGACTGCTGGTCGACCTGCGTCGGCCCGACGAGCGCGAGCTGTATGGCGAGGACCGGCGGCCCGCCCGTTCCGATCTGCTGCGGTGCGCGATCCTCCCCGAGAAGGTGATGCTCGAGCTCACCGACCGTCGCGGCGACACCCACGAGGTCGACATCGTCAACCTCATCTACTGCGAGGATCCCGAGACGATCGTCGACCTCCTCGGCGACGGTGGTGCCGCCCAGTTGATGGTCGAGGCCTACCGGCTGTTCGTCACCGACGACGGTGCCCGCCAGCAGTTCGGCCGCGCCCTGACCCGCCTCGCCGAACCCGGTGGCCTGCCGGCCGTCTTCCACTGCACCGCCGGCAAGGACCGCACCGGGTGGCTCGCGGCGCTGGTGCTGTTGCTGCTCGGGGTCGACGAGGAACACATCATGGCCAACTACCTCGAAAGCAACGCCCGACGCCGCACCGAGACGGCCGAGCACCGGGCCCGCTGGATCGAGCTGGGCATCGACGCCGATCTGGTCGAACCGTTCGTCACCATTCGCCAGGAGTTCCTCACCGGAGCGATCGAAGCGATGCGCGCCGGGTGGGGCGACGTCGACACCTACGTGCGCGACGGGTTGGGCATCGGCGACGACGTCGTCGCGGTGTTGCGCGAGTCGCTGTCCGATGATCGGCCGACGGCATCGACGCGCCCCGACGAGCACCTCTCACAACCAGGAGCAACCACATGAGAACCAGGATCCACCGCAAGATCGCGCTACCGATCACCGCCGCCCTCGCCGCCACGGCGTGGGGAGCCGTCGACGTCGCCGCCGACTCCCCGGCATCGACCGACACCACCGAGGCCAGCGAGGCCAGCGAGGCCGGCGGCGAGTGCCCCAGCGAGGGCGGAACGGTCACGATCGGCGACTCGGGTGAGTTCCGCGGCTTCGACCCGCTGATCACCACCTCGAGCTCGGGCACCACCGGAGCGGCGACCCTGCTGGCGGTCTACGACGCCCTGATCTACTGGAACTACGAGACCGGCGAGTACGAGCCGTGGGTGGCGGCCTCGCTCGAACCCGACGACGAGCTCGTGGAGTGGACGATCGGGCTGCGCGAGGGCGTCACCTTCGGCAACGGCGACCCGGTCACCGCCGAGGCCGTCAAGGCGAGCATCGAGCGGCACCAGTCCGACCTCAACGTCACACCGACCAAGGCCGGGGCGTTGGCGATCACCGAGATCGAGGTCGTCGACGACCTGACCGTCGTGCTCACGATGGACGCGCCCACCGGCGGCGTACCGACCCTGCTGGCGGGTGGGGTCGGCATGATCACCAACCCGGCGATCGTCGACGAGCTCAGCCAGGACGAGTTCAACCTCGGCGTCGAGGGAGCCGGCATCGGCGCCTTCGAGCCGGAGCGTTTCGCTCCGGGCGAGGAGACCGTCCTCACCGCCAAGGACAACTACTGGGCCGGACCGGTGTGCGTCGACGGCGTCCGCTTCGTCGGGGTGCCCGACCAGGACGCCCGCTTCGACGCCTTCATGCTCGACGAGTTCGACATCGTGCCATTGCGCGGGATGTACACCGAGATCGAAGAAGAGGTGAAGCCGGCCGAGCTGCCGCTCTACACCGAGGTCCGCAACGCCAGCGGCGTGCTGTTCATGAATGGCGGCCTGCCGCTGTCGGACCCCCATCCGCTCGACGAGCGGTTGCGTCGGGCGATCGCCATGTCGATCGACCCCGTCGCCCTGGACCAGCGGATCAACAACGGCTACGGACTTCCGTCCGGGGCGCTGGTCCACGAGCGCTCGACGCTCTACTCCGGCGCCGAGGGCCTCGCCTACGACCCCGACGCCGCCAAGGAGCTGGTGGAAGAGGTCCGGGCCGAGGGCGAGTGGGACGGCAGCGTCGACCTCCAGTGCACCGAACTGGGCCGCGAAGGGTGCATCGCCATCGAGGCGGCCCTCGTGTCGGTCGGCATCGAGGTCAACGTCGAGATCGTCACCATCGGCGGGGTGCTCGACATGTTCAGCCAGGAGGACCGCAACTTCGACCTGATCGCCTGGAGCTTCAGCATGAGCGATCAGCGGCCCTACGAGTCGCTGACGTCGGGTCTGCGGACGATGGGCTACGACGACGAGGTGCTCAACGAGTTGCTCTCCGAGTTGCAGCGCACCCCTGACCTGAGCGGTCAGCAGGAGATCATGGCGTCGATCCAGGAGCGTTGGAACGAGATCGTCCCGACCGCCAACTTCGCCGCCACCGGCCAGAGCTGGGTCTGGCAGCAGGACATCCACGGCCTGGCGTTCACCCTGGCGTCGATCGTCCGACTCGACGGCGTCTGGATCGACTGAGCTCGAGACGGCGGCCGGCGTGACCCCCGACTGGGTGCTCCAACTCCACCTGGTGGGGGGCCTCGCGCTGGCCGCCGCGCTCGGCGCCGCGATCGGTGTCGAACGGCACTACCGCAACAAGGACGCCGGGCTCCGGACCCATGCGCTGGTCGCCCTGGGGGCGGCGGGATTCATGGTGGTGTCGGGGTATGGATTCTCGGGCACCGCCGCCGGCGGGCCGGTCGATCCCACCCGCATCGCGGCCCAGGTCGTCTCGGGGATCGGCTTCCTCGGCGGCGGCGTCATCTTCGTGCGGCGAGATGCCGTGCGCGGGCTGACGACGGCATCGACGATCTGGCTGACCGCGGCGGTCGGGATGTGTGCCGGCGCCCAGCTCCCCGTGATCGCCGCCGCGCTGACGGCGCTGCACTTCGTGGTGGTGTCGGTGCTCCCGCAGGCGGCGCGCCTGCTGCCCCGCTCGGGCCAGGTCGTCAACACGGTGACGATCGCCTACCCCAACCATCAGGGCATGCTGCGCGACATCATGGCGGTGTTGACCACCGCCGGCTGGCACGTCGCCAACTTCGAGCAGTACCGCGACGAGTTCGGCGCCGACGGCACCACCGTCAAGGTACGTCTCGACGTCACCGGGGCGGGCACCTCCGAGGAGTTGATCAGCCGGCTGTCCGGTTTCGGCCCGCACCTCAGCCTGGAGATCGGCGCCGACGACGACTGGTCGTGACGTCGCTCACGATGTCGCCAGCTTGGTGTTGTCCCACGACACCACCGAGCGCGGCGCGATCACCACCCAACGCCAGTTCCGTCCGCGGGCCGAGGCCGTCGACGGTTCGGCCCGCTCGCCCGCCTCGCCGTGCCCGCCGGCGTACTTCGCGCCATAGAGCCGACGAACCTCCCCAAGCGCATACTCGGCATTCTCGGCTGCCGCGTCTTCGAGCACCGTGGCCTCGCCCTCCATCATGATGCCCTGCAGTTCCTGGAACTGCTCGGCCCGATCGACGAGCACGGTGCAGTTGAGGTTCGACCGGAGGTTCTCGACCTTGCGTCCCCGGCAGTAGGTCCAGATTCGCCCGTCGTGCCAGACGAACCACAACGGCGTGGCGTTGATCCTGCCACTGGGTGAGATCGTGGAGATTCTCATGTTCCACTGGTCACGAAGCAGTGATTCCTGCTCTGCGCCGGTGAGCGCAAGGTCCCGCGAGATCGGCATCAGGTGCTCCTCGGTCGTCGGATAGTGCCCGAGTCAGACGATCGAGCCGGTGGTGGAAAGCCCCGGGAGCGAAGCTGCTCGATGGTCCACCGCACCCCGTCATAGGCCGCGACGCGAACGCTTGGCCCGCTGAGCGTCAGCCCCATGAGGAGCACTGCGACAAGCCCTTCGAGATGTTCACGGTCGTTCGATCGCATCTCGCCACGACCCATCGCTCGGTCAGCCAACAGGTCGGCCAGACGTGTCGCGGCGGGGGGCATCGGCGGGCTGCGGCGGAAGACCCCGGGGATCGTGCGCACGAGCACGAGCGGAAACCACGGCCGTTCTTCGATGAACTCCTCCAGTGCATCGACGACACCGAGCAGGTCGTCGGCGAGCGTGTCACCCCGCCGCGCCCCGACCTCGAGATGCCCGAAGAACTCCTCGTAGTTGCGCGTCGTGATCGCGTCGACGAGCTCAGCCTTGGTCGGGAAGTAGTGGTACAGCGCATTGCCGGTCAAACCACAGCGCCTCGCGATCTCACGGATCGAAGCCGACATCCCCATCTCCGCGATCGTC
>JBKEAH010000092.1:0-10216 GCA_047972065.1 Desertimonas sp.
GGACCTGCTCGTCGAGGTCGGCCGCCTCGCCCGAGAAGGCCGCTTCGACCACCTGCTCATCGAGTCGACCGGCATCAGCGAGCCGCTCCCGGTGGCCGAGACGTTCACCTTCATCGACGACAGCGGCACGTCGCTGTCGGACATCGCGCAGCTCGACAACCTGGTGACGGTCATCGACGCCGAGACGTTCCTCGAACAATGCGACTCGGGCGCACGGCTCGCCGACGACGGGATCGGCGTGTCGGACGAGGATCGGCGCCCGCTGGCGCAGCTGATCACCGATCAGGTCGAGTTCGCCGACACCCTCGTGATCAACAAGGTCGACCGGGTCAGTCGCGACGTCGCCCAACGGGTCGGCGCCGTCGCCCGACGCCTCAACCCCGACGCCACGATCGTCACCGCCGACCACGGTCGCGTGCCACTGGACGAGATCCTGGGCACCGGACGCTTCGATGCGCAGCGGGCCGCCGAAGCGCCGGGGTGGTTGTCCACCGACCGCTTCGAGATCGCATCGGAGAGCGACGAGTACGGGGTCGGCAGCTTCGTCTATCGAGCCACCGATCCGTTCCATCCCGAGCGGCTGCTCAACTTCCTGCGCACCGGGTTGACCGGGGTCTTGCGAATGAAGGGCGTCAGCTGGGTCGCCAACCGGCCCGATCTCGTCCTCGAACTGGCCAAGGCGGGCCGCATCCTGCACGCGACGGCGCTCGGGCGCTGGTGGGCCGCGGTACCCCCCGAGCGCTGGCCCGACGATCCCGACGAGGTCGCCGCCGTACGCGCCCGATGGAAGGACCCCTGGGGAGACCGCCACACCGAGCTGGTGCTCATCGGCATCGGGCTTGACCGAACCCGTCTCACCGGCGACCTCGATCGGTGTCTGCTCACGATCGACGAGCAGGCCGCCGGCGCCGCCGCCTGGCTTGCCCTCCCCGATGCGCTGGGCCTCAACCGATGACGGCGGACAACACGACCCCGATGGCCACGCCTCGCACCGCGCTCGGGGAGCTCCACCAGGACGCACTGATGTGGCGCTACGAGCGGAGCCTTCCCCACGACCTCGCGGCCTACGCCGACGAGTTGGTCGCCGGGGCCTGGTTCCGGGTCAGCGTCAAGGCCCGGCCCCACGAGCTCCGGGCCGCCCTCGCCGAGGCCTTCACCGCGGCCGCCATCCCCGAACGACCCGAACGCGCCCGCCTCGCCGACGACATCACGGCATTGGCGGAGCTGCTGGCGCACGTCCTCGGCTGCGAGACCGTCGCCATCCGCTTGGAGCACGACCCCGGCGCCACCTGCCCGGTCTTCCACCAGGACCAGAACGTCATGCGATTGTTGTGCACCTACGCCGGGGCCGGGACCGAGTGGCTGCCCGAAGCGCACGTCGACCGGGCCGAACTGGGCCTGCGCGGTCGGTCGCCCGAGGCCGCCAACCAGGCAATCGCTCGCGGCGAGCCCGAGCACGCCCGAACCGGCGAGGTGCTGCTCATGCAGGGGGCCCGCTCCAACGCCGGCCATGCCGGGCTCGTCCACAAGTCGCCGGCGGGCGATCTCGGTCCGCGGCTGCTTCTCGCCATCGACGCCGCCGATGGCGCATCGGGAGCGGAGTGGACCACCTCGACGGCCACGCTGAGACCCCCGATCTTCGCTCCCTAGCCGGCGCCGCGGTGATGCGTCGCCGGGTCGGTTCGAATCAAGCGAGCCGGTCTGAACACCCTCAGTACGGAGACTCGTAGGGCGCGGCAGGCGCCGCGGTGAGCACCGTGTACTCGACGAGCGTCGCCACGACGAGCCAGCGCTGCTCACCGGCCGACGCCACTGGGTCCCACTCGATCGTGGCTCGGACCCAGGTGTCGTCGTCGAAGGTCAGCGTCGTCGGGACGGCGATCTGCACCGGCAGCGCATCGGCGGCGCAACAACTCACCAGGAATCGCGACAACAGCACGCCGTCGGGATACCTGTCGTCGTTGACCACGAACGCCTCGACGACGACATGGCGGCCCTCGAGCTCGAAACGCTGATCCGACCTCGCCCGTCGCATGAACTCGAAGACACGCATCTCGATCGGCCGGCCGTCGTCGGGCAGCGGGGCGAACGCCTCGTCGGTCGCCGTCGGAGGCGGCGGGCCGGCCCGTCGAGCCGCGGCACTCCCCAGCGTGGTCGGGGCGACGGCGATGAGGACCGCGACCGGCAGCATCATCAGCCCGCCGACCACCGGGGCGGCGCGCCGGGCCGCGTCGGCGACGATGCCGAGGCGGGCGATCACCAGATCGTTGAGCCCCAGCGCGAGCAGCGCGATGGCCGCCGCACCCAGCGGCCAGCGCATGTGGAGTTGCACGAACGAGCTGAAGTCACCCGACCAGACGAGTTGGGCCACCATCGCGCCGAGCGCGACCAGCAGTGCACCCCGACCGTCGCGACTCACAACAGGACCTGGCCGACGATCGTGGCGGCGACCACGGCGACCATCACGGTGACGGGTGCGAAGACCAGGGCGAACCGCCGCCCGAACACGCCGGCATGCATGGCGATCAGCTTCACATCGATCACCGGTCCGACGACGAGAAACACCAACCGCGACGACAGCGAGAACTGCGGCATGCCGGCGGCGACGAACGCGTCGGCTTCCGAACAGATCGACAACACGATGGCCAGCGTCGCCATCGTGATCACCGCCACGACCTCGTTGCCCGCCGCCGAATCGACGACCGATCGCGGCACGACGAGCTGCAACGTCGCGGCGACCGCCGCACCGACGATGAGATATCCGCCGGCGTGGGTGAGATCATGGGCGGCGGTCGCCGCGAACCGCGCCCAGCGACCACCCCCGCCGTGATCGTGATCATGCGACGCCGCGATCAGCGCGTTGCCCGTGCGGTTGGCCCACCAGGCCCCGACACCGATCGCCGCGGCCAGCGACGCCACGAACCGCGCCAACACGACGCGGTGGTCACCGGGGAAGGCCACCGCGGTGGCGATCATCACGACCGGGTTGATCGCCGGGGCAGCGAGGAGGAACGTGAGCGCCGCCGCGGGCGGCGTCCCGTTGCGGATCAGCCGACCCGCGATCGGCACCGAACCACACTCGCAGCCGGGCAGCGCCATCCCGGCGACCCCGGCCACCGGGACCGCCACGACGGCACGGCGCGGGACCACACGCTGGACAAACGCCGGCGAGACGAAGACGCCGACCAGTCCGCTGACCGCCACGCCGAGCGCGAGGAAGGGCAGGGCCTGCACCGAAATCGACACGAACAGCGTCGCCCAGAGCCGAACGTCGTCGCTGGCGAACACGTCGACGCGGTTCCTGGCGAGGCTGGCGACGAGGATGGTGACCACGACCAGCCACGGACCCACGGCGACCGCTCGACGAGCACCACCGTGACCGACATCGCAGGGAACCGCCGTCATGTCGCCGGCTGCGGGTCCCGTCGCCTCGGTCACATCGGCGCGCACACCGCCATCATCGCATCGCCTCGACCCCGCCCACCGGCGGCCCGGGGCGCCGGGAGCCGGCCGCCGACCGCCGACCGCCCGTCGTGGACGTTCGCGCCCGTCAGGTGTACGTCCACCCGCCGGCAGCCGCCGACATGATGAAGTTGGCGGCGTCGATCAGCTCGCCGGTCGCCGAGCCGACGGTGCCGGTGAGGACGATCACCATGTCGGCATCGGGGACCACGTCGAGGTACTGCCCGCCGAGACCGACGGCGAAGAACACGTCGTCCTGGTAGCGCCACCACTGCAACCCGTAGTCCGGGTTGGTCGGCGACGGCGCCCACGACTGGTCGATCCAGCTCGACGGCAGGATCTCTTCACCGTCCCAGCTGCCGCCCCGCAGGTACAGCAACCCGAAGCGTGCGAAGTCGCGAGCGGTCATGTTGGCCCCGATGAACCCCCTCCAGCAGCCGGCCTGGTCGAGCAGCAGTTCGTCGCTGGTGATCCCGATCGGATCGAGGATCCGCTCGTGGAGCGCGGCGATCGCCGCGTCGCAGCCGCCGAGCGTTTCAGCGGCGATGCCGGCCAACAGCGCGGCGGTGGCGTCGGAGTACTCGAACGTGGTTCCCGGCTCGTGGACGAGGTCGAGGCCGGCCGCGTACTCGGCGCCGTCGGGTGCGGCGAGCAACCCCGCGTTGCTGTCGGGGAGGCCACCGGACATCTGCATCAGTTGGCGCAGCGTGATCGCCGCCCGGGGGTCACCGGGGGTCTGCCACGCGGCGACCGGTGCCGGCGCGTCGAGATCGAGCGCACCGTCAGCGACCAGCGTGCCGATCAAGGCCGACACGACGCTCTTGGCGATCGAGAACGAGTCCATCACCGTGTCGGGCCCGTCGAGCGGGTGATAGCGCTCATACACGATCGCCCCCCGGTGGACGATCAGCAACGATCGAACCCGACGCTCGGCGTCCGGCGCCCCAAACGCTCGCTCGACGGCCAGATCGAGCGCATGGCGGTCGACCTCGGCGGGCAGCTCCCCGATCGCCCACTCGTCGGTCGGGAACGGCACCCCGACGGGCTGGTCCGGGTAGGGCACCTCGTCGGGTGGCGTCCCGGCGGCCACGGTCCCGGTGCTGGCGACCAGCAGCGCAGCCGCAACGGCGGCGATCAACCGACCACCGAACCCGATGCCCACCTCGCTCACCTCACACCGGCCGGGCCATCGCCGCGGCCTGCTCGTCGGACAACTCCATGTCGTGGGTGGCCACGGCGTGCGCTTGCGCGTCGGCCACCACCGACGCCAGGTCGGCGCCCCGCAGCACCGTCCCGCACGGGCACTCGATCTCGTGCTCCATCATCGAACCTCCTGCCAGGCCGTCGACGGTAGGGCACTACGGTTGGCGGATCATGGGGAGATGATGGGCATTCGGTTGTACGTCTGTGGGCGCTTGGCGATCGCCGGGAACCTGATCGTCGACGAGGCCGCGCTGCCCGGGCGTCAGGTCCGCCTCGCCCTCGCGATGTTGGCGGTCGAACGTCGCCACCCGGTGTCGGTCGACCAACTGACCTGGGCGCTGTGGGGCGACGACGTTCCGGCGGGGGCCTCGGCGTCGGTGGCGTCGGTGGTCAGCAAGGTCCGGCGGGCCCTGCGCCGGGCGGGCGCCGACGGACCCGAGGTGATCGCCGGCGGCGTCGGCACCTACCACCTCCGGCTGCCGGCCGGGAGCACCATCGATCTCGAGTCCGCTCGGCAGTCGATCGATGTGGCCGACGGCGCCCGCCGCCAGGGGAACCATCACAAGGCGTGGGCCGAGGCGACTGTCGCCGTGTCGATCGCCCGGCGCGGGTTCCTCCCCGGCGAGGCGGCGCCGTGGGCGTACTCGATCCAGCAGGAGCTGCAACGCATCGAGGGTCGCGGCTACCGCGCGCTCACGTGGGCGTGGAGCGAGCGCGGCAACGGCGCCATGGCCACGGCCATGGCCGAGCGGGCCGTCGAGGTGGAACCGCTCCACGAACCGTCCTGGAGGGCGCTGATGCGAACCCGGGCCCGCTTTGCCAGCCGCGCCGACGCGGTCCGCGCCTATCGGCGGTGTCGTGAGGTGATCGGGAGCGAGCTGGGGGTCGCCCCCGATGCGATGACGACGCGGCTGTACGAGGAGCTGCTGACGTCATAGACGCCGCGACGGGCCGACGTCGGCGGCGCCGGACGGGCGCCGAGCGCGACGACCACCGGCGACCAGCGACTCGATGACCTCGACGGCGGAACGGCCGTCGGGCGCCCAAGCGGACGCGTCGAGCAGCGCGGCGACCTCGGGGTTGAGCACCGCCTGGCCACCGGCGACGATCGGCACGTCGGCGTCGACGGTGCGGATCGCCGCGATCGTCGCCCGCGCCGCGTCGAGGTGGTCCGTGGAGGTGATGCCGATCCCGACCGCGATCAGCCGCGGGGCCTCGGTGACCGCGGCCACGAACGCGTCGGGCGGAAGATCGGGCCCGAGCTCCAGCACGTCGAAGCCGGCGAGACGCACGAGATCGGCGACGACGGCGATCGGCAGGCTGTGCCGCTCGCCGGTCGGTGAGCCGAACACGACGGTGCCCCGGCTGCGGCCCGGCCGCCGGAACCGGGCACCGAGCCGGGCGATCAGCCGGTAGGCGACGGCGGTGGCCAGCGGCTGGCGGGCGGCGCTGAGTTCACCGGCGTCACGGCGAGCATCGACGATGGCGAGCGCGGCGACGATGACGTCGAGCGAGCAGTCGGTGGGGTCGCACCCGGCCGCCAACGCCGCCTCGACCAGCGTCCACGCCATCGGCTCGTCACCCTCGATCAGCGGCTGGACCAACCGGCCGGCCCAATCGACCGCCGCGTTCGGCGAGGGGTCGACGGACGCGGCGCTAAAGCGCTCGATGGCGTCGGGGTGCACCCGCCACGAGGTCCCCTCGCGACGGGCCTCCAATCGACCCTGGCGCACGTAGCGGTAGGCCGTCATGTAGTGGACGCCGAGCGCCGCGGCCACCTGCTTGAGGTTGAGCTCCCCGGAGTACGGCGGCCCTTCACCCATCGTTCGACCGTACCGGCTCGCCGGTGCGAGCGCGCCCCGGGCGATTAGCGCTGAATGCGGGCCATTGCACTCGTGTAATCACACTGCTGTACTTCTGGGTCCCAGATGGTGTGTCGCCGACGGCGGAGCACACCACATCTTGTGCCACTCGGTGGCAAGGAGCCTCTCGGATGACCATCCTCGACGAACGCGCCCCGACATCGGGAGCCGACCCCGACACGACCGGCGAGGTCGCCAGCCCGATGCGCGTCCGCAAGCGCAACGGCGGGCTCGAGCCGGTCGACGTCAACAAGATCGTCAAGGCGGTCGGCCGCTGCGCCAAGGGGCTCGACGGCGTCGACCCGATGCGCGTGGCCACCCGCACGATCAGCGGGCTGGTCGACGGCGCCACCTCGACCGAGCTCGACGAGCTGTCGATCCGCACCGCCGCCGGGCTGATCGGCGAAGAGCCGAGCTACTCCCGACTCGCCGCCCGGCTGCTCGCCACGTTCATCGGCAAGGAGGTCGCCAACCAGGACCTCCACTCGTTCTCTCAGGCGGTCGCCGCGGCCCACGCCGCCGGCATCGTCAACGACGACACCGCAGGCCTGGTGGCGGCCAACGCTCGCAAGCTCAACGAGGCGATCGACCCCGAGCGTGATCGGCTGTTCGAGTACTTCGGGCTGCGCACCGTCTACGACCGCTACCTCCTGCGCGACCCCGAATCACGACAGGTGATCGAGAACCCCCAGTACTTCTTCCTCCGGGTCGCCTGCGGGCTCTCGACCAGCCCGGACGAGGCCATCGAGCTGTACCGGCTGATCAGCTCGCTCGACTACCTGCCGGCCACGCCGACCTTGTTCAACTCGGGCACCGCCCACCCTCAGATGTCGTCGTGCTACCTGCTCGACTCCCCCGCCGACCAGCTCGACGCCATCTACGACCGCTACAAGGACGTCGCCCGGCTCTCCAAGTTCGCCGGCGGGATCGGCGTCGCCTTCCACCGGGTGCGCTCGCGCGGCTCGCTGATCCGCGGCACCAACGGGCTGTCGAACGGCATCATCCCATGGCTCAAGACCCTCGACTCCTCGGTCGCCGCCGTCAACCAGGGCGGCAAGCGCAAGGGCGCGGCCTGCGTCTATCTCGAGACCTGGCACGCCGACGTCGAGGAGTTCCTCGAGCTGCGGGAGAACACCGGCGACGAGTCCCGCCGGGCCCACAACCTCAACCTCGCCAACTGGGTACCCGACCTGTTCATGGAGCGGGTGGAGAAGGACTGGACGTGGTCGCTGTTCGACCCCAAGGTGGTGCCCCACCTGTGCGACCTCTACGGCGAGGACTTCGAGCGGGCCTACGTCGAGGCCGAGGCGGCCGGGCTCTACGAACGCCAGCTCCCGGCCCGCCAGCTCTACACCCGCATGATGCGGACGCTGGCGCAGACCGGCAATGGCTGGATGACGTTCAAGGATCCGTCCAACGAGCGCTGCAACCAGACCGGAGCCGAGGGGCGGGTCGTCCACCTCTCCAACCTGTGCACCGAGATCCTCGAGGTCACCAGCGCCACCGAGACGGCCGTCTGCAACCTCGGGTCGATCAACGTCGGCCACTTCGTCACCGATCGAGACGGATCCCCGGCGTTCGACTTCGAACGGCTCGGCGAGGTCGCTCGCACCGCCGTGCGCTTCCTCGACCGGGTCGTCGACATCAACTACTACCCCACCGACCACGCGGCGTCGTCCAACGCCGCGTGGCGTCCGGTCGGGCTGGGCACGATGGGGCTGCAGGACGCGCTGTTCAAGATGCGCCTGCCGTTCGACTCGCCCGAGGCCCGCGAGCTGTCGCGCCGGATCGCCGAGGAGATCTACTTCCACGCGCTGTGGGCGTCGTGCGAGCTGGCCGCAGCCCAAGGCCCCCACCCCACCTACGCCGACACCCGTGCTGCCGCCGGTCGGCTCCAGCACGACCTCGCCGGGGTGGAGGCCACCGACCCCGCCCGCTGGGCCGAACTGCGGTCGCGTATCGCCGCCCACGGACTGCGCAACTCGCTGCTGGTGGCGATCGCCCCGACGGCGACGATCGCCTCGATCGCCGGCGCCTACGAGTGCATCGAGCCCCAGGTGTCCAACCTGTTCAAGCGCGAGACGCTGTCGGGCGAGTTCCTCCAGATCAACAGCTACCTCGTCCGCGACCTCCAGGCCCGTGGGCTGTGGACCGACGAGGTGATCTCGGCGATCAAGCGGGCCGAGGGCTCGATCCAGGGGATCGACGTCATCCCCGCCGATCTCAAGGCGCTCTACCGCACGGCGTGGGAGCTGCCGATGCGGTCGCTGCTCGACCTGGCCGCCGAGCGAGGCGCCTTCATCGACCAGAGCCAGTCGCTCAACCTGTTCGTCGAGGCGCCGACCATCGGGAAGCTGTCGTCGATGTACCTGCACGCCTGGAAGCAGGGCCTGAAGACCACCTACTACCTGCGCTCGCGCCCCGCGACGCGCATCGCCAAGACCACGGTCACCGAACCCGACGGGCCGCCACCGGCGACCCGAGCGTTCACCGACGAGGAGGCGCTCGCCTGCTCGCTGGAGAACCCCGACGCCTGCGAGGCCTGCACCTGATGAACGTTCACGAACCGATTCATGACGCAGCCGTCGAGGCGGCTGGAGGCGGCGACGTGCTGAACCCAGTCGCTGGAAACCTGGCTCTTCAACCGATCCCTGGTCCCCGCCCATCCGAAGCCGCGGCTCCGGTCGGGCGCGGGCGGCGGCACAACATCCTCGATCCGGGGTTCGACCTGACGCTGCGCCCGATGCGCTACCCCGAGTTCTACGAGCGGTACCGGGCCGCCATCCGCAACACCTGGACGGTCGAGGAGATCGACTTCGCCGACGACCTCGTCGACCTGCAACGCCGGCTGCTGCCGGCCGAACAGCACCTGATCCGGCGGCTGGTGGCGTTCTTCGCCACCGGCGACTCGATCGTCGCCAACAACCTGGTGCTCAACCTCTACAAGCACATCAACGCCCCCGAGGCCCGGCTGTTCCTGTCCCGCCAGCTGTACGAGGAGGCGCTCCACGTCCAGTTCTACTTGACCCTGCTCGACAACTACCTGCCCGATCACGACGAGCGGGCGGCCGCCTTCGCCGCCGTCGAGCACATCCCCTCGATCCGCGCCAAGGCCGAGTTCTGCTTCACGTGGATGGACTCGATCGACCAGCTCGACGAGCTGCGCACTGCCGAGGACCGACGCCGGTTCCAGCTCACCCTGATCTGCTTCGCCGCCGTCATCGAGGGCCTCTTCTTCTTCGGGGCGTTCTGCTACGTCTACTTCCTGCGCTCCAAGGGGCTGCTCAACGGTCTGGCCGCCGGCACCAACTGGGTGTTCCGCGACGAGAGCGGACACATGGACTTCGCCTTCTCGGTCGTCGACACCGTGCGCCGCGAAGAGCCCGAGCTGTTCGACGACCAGCTCGCCGGCGACGTCACGACGATGCTGGAGGAAGGTGTCGCCGCCGAGATGGCGTTCGTCGACGACCTACTCGCCGAGGGCGTCCAGGGCCTCGCCCGCGCCGACGTACGCCAGTACCTCGAGTACGTCGCCGACCAGCGGCTGCGCCGCCTCGGGTTCCCCACCCGCTACGGCAGCCGCAACCCCTTCGCCTTCATGGAGCTCCAGGACGTGCAGGAGCTGTCCAACTTCTTCGAGCGGACCGTGTCCGCCTACCAGGTCGGCATCACGGGCGACGTGGCCTTCG
>JBKEAH010000219.1:0-2117 GCA_047972065.1 Desertimonas sp.
CAGTCGTCCCAGGCGGGGATCTCGTCGGGCCGGGGTGTCAGCTCGGTGTCGGCGGGGATGATGCCCAGCTGCTTCTGGTTCTCGAACGTCGTCTCGCGGAGCCGGTCCCAGCCCCCGTCGAACGCCCCCCGGTAGCGATCCGACCACTCGGTGGCGACGTGGTGGGGCGCATGGGCGGCACCGGGGGCCCAGTACATGAAGAACGGCTTGTTCGGGGCCGACGCCTGTTGACGGCTCATCCACGCGATGGACTGTCGGGCCAGTTCCTCGGTGAAGTGCCAACCGTCGGCCCCGTCGGTGGGGCGCTCCACGGGGATCGTGTTCTCCCACAGCGGCGTGTTCCATTGATCCGCTTCGCCGCCCAGGAACCCCCACCAGTGCTCGAAGCCCTTGCCGGTCGGCCAGTGATCGAACGGCCCGGCCGGGCTGGTCTCGTAGTCGGGCGTGTTGTGCCACTTGCCGAACGCGGCGGTGTTGTACCCGTTGAGCTTGAGGATCTCGGCGATCGAGGCGGCGTCGTGGGGCCACTGGCCGTCGTAGCCGGGGTAGCCGGTCGCCAGCTCCATGATGTTGCCCGTGTGGACGCTGTGGTGGTTGCGGCCCGACAGCAGCGCGGCCCGGGTCGGCGAGCACAGCGCCGTGGTGTGGAACCGGTTGTAGGTGAGACCCTGGCCGGCGAGCCGTTGCAGGCAGGGCGTGTTGACAGGTCCGCCGAACGTGCTGGTCTGCCCGAACCCAACATCGTCGAGCATGATGATCACGACGTTTGGAGCGTTTTCGGGCACGCGCCCGAGTTCCAGATCGCCCGGGGTCGAGTCGGCGTAGGTCTGGCCGACGGCGCCGCTGAAGCGCGGCGGGGCGAGGGGAAGATGGGTGCGGTCGAGGGTCATGTGGGCCTCCGTTGGTCGGCCGGATGGTGACAACGATGATCCCCAAACAGGGGACCCACGTCAACCGGCTCGCGGGACGAGCGCCGTCGTGTCGGTGTCGAAGATGTGCACTCGATCGATCTGCGGTGCCAGGGTCAGCCGATCGCCCTTGGCGGTGGTTCCGAGCCCGGCGGTGCGGGCCACCAGTTGGGGTGCGGTGGGGTCGTCGGCATCGACCCGGCAATAGAGGTACGACTCCGAGCCCAGCTCCTCGACCACGACCACGGTGACCGCAAGTCCCCCCGAGCCCTCCGCGGCCGGCGCCCAGGCCTCGGGCCGGATGCCGATCGTGGCCTCGTGGTCGCCGAGGGTGCGGCGCTGACCGGGGGTCAGCGGGACGCGCAGCGACTCGTAGACGGCGTCGTCGCCGTCGCGGCGGGCCGCCAGCAGGTTCATCCCCGGCGACCCGATGAATCCGGCGACGAACAGGTTGACCGGCTCGGCGAACAGCTGGCGTGGTGACGCCACCTGCTGGAGCACCCCTTGGTCGAGCACGGCCACCCGATCGCCCATCGTCATCGCCTCGACCTGATCGTGGGTGACGTAGACGGTGGTGACGCCGAGTCGCTGCTGGAGCGCGGCGATCTGGGTGCGGGTCTGCACCCGCAGCTTGGCATCGAGGTTGCTCAACGGCTCGTCCATCAGGAACACCGACGGCTGGCGCACGATCGCCCGACCCATCGCCACCCGCTGACGTTGGCCGCCCGAGAGCTTGGCCGGCTTGCGATCGAGCAGGTCCTCGAGATCGAGGATCTTCGCGGCGTCCCGGATCCGCTGGGCGCGCTCGGCCTTGGGCACCCGCTTGACCTTCAGATGGAAGCCGATGTTGTCGGCGACGGTCATGTGGGGGTACAGCGCGTAGGACTGGAAGACCATCGCGATGTCGCGCTGCTTCGCTGGGAGGTCGGTGACGTCGCGGTCACCGATCATGACCCGGCCGTGGTCGACCGGTTCGAGCCCGGCGAGCATCCGCAGGGTCGTCGACTTCCCACAGCCCGACGGCCCGACCAGCACCAGGAACTCGCCGTCGTCGATCGCCAGATCGAGGTGATCGACGGCCGGCCGATCGAGCCCGGGGTAGATGCGGGTGGCGTCGGTGAACGTCACGGAACCCATCGCCCGCCGACGGTAGCCGCGCCCCCGACCGCCACCGGAGTACCCGGCGCGCTGCCGACCAGATTCTCGGGC
>JBKEAH010000234.1:0-14641 GCA_047972065.1 Desertimonas sp.
GCAGTCCGATCTCGACCCGTCGGAACAGGTCGTCGCTCGACAGCCACGTGGCGAGGACGAAGGCGACCACCCCGGTGACCCACCCGACGCTGACGAAGGCGTGGCCCTTGAGGGCGATCACGGCTTGCGCCAGGGCGAGGGCCATCATGTAGCAGGCACTGCCCAGCGCCAACATGGCGAGGGTGCGGCGCGAGAGGTCGGCGTCGTAGACCAGTTCGAGGGCGAAGGGCCCGAGCACGAACGCGCCGGCAGTGCCGATGATCCCCACCCCGACGACGACGAACGTGAGCTGGCGGAGCCCGGTCCGGAACTCGTCGAACTGCCCGTGGGCCGCCAATCGGCTGAGCCGGGGCAGCAGGGCGGCCTGCACCGCCTGGAACATGAACAGCGGGATGCGCGCCAGCAACACGCCATAGCTGAACTCGGTGATCAGGGCGTCGTCGGTGTCGCCACCGAGCAGTTGGGTGGCCAGCGGCCCGGCGTTCAGCAGGGCGGCGGCGAACACCGAGCCGAGCAGCAGCCAGCCGAGGTTCGGTGTCACTTCGGACCACGACGCCGGGGGGCCGTCGTCGGTGGCCAACCGACCGCGTGAGGCGACGAAGGACACGCCGACCAGCGGGGCCAACGCGACCAGGAAGCCGTAGGCGCCGGCGGCCTCGATACCGATCGCCGCCATCAGGAGGCAGACGACGATGCGCACAACCCCGTCACCGCCGAGGATGGTGGCGTAGTCGCGGAAGCGCCCCGATCCCGAACACACGCCGCGGGCGAGGTGGGCGGGGGCATAGGCGGCGAACGCACACACCAGCGCGGCCATCATCCACCAGTCGCCGGCGAAGAGCTCGGTGGTCAGCAGCGGGCTCAGGGCGAGCATGCCGACCGCGACGATCGTGGTGAGCCCGGCGCCGAGGCGAACGATCCGGGCGACGACGGGCCGACCCCCCTCGCCGATCGCGCGGCGGTGGGCGAGGGCGCGGCCCAGCTCCTGCTCGAGCGGGAGGAAGAAGCCCGGCGCCAGCGCAAAGGTGGCGAACCACAGCGTGGAGATCGGCCGGAACTCGGTCTTTCCGCCGACGGCCCAGGTGCCGACCTTGAAGAACGCGTAGGTGGCGATGCCGGCGATCAGCAACGCCCCGGCGACCGGCACGGTGCCCTCGGGCAGCGGGGTGCGGGTGCGCGGAGGGGCATCGGACACGATCGGGAAAGGCTACGCCCCCGCGCTCGACGAGCGACCGCAGCCACGAGCCAAGCGTGTCGAAACGATGACGAACAGATGACGAAAAGCGGACGAGTTGCCCCGATAGCCTCACCCCCCCGTGGACACTGACGCACCGCTCGCCCCGCCGGTGGTGGCCGTCATGGTCGTCCACGCCCCCGGTCCGTGGTTCGGCGCGACCCTTGACGCGCTCGCCCGTCAGGACTACCCGAACCTCAACACCCTGTTCCTCCTGACGGGTCCGACCGACGACGGTGGCGGCGACGTACGCACCCAGATCCTCGACCGGCTCCCCGGCGCCTTCGTGCGCGATCTCGGCGCCAACCGGGGTTTCGGCATCGCCGCCAACGAGGTGTTGCAGCTGGTCGAAGGCGACAGCGGGTTCTTCTGCTTCCTGCACGACGACGTGGCGCCCGATCCCGATGCGATCCGCGCCCTCGTCGAGGAGCTGTATCGCTCCAACGCCGGTGTCGTCGGTCCCAAGTTGGTCGAGTGGGATCACCCCGGCACGCTCCAGCACGTCGGTCTCGGTCTCGACCGGTTCGGCGAGATCGACCCGATCATCGAACCCGACGAGGCCGACCAGGAGCAGCACGACCGGGTGCGCGACGTGTTCGTCGTGCCGTCGGCCTGTCTGCTGGTGCGAGCCGACCTCTTCCGCACTGTCGGTGGCTTCGATCCGGCGTTGAGCTTCCACGGTGAGGACGTCGAACTGTGCTGGCGGGTCCACCTCAGCGGCGCCCGCGTCGTCGTCGCCCCCCAGGCTCGGGCCCGTCACCGCGAGCAGCTCGAAGCACGGCGGCCCGACCTCAACCACGCGGCGATGCGCGCCCGGCACCGGATGCGCGCGGTGGCCACCCTGACGTCGGGCACCCGGCTGCTCGTGCGCTCGGTCGAGTTGGTCGTCTTCACCGTGATCGAGTTGGTCGTCGGGCTGTTCACCGGACGTTTTGGCGAGGCCTGGGCATCGCTGCGCGGGCTGGTCGGGTTGATCCCGCGCACCCCGGCCCTCTTGGCGCGGCGCCGCGCCGTGCACGGGCTGCGACACGTGCCCGACCAGGAACTGGTCGCGCTGCACAGCAAGGGCAACGCCCGGATCGCCTCCTACCTGCGGAGTCGCCAGACGACGACCTACGTCGGCGAGGAGACCAGCGTGCGGCGCTGGCGGGAGAGCACGCTGGGCGCCAACCTCGTCTGGGTCGTGCTGGTGGCCTGGCTGCTGGTCGCCTCCCGCAGCCTGATCAACGATCGGGTGCCGCCGATCGGTGAGATGCTCCCGTTCCCGGACAGCCCCGGTGACCTGTGGTCGCAGTTCGTGTCGGGCTGGAACTCCAACGGGCTCGGGTCCACCTCGGCGCCCCCGACGGGCTGGGGTCTGTTGTCGATCCTCAGCATCCTGTGGGCGGCTCGCGCCGGGCTCGGTCTCACGGTGGCGGTGATCGGCTCGATCCTGCTCGGGTTGCTCGGGATGTGGCGACTGGCCGCCATCTTCCCCCATCACCGGGCCCGCATCGTCGCCCTGATGGTCTACGGTGCCGTCCCGCTCATTCCCAGCCTGGTGTCGACCGGTCGGCTCGGTGCCCTGTTCGCCTACGCCACGGTCCCGTGGTTCGTGCATCTGCTGCGCCGGGCGCTGGGCATCGGCACCGCGGACCCCGAGCTCGTCGACGAGGACCTCGTCGACGGCATCCTCGAACCGACGCCGCGCGAGCGTGTTCGGCGCACGGCCGTCCTGGCGCTCGTCGCCGCCGTCGGGGTCGCACTCGCCCCTCCGATCTTCGTCGTGGCGGCGTCGGTGGTGGCGGTCTTCGCCGCGTCGTCGCTGGCGGCAGGGGCGGGGGTCCGGACCAGCGGCTGGTCGCTCGCCACCGGGCTGATCGCCCTCGGTGGCGCGTGGGTGCTCAATCTGCCCTACTCGTTGACGTGGTCGTGGTCGGACCTCACCGCGATCGAGTCGCTCAACCCGCCGGGACGTGGCCTGGTCGAGATCGCCTCGATGGACTTCGGCGAGGCTCGATTCGCGCTTCCAGCGCTGGCCTTGATCGTGCCCGTGGTGACCACGCTGGTGCTCGCCCGTTCGTGGCGGCTCACCTGGGCCGGTCGAGCGGCGGGGCTGGTCCTCGTGTTCGGCCTGCTGGCGGTGTTGCAGGACCGCGGCATCGGGCCACGGCTGCCCGATATCGGGTACCTGCTGGTGCCGATGGCCGTCGGGCTGGCGTTGGGGGCCGCGTCGCTCGCCGCGGCGTTCGGCGACGATGTCGCGGGGCGCAGCTTCGGCTGGCGTCAGCCCGTCGCCCTGGCCGGTCTGGGTGCCGTGGCCGTCGGGTGTCTGCCGGCCGTGTTCACCGTCACCGACGGAGGGTTCTTCGCGCCCCGCTCGGCGCTCACCGAGCTGACGACGGCCTACGCCGGGACCAACCTCGACGAGACGACATCGGGGGTCGACGCCCGCGTCGTGTACCTGGGCGATCCTCGCCTGCTGCCGGTGCGGGGCACGACCGTCGCCGACGGCGTCGCGATGGCGGTCATCGATGACGGTCCGCTCGACACCCGCGATCGTTGGCCCGCCGACGACGGCGAGCTGCGTGCGCACCTGGTCGAGGTGGTGCGGGACATCGCCGCCGGTCAGACCGGTCGCGGTGGCCGGATGCTCGCGCCCTTCGGGGTTCGCTTCGTCGTGGTGCCCCTGGTCGACGGTCTGGCCTCGACCAACGCCGACCCGCTCCCCGCCCCCGAGGGTCTGATCAGCGCGCTGTCGGGACAGCTCGACCTTCGACAGCGCACGACGCTGCCGTCGTTCGTGGTGTTCGAGAACACGGCGGCGTGGTCCACGGTCACTCACCTCGGTGAGCCGCTCGCAGAGGCGACCACCGCCGACTCGCTGGACGTGCTCATCGAGCTGGACACCACCACGGCCACGCCGATCCTGGCCGGTGCCGATCGCCGGCGCGAGGCCACCGGAGCGGTCGAGGCCGGGACGGCCCATGTCGGCATCAGCCCCGACGATCACTGGGAGCTCACCGTGGATGGCACGGCCGCCCCATTGCGCCCGGCGTTCGGGGCGACCTCGGCCTACGACGTGTCGGCCGGGGGGACGGCCACGCTGGTGTATTCGCCGAGCGGCGCCCGACGCGCCGCCCTGGTGCTGGTCGCGTTGGCCTGGTTGGCCACGATCCTCGCCGCCAGCCGGCTCGGCCTGCCCAGTGTGCTACGTCGAACCCGCGGCCGCGACGAGACGCTGCTCGACCTCGACCGGGCGCCGGGCGCCGTCGACCTTGCCGAGCTGGACCGGCCCGACGCCGAACGCACCGGCTTCGGCGGTTGGGTCGACGAGCGCTCGGCTACCGCTCTCGATGGGACCGACCTCGATGCGGCCGACGTCGATGTCGACGACATCTGGGAGTTGCCGGCCGACGAGGGCGAGGAGCCGGCCGGATGAACCTTCGACGCTTGCCGATGCTCGGGGTTTGCGCCCTCGGCGCTCTCACCGTCGCCACCGCCGGGCGGGAGTTGCCCGACCCGCTGACCGCGGTGTTCTCCGAATCCAGCGCGGCGGTCCCGTGGATGCCGTCGGCACCGATCACCACCCCGTTGTCGACCACCTGGTTCTGTCCGGGGGTGCCCGCCGCCGACGCCGACGACGTCGGCGGCGAGGTGGTCATCGCCAACACCGACGAGGTCGCGTTGGATGCCCAGGTCTCGCTGCTGGGCATCGATGGTGACCCCGTCGAGCAGGAGGTCACCGTGGAGCCCCGGGGGCGGGCGACCATCGATGTCGACGAGGCGATCACGTCGGACTACGCCGGCGCGATCGTCGAGATCACCGGTGGCGCCGGGGTGGTCGAGCAGCGAGCCACCAACCCGCTCGGCGACGGCGCCGTGGCCCGCTCGGTGGCCCCGTGCACGACGACGACCTCGACGACGTGGTACCTCGCCGAGGGCTACACCCAGGAGGGCAGTCGCGAGCAGCTGATCGTGATGAACCCGTATCCCAGCGAGGCGACGGTGGCGATCCGGTTCGCCACCCAGGGCGGCACCCGCGCCCCGACGGACCTACAGTCCGAGCTGATCCCGCCGTTCTCGGTCCGCGTCTACGACATGGCCGACCTGGCGGCGCGTGACGAGCCCGAGGTTGCCGTCACGATGGAGGCGACGCGCGGTGCGATCACCGTTGCCCGTGCCCAGACCTACGTGGGGACGGGTCGGCGCGGCTACGCCGTGACACTGGCCGCACCGGCCGCCCGCACCCAGTGGTACTTCGTCGATGGCGAGAGCGGCGAGGGCATCACCGAGCGCTACAGCATCTACAACCCCGGCGACGAGCGCATCGAGGTACAGGCGTCGGTCGTCGGCATCGACCTGGGGAGTGACTTCATCCCGATCGAGCCGATCGAGGTCGGCCGCGGCCAGGTCGCCACGTTCAGCCCCGACGACGTGACCGGCCTGCCCGAGGGACGCCACGCCTTCGTCTTCGCCGCCCAATCCCTCGACCAGGGCGTGGTGGTGGAGCGGGCGCTCAGCCGGACCTTCGAGGGTCTTCCCACCACGTCGGTCACCCTCGGTGCACCGCCGCGGTACCAAGACGGCTACGTCGCGTCGACCTGGACGATGGCGATCGGCGTCGACGAACCGACACTCGCCGCGCTGGCCGCCTACAACATCGACGCGGCCGACGCCACGGTCACCGTCCAGGCGGTGACGCCAGAGGGCATCGTCAATGTCCCCGGTCTCGAGGCCGTCGCCCTGCCGGCCAACGGGCTGGTGACGATCGACCTCACCGACGATGTCGCCATCGACCACCAGCTGATCGTCCGCTCGACCAGCCGAATCTTCGTCGAGCGGCTGCTCCCGCGCGACGAGGGGTCGCTCGGTCGTGTGGCGTCGTGGCCGCTGCCGGCGCAGGGTTGAGCGGCGGCGCCGCATCGGGGCCCGTTCGCGGCAAGCTGTCGGCGTGGCGAACGTACTGATCGCGCTCGGGATCGTCGTCGTGGCCGTGATCGTGGCCGCCGTCGTCCGGCGTCGCCGGCCCGACGCCCCGACCCAGCCCGCCGGTGTCGTGCCGGCGCAGCTCGATCGGGCTGACTTCGAGCGTCCGGAGGCGCCGTGGCTGGTCGCGGTGTTCTCCTCGGCGACCTGTCGGACCTGCGCCGATGTCGGGGCCAAGGCGGCCGTCCTCGCCAGCGACGAGGTGGCGGTCAGCGAGGCCGAGTTCGGTTCCGCCCGGGCCGTCCACGAGCGCTACGGCATCGACGCCGTGCCGCTGGTGGTGGTGGCCGACGCCGAGGGCGTCGTCCGACGTCACTTCCTCGGACCCGTCACCGCCACCGATCTGTGGGCCGGTGTCGCCGCGGCCCGCTCCGGCGACGACACCCCGTCGGCCTGCCACGGGCACGACTGACGAGGCCCGCTCACACGTCGGGGGTGTTACCGGTCGCTCCGACCGGGGGTGGCCCGACCCGGCCGCCACCGGCGGTCGGGTCATCGGGCACCGGATCGTCATCGGGATCGAGGATGTTCATCGTCACCTTGTCGGCGTCGCCCGACTCGGCGAGACCTTGCTGGATGAGACGGGCGACCTCGCGGCCGTCGATCGTCTCGTGCTCCAACAGGGCGTCGGCGATCAGGTCGAGGCCCCGACGGTGCTTCTGGAGGAGCGTGGTGGCACGGCCCTCCTGGTCGGTGAGGATGCGGGCGACCTCCTCGTCGAGGAGCTTGGCGGTGTCGTCGCTGTACTCGCGTCCGCTGGTCATGAGGTCTTCGCCAAGGAACACCTGCTGCTGGCTGCTCCACGCCATCGGACCGACGCGGTCGCTCATGCCCCACTCACGGACCATCCGTCGGGCGATCGAGGTCGCCTGCTCGAGATCGTTGGCGGCACCGCTGTTGACATGCTCGAACACGACCTTCTCGGCGACCCGGCCGCCCATCGCCTTGCAGATGGTGTCCTCGAAGTACTCCTTGGCGTAGGTGTGGCGCTCTTGAGGCAGGCTCCACGTGACACCGAGGGCCATGCCGCGCGGCAGGATGGTGACCTTGTGGAGCGGGTCGCCGTGGGGGAGCACGGTGGCCAGCAGGGCGTGGCCCCCCTCGTGATACGCGGTGGCCTTGCGTTCCTCGGCCGACATCACCAGGCTCTCGCGACGGGCCCCGAGCACGACACGGTCGCGGGCGTTCTCGAAGTCGATCCGTTCGATCTCCTTGGAGCCACGGCGGACCGCGACCAGCGCCGCCTCATTGACGAGGTTGGCGAGATCGGCGCCGGACATCCCGGGTGTCGCCCGGGCCATCACGTCGAGATCGACGTCGGCGCCCATCCGCTTGTCGCGGGCGTGCACCTCGAGGATCGCCTTGCGCTCCTCGAACTCGGGCAGTGGGACGACGATCTGGCGGTCGAAGCGGCCCGGGCGCAGCAGTGCCGGGTCGAGGATGTCGGGTCGGTTGGTGGCCGCCATGATGACGATGCCCTCGGAGGTCTCGAAGCCGTCCATCTCCGAGAGCATCTGGTTGAGCGTCTGCTCTCGTTCGTCGTGGCCCCCGCCGAGCCCGGCGCCGCGCTTGCGGCCGATCGAGTCGATCTCGTCGATGAAGATGATCGCCCGTCCCATCCGCCGCGCCTGCTGGAACAGGTCGCGCACCCGGCTGGCGCCGACGCCGACGAACATCTCCATGAAGTCCGAGCCGGTGACCGACAAGAAGCCAACCCCCGCCTCGCCGGCGACGGCCCGAGCGAACAGGGTCTTGCCGGTGCCGGGCGGGCCGACCAACAAGATGCCCTTGGGGACACGGGCGCCGATCTCGCGGAAGCGCTCGGGCATCCGCAGGAAGTCGACGACCTCGGTGATCTCCTGCTTGACACCCTCGTACCCGGCGATGTCGGAGAAGGTGGTCGAGGGCTTGTCGGTGGTGTAGGCCTTCGCCCGGCTGCGTCCGATCGACATCACGTTGCCCATCTGGCCGGCGGCGCGGCGCTGCATCCACACGAAGAACCCGATGATCAGCAGGATCGGCAGGAACAGCCCGGCCAGGTTGAGCAACCAGTTGCTGCCCGGGGTCTTGAACTCGATGTTGACGCCCTGCTCGCGCAACAACGCCTCGTCGGGCTCGGCCAGGCTGCGGTCTCCGCCGCCGGTGGTGGAGAACTCGGTGCCCCCCTCCAGTTGGCCGGTGATCGTGTTGGACGAGTTGTTGACGACCACCGACTCGACGTTGCCCTCGCGGGCCTGGGTCATGAACTCGGTGTAGGTCAGCTTCTCGCCCTCGTCGCGGGGCCACAGGCCCGGCAGAACCAGTGCGGTGAGCACGAGCCCGGCCACGATCCACATCGTCCAGCGGGGGAAGTTGGCCGGCCGGCGCATGCCGTCGCCGGACTGGTTGTCGTGCTGGTCGGGCCGTCGCTGCTGGCCGCGGCCGCGCCCGGGGGGCGGCGGCGGTGGGGGCGGCGGCAGATTGCTCATGTCGCAATGTTACGGTGCTGAGCTGGACCTCGGCGGTCGGACCGTCGGCGCCGACCCGGTCGGGCGGGGATCCACCGGTGCCGCCGGCGACCGTCCTACGGTGCCCGCTGTGTCGTCACGCGCCATCGCCGTCCCGTCCCGCCAGTGCTCCCGCTCGGGGTGCGCCGAGGCCGCCGCCGTGACCCTGACGTACCACTACGGGCGGTCACAGGTATGGCTCGACGAGCTGACCGGTGAGCGCGACCCCCACGCCTACGATCTGTGCGACGCCCACGCCGACCGGCTGTCGGTGCCCGTGGGCTGGCACGTCCTCGATCGGCGCCGGCCACCGGCGACGGTGGCGTTGCTCGCCGGCTGACGGTCGCGACCCGGGCGGACCACCTGCGGCGCGGTCGGGGCCGGTCCATCGGACCACCCGAACCGGGCCCGACCGGCGTCGGTAGGGTGGCTCGCCGTGCCGCGACCGCTCGCCCGCCCCGTCCAACGGACGGGGCACCGCCCGGTCGACGTGCCGGTGGCCGTCGCGGCGTGGGTGGTGGCGTTCTTCGTCGGTCAGACGATGTCGATGATCGTGCTGATCGCCGCCGGCGATCGCGACGCCGATCTCGCCCCGATTCCGACCGTGTTCCTGGCGGTGGCGGCGAGCTGGGTGGCGTATCTGGCGGGGGCCTGGTGGGCATCGACCCAGTCGGGGACCGGGTCGATGGTGCGGGACTATGCCATCGAGGCGCGCCCGGCCGATCTGGTGGGGGTCCCGATCGGTGTCGGCACCCAACTGGTGCTGGTACCGCTGCTCTACGACGGCCTCGTGCGGGTGTTCCCCGGCACCTTCACCGAGGAGCAGGTCACCGAGAACGCCGAGCGCCTGGTCGGTCGGGCCGACGGCGTGGGCGTGTTCTTGCTGGTGGTGATGGTCTGCGTTGGTGCTCCGCTCGTCGAGGAGATCGTCTATCGCGGCATGTTGCAGGGTGCGTTGGCGACCCGTCTGGACGATCGATGGTCGATGGTCATCGTCGCGGTGTGGTTCACGCTGATCCACTTCCGCCCCGTCGAGTACCCGGGCTTGGTGGTGTTCGCGCTGGTGGTCGGCGCCCTGCGCATGTGGTCGGGCCGGCTCGGACCCTCGATCGTGACCCACATCGCGTTCAACGCCGCCGGGCTCGTGCTGGCATGGTGACGGCCCCGCGGCGTGGCCCCGGCGTCGGATTGGCCGGCGGGGTGACCCACCGCAACGGGCTCGCGGCTGGCATGATCGTCGCGCCATGACGGACCAGGAGCCCACCGGGGCGAGCACGCTCGTCGACGACGCCCCAGCAGAGGCGGCACCGACGGACCCGGCGGAGACGACGCCACCCACCGACGCGCCGCTGCCGCCCGACGCGTCGGGCGGCGACCTCGGTGCCCGCCCTCGTCGATGGAAGGTCGCCGGGGGGGAGCATCCGTGGGTCTCGGCGCGCAACATCGAGATCATCACCACCGTCATCGCGCTGGTGGTGACGACCTTCGTGATGATGTCGGCCGTCCGCCTCAACCCGCTGCGCCCGGCGGCCGACCTGGTGTTCGACGACAACACCCCCACCGGCGGCGACATGGGCGCCCACGTGTGGGGGCCGGCCTTCCTGCGCGACCAGTTGTTGCCCAACCTCCAGCTCAACGGGTGGAGCATGGATTGGTACGCCGGGTTGCCGGCCTACCGCTTCTACATGGTGGTGCCGGCGCTGATGATCGTCGGGCTCGACACGTTCCTGCCCTATGGCGTTGCCTTCAAGCTGGTCGTGGTCGCCGGGCTGGTCACGCTGCCGCTGTGCTGTTGGGCCTTTGGGAAACTGGCCGGTTTCCGGTCGCCGATGCCGCAGCTGTTCGCCTTCGCCGGGATGGCGTTCGCCCTGCAGGAGAGCTACAGCATCTACGGCGGCAACCTGAAGTCGACGATGGCGGGGGAGTTCTCGTTCTCGATCGCGCTCAGCCTCGGCATCCTCGGCCTGGGTCTGCTGGCCAAGGCGATGCAGACCGGCAAGTACCGCTCGTGGGCGGCGATCGTGCTGGCCCTGGCGATCGTCAGCCACGGCATCGTGGCGATCTACGTGGCGCTCGGGGCGCTGGTCATCGCGGTCATCCACATGGACAACGTCAAGCGGCTCCGCTTCGGCGTGGCGCTCGGTGCGGCGACCGTGCTGTTGTCGCTGTTCTGGATCGGGCCCTTCCTCGGCAACCACGAGTTCATGACCGACATGAAGTACGGCGGTCGACCCGACGGTGCGAGCGACTCGTTCTGGGACATGTTCTTCCCCTACACCGATCCGCTCGACATCCTGGTCACCGGTCTGGCGATCATCGGCTTCGTCGCCTCCGTCGCCCGTCGCCATCTCGCCGGCGCCGCGCTCGGGGTGATCGGTCTGTTCACCGTCGCGTTGGTGTATCTGACCCGCGACAGCCTCCCGGTGATCGGGTTGCTGTGGAATCCCCGGCTGCTGCCGTTGCTGTACCTCGTCGAGCTGCTGATGGCGATGGTCGGGCTGGTTGAGGTGGCGGCGCTGATCGGCAACGTGATCCGCGATCGTCGCGCCGGCGCCGTCGGGGGCGCCGGTGTCGGCGTGGCGGCCTTCGCCACCGGAGCGGTGGCGGTGTGCCTCATCTTCGCCTTCTTCTTCGAGGTGATCCCCGGCGGCAAGCGGATCACCGAGCACGGCCAGACGGTCTACGCGTGGGGACCGTTCCACAAGATCGCCCACCCCGATGACGACGACGCCTACCAGAAGGCCCAGGGCTCGGGCTGGGCTCGCTACAACTTCCAGGGCTACGAGGGCCGACCGCACTACCCCGAGTACTACGACGTCGTCGAGTCGATGACCGAGATCGGCGAGACCAACGGCTGTGGCCGGGCGCTGTGGGAGAACAACAAGGACAACGGCAACTACGGCACGACGATGGCGCTGATGCTGTTGCCGTTCTGGACCGACGGATGCATCGGCTCGATGGAGGGCCTGTTCTTCGAGGCGTCGGGCACCACGCCGTATCACTTCCTGACCACCGCTGCGATGTCCGAGTCGAGCTCGAACCCCGTCCGACAGCTGCGTTACGTCAACAACGATGCCGCCGTCGGCGTGCGTCACCTCCAGGACCTCGGGGTTCGCTACACGCTGGTGCGCACCGATGCGGCCAAACGCGAGGCCCGGCTGCAGGACGATCTCGAACTGCTCGACACCGTCGGACCGTGGGAGATCTATCAGGTCGCCGACAGCGACATCGTCGTACCCCTCGACGTCCAGCCGGTGGTGGTCGAGGAACGCCCCGGAGACCAACGTGAGCGGCATCTCGAGCTGGGGACCAGCTGGTTCCAGCATCCCGAGGACTGGGACGCCCTCCCGGCCGACGACGGACCGGAAGCGTGGCAGCGGATCACCGCCGAGATCGACGAGGCGCGGCTGGTCCCGGACCCCAACAAATGTGCCAACGAGGCCGCCGATGCCGCCGCCCGCAACGCGGACGCCGAGCTCCGCGGCGAGTCCACCACGACGGCTGCCCCGTGCGATCCCGACACCCGTGGCCATCAGGTCGACGTGTTGCTCCCCGGCCAGCCGATCGAGGAGGTCCAGCTCGACGCCGTGACGATCAGCGATGTCGAGATCAACCAGCAGGACCTTTCCTTTACCGTCGACCAGGTCGGCGTTCCGGTGCTGGTGAAGGTGAGCTACTTCCCGAACTGGACGGTGCAGGGGGCCGACGGGCCGTATCGGGTCGCCCCCAACTTCATGGTCGTCGTCCCGACCGACACCGAGGTGCGCCTCGAGTACTCGCGCAGCGGCTCGGACACCATGTTCTACGGTGCCACCGTTGTCGGCATCGGTCTGCTGGTGTGGTTCCGACGGCGTGGGGACGTCGATCTCGACGATGACGAGCAGCGCGATCTCGACGACGATCCGGATGATGTCCTCCCACACGCTCTGACCGCGGCCGGATCGACGGAGGCGCCGCCGGCCGACGATGAGACCGCCGCCGCGCCGCGACCCGATCCGCGCCTCGATGCCGGGTCCGAACCGCTCGGGCCGCCGGGTCCCGACGACGCCTGGTGGGGCCCGTCGCCGGCACGGTCCCCGTCCGATGAGGTCTCCGCGGGTGACGTCTCCGCCGACGACGTCTCCGCCGACGACGTCTCTGCCGACGACGTCTCCGCCGGCGAACCGTCCACACCCGAACCGTCATCGGATGCTTCGCCCGCCGTCACCGAGCGCGATGACGGGCCCCCGATAGCCTGACGCACCCATGTCAGCCCTGGACCAGATCGTCAAGGCCTACGACATCCGCGGCACCGTGCCCGACCAGCTCGACGACGAGGTCGCACACGCGCTCGGCGTCGCCTTCGCCCGCTACGCCGGTGAGGACGGGGTGCTGGTCGCCCGCGACATGCGACCGTCGGGGGAGAGGCTGGTGGCGGCCTTCACCGACGGCGTGCTGGCGCAGGGCCTCGATGTCGTCGATCTCGGCCTGGCGTCGTCAGACCTCCTGTACCACGCGTCGGGGGCCCGCAACCGGGCGGGAGCGATCTTCACGGCGTCGCACAATCCGGCTCGCTACAACGGGGTGAAGTTCTGTCTGGCGGGCGCCCGGCCGATCGGCCCCGACGGTCTCGGCGAGATCAAGGCGGTGGCCAGCACGGTGCTCGATGGCCACGGCCCGGCGCCGGCGCCGTCGGCCGGTCGGCGTTCGCACGACGATGCGCTCCCGGCGTTCGTCGATCACGTGCTGTCGTTCGTCGATCTCGAGCACGTCCGGCCGCTGCGGGTCGTCGCCGACACCGCCAACGGCATGGGCGGGATGGTCGTGCCGGCGGTCTTCGAGCAGATCCCGGGCGTCGAGCTCGAGGTCATGTACGGCGAGCTCGACGGGACGTTCCCCAACCACCCCGCCGATCCGCTGCAGCCGGCCAACCAGCGCGACCTGCGGGCCCGTGTGGTGGCGGGTGGGTTCGATCTCGGCCTCGCCTTCGACGGTGATGCCGACCGGGTGTTCGTGGTCGATGAGCTCGGTCACGGTCTGTCCGGCTCGACGACGACGGCGATGCTGGCGGCGGCGACCCTGCGGTCCAACCCGGGCGCCACGATCCTGCACAACCTGATCTGCTCGCGGGCGGTGCCCGAGGTGATCCGCGAGCACGGCGGTGTACCGGTGCGCACCAAGGTCGGCCACTCGTTCATCAAGCAGGTGATGGCCGACACCGGCGCCATCTTCGGCGGCGAGCACTCGGCGCACTACTACTTCGCCCGCAACTACCGGGCCGACAGCGGCCTGATCGCGACGATGCTCCTGCTCGACGAGCTGAGCCGGAGCGATGCACCGCTGTCGAAGGTGCGCGAGCCGTTCGAGCGTTACGCGGCCAGCGGCGAGATCAACACCGAGGTCGGCGACACCGCTGCGGTGATGGCCCATGTCAGCGAGGTGATGGCCGACTTCGACCAGGACGACCTCGACGGTCTCAGCGTCGACGCCGGCGACTGGTGGTTCAACCTGCGTCCGTCGAACACCGAACCCCTGCTCCGCCTCAACCTGGAGGCGACCACCCAGGACGTCTGTGACACCCGAGTCGCCGAGATCCTGTCGTTGCTGACCAGCTCGTGAGCCATCCGGGAGGAACCGTGACCCAGCTCGACCCCGCCCTGTTGGAGATCCTGGTCTGCCCCGAGGACCACGGCCCGCTGCACTACCTCCCGGCCGAAGACACCCTCTACAACCCGCGCCGACGCCGGGTCTACGAGGTCCGTGACGGCATCGCCGTGATGCTGATCGAGGAGTCCCGCACCGTCGACGATGCCGAGCACGAGCGGCTGATGGCCGCCGTCGACGCCGCCCGCTGACGACGTCGGCCCCGACGGCGCCCACCGCGAGCGGTGGCCTTGTCGACCGGTACCCGTCAGCTCGGTGGCGGGGCCACCAGGGTGGCGGCGACGGCCACGACATCGGCCAGCGAGCCGTC
>JBKEAH010000305.1:0-16086 GCA_047972065.1 Desertimonas sp.
CCGACGGTGCTGACCTTGCCGTGGTCGATGGCGATATCGGCGGTTCGGCCGGGTGTGCCGGTCCCATCGATGACGGTCCCACCCCGGATGACGAGCTCATGTGCAGCCACTACAACCTCCCGGGGCGAGACGCTAGACGATTCGATTTGTCAACACCAACGTTTGCGTAGATAATGCTGACCCATGGGGGCGACGACGAACATCGCATGCGCCGAATGGCTGCGCCTGGCCGCGGCCCGCCATCCGAACCGTCCGTGCCTGGTGACCGACCAGGAGACGTTCAGCTTCGAGGCGACCAACCGGCGTGTGAACCGCCTCGCCAGCGCGCTCGCCGACCGCGGTGTCGGCGTCGGCGATCGCATCGCGTTGCTGGCGGCCAACAGTCACCGCTACGTCGAGACGTTGTTCGCATCGATGCTGTTGGGCGCCACCTACGTGCCGCTCAACTTTCGGCTCGCGCCGAAGGAGGTCGAAACGCTGCTGGCTCGCGCCGCGGTGCGCGTGGTCGTCGTCGACGCCAGGCACACCGCGATGCTGGCCTCGCAGCGTGAGCGCTTGGTGTCGATCGAGCACGTCGTCGACCTCGACGGCACGCACGGTGGGGACATCGACTACGAGCAACTGCTGGAGTCAGGCCAGCAGACCGACCGCCACGACACGCCGAGTGGTGACGAGGCCATGCTGGGCCTCTGCTACACGAGCGGGACGACGGCGCTGCCCAAGGGAGTGATCCACTCTCAGCGGATGGTCCGTGCCCTGACCATGCAGACGATCGTCGAGCGGCGGTTGCCGGCCGACGCCTTCCACTACTCGCCAGCCCCGCTGTTTCACGTCGCCGGCATGGTCTACGCCTTCGCCGGCATCGCCCGCGGCTGCCCGTCGCTCATCATGGACTTCGAGTCCGAGCGGGTGCTGTGGTGGATGCAACAGGGTGGTCTCAACGGTTGCTTCTTCGTGCCGACGATGCTCAGCACCCTGCTCGACCACCCAGCCGTCGGCGACGCCGACTACGAGCTCCTGCACTCCATCGCCTACGGAGCGTCTCCGATCACGGTCCCCCTGCTGCGCCGGGCGATCGACACGTTCCGCTGTGACTTCATGAACCTCTTCGGTGCGGGCACTGAGGCGGGCATGCAGACGCTGCTGACACCCGACGACCACCGCCGAGCGCTCGCCGGTGAGGAACGCCTGCTGCAGTCGATCGGCAAGCAGGCCTTCGGGGTCGACCTGCGGCTGTGCGATGAGGCGATGCGGGACGTGCCCGATGGTGAGACCGGAGAGATCGTCACTCGCGGGGACGGTGTGATGGCCGGCTATCTGGACATGCCCGACGAGACGGCCGAGGCGATCGTCGGCGGGTGGTTCCGGGGCGGTGATCTCGCCTGGCGGGACGAGGACGGGTACCTCTACCTCGCCGGTCGCCGCAAGGACACGATCATCCGTGGTGGCGAGAACGTGTACCCGCTCGAGATCGAGACGGTGCTCGCCGACTACCGCGGCGTGGTCGAATCAGCGGTCGTCGGCGTCGAGGATGCCCACTGGGGCGAAGTGGTACGCGCCCATGTCGTGATGGCCGAGGGCGCGTTCTTCGACCCGCAGGACATCCGGCACTTCTGCGGCGAGCGGTTGGCGTCCTACAAGGTGCCGATCGAGGTCCGGCGCGAGGTCACGCTGCCGAAGAACGCCAGCGGCAAGGTTCTCAAGCGCGAGCTGCGGACATGGTGAGGCCCCGAAGGGTCCACGGAGTCCCGACCGCGGCACAGATCACTACCGGCAACGTCGCCGTTGCCCAAGAAAAGGGGAGGTCGACATGAGTCGACGGACATGGACACGCGGCCTGGTCGCGGCGGCGCTGACGCTCGCGGCCTGGGGTAGCGCACAGACCGGGGCAGCGACGCCCGGCGGCGATCGGCCCTCGGGTACCGACACGACCGTGCCCGCCGAGGCCACACTCGATCCCGGCGGCGTGTTCCGCTTCGCCGCGGATTTGCCGATCTCGTTCCTCGATCCGCACAAGGCGACGGGTGGAGGCTTCAACGTCTGGCTGTTCCCGGTCTACGACCGGCTGGTGCATGTGACGCCCGACGGGGAATTGGTGCCGGGGCTCGCCACCGAATGGAGCTACAGCGACGACGGCATGACCCTCAGCCTCACGCTGCGCGAGGGCGTCACGTTCACCGACGGCACGCCGTTCGACGCCGAGGCGGTGAAGGCGAATCTCGACCGCGGCAAGAACCTCGAGGAATCAGCGGTCAAGTCCTCGCTCGAGATGATCTCCGAGGTCATCGTGATCGACTCGAACCACGTCGATCTCACGCTGGCCCGCCCGGATGGCACGCTGCCCAACATCCTGTCCGAGCGGATGGGGGCGATGGCGAGCCCGGCGGCGTTCGACCACCTCGAGCTCGAGCCGGTCGGCACCGGGATGTACCGGGTGACGGCCTTCCAACCGGAGTCGAGCGCCACCTACGAGCGCAACGAGGACTATTGGGATCCGGCCGCCGTCGGAGCGGCACGCATGGAGTTCCAGACGATCCTCGACAACGCCCAACGTGCCAATGCGCTCGTGTCGGGCCAGGTCGATGCGACCATGCTCGATCCGACCGAGGTCGAGCGTGTCGCGGACTCCGGGTTCATCGTCGACTCGTCCACCAACTACCAGTTCTTCCACCTCCAGCTGAACCGCTCGCGCCCCGGCCTGTCCGATGTGCGCGTGCGTCAGGCGTTGAACCACGCCATCGACCGCGAGGCGATCGTCGAGGCGCTGTTGTTGGGGCTGGGCGAGCCCGGCCAACAGCCGTTCCCTCCGGGCACGCCCGGCTACAGCGATGAGCTCGGTGAGGAGCTCTACCCCTACGACCCCGATCGGGCGCGCCAGCTGCTCGAAGAGGCCGGTGTCACCGACCTCACGTTCGAGATCATGACGCTGAACATCCCCATCTACACCCGGGTCTCCGAGGCCGTGCAGGCCCAGCTGGCCGATGTCGGCGTCACGACCACGATCCAGCAGGTGCCGAGCGTCTCGCAGACGTTCTATGCCGAGCAGGTCGGTGACTCGGCGATCGTGCCGTCGTTTGGGAACATCGATCCGGCCTTGGCCGCGAAGTCCCTGTACTCCGACGCCTCGTTCGCCAACCCCGGGCGTCACAGCACCCCCGAGGTGATGGCACTGCTGGAACAAGCGCTGACCACCACGGACCCCGACGAGCGTGCGCCGATCGTCAAGGATCTGACGACCGCGATCACCGAGGACGCCCTCGACGTGGTCCTGTACTTCCCCGACACGAACCTCGCCTACAGCGACGACGTCGTCGGCTTCCAGAACTGGATCACCGCCCGGCTGGAGTTTCGGGGGGTGGGGTTGAGGGCGGATTGAACCGTCGGCGTGGCGAGAGGATGGGTTCGATGAGTAGCGAAGCCCCGGTCGTGCCGCGCACGCTGCTGCGTGGCGCGACCGTCGTCGACGGCACGGGCGGCGCGGCGCGCCGCCAGGACGTCGTGTGTGCCGATGGGATCGTCGCCGATACGGGACCACCAGGAAGCTTGTCGGGTGACGAGATCGTCGATCTCGAAGGCCTCGTGCTGGCACCCGGGTTCATCGACCCCCACACGCACTTCGACGCACAGGTGCTCTGGGACCGTGATCTGACGCCGTCGTGCTGGCACGGCGTCACCACGGTGGTGATGGGCAACTGTGGGTTCGGCGTGGCGCCAACGCGTCCCGAGCATCGCGACACCATCGTGCGAACGCTCGAGCACGTGGAGGGCATGTCGGCCGACGCGTTGCGCGCCGGGATCGACTGGTCGTTCGAGACGTTTGGTCAGTACCTCGATGGCCTCGCCGCCGACCCGGCTCGCCTGAACGTCGCGGTCATGCTGGGCCACACCCCACTTCGGCTGTTCGTGATGGGTGACGACGCGACGGAGCGAGAAGCCACGAGCTCGGAGATCGCCGCGATGGAGGCGGTCGTCGAGGAGGCGATGCTCGCCGGGGCGGTGGGCTTCGCCACGTCGCGCTCGCCGAACCATCAGGGCGCCTGGGGGCGGCCGGTGCCCAGCCGGTTCGCCGCCGTCGAGGAGGTCGCTCGCCTCGCCCGAGCGGCCAATCGTCATGGTCGTCGCATCGTGCAGCTGGCCGTTGGACCCGACCTTCGCTCGCCCGACGAGCTCGCGGCGCTGGCGGCGGAAGGCGGCGGCCCGGTCACGTGGACGGCGCTGCTTGCCGATCGGGGCCAGCGGGGCTCGTCGCTCGAACGCTTGGCCGCGACCCGCCGAGCGAGCAACGAGCTGTGGGCGCAGATCGCGTGTCGCCCGATCGTGACGCAAACGACCTTTGCCGAGCCGAGCACCTTTGGCATGTGCCCCTCGTTCGCCGAGGTGCTCGCGCGGCCCGTCGCGGATCGCGCCGGCATGTACCGCGACGAGACGTGGCGTGATCGTGCTCGCGTCGAGCTCGACGGTCGTTGGGGGCACCGCTACGGCGACATCACCATCGCCGAGACCGAGCGCCACGCCGGGCTGCGTGATGGGACCTCGATCGCCGAGCTGGCCGGAGCCAGGAACATGCACCCGCTCGATCTGATGCTGGAGTTGGCCTTGGACGAGGACCTGGCGACCCGTTTCCGGCTGGTGCTCCTCAACGACGACACCGATGAAATCGCCGAACTGCTCGGGGCCGAGGGCGCGCTGCTGGCGCTCTCCGACGCCGGGGCCCACGCCTCGCAGCTGTGCGACGCCTGCTACACCACGGACCTGCTGGGGCATTGGGTGCGCGAGCGAGGAGCGCTCAGCCTCGAGCGCGCCGTCTGGCATCTGACGGGGCAGCCGGCGGCGGTGTTCGGTTTCGCGGACCGAGGACGCGTCGCGGCGGGTTGGCGCGCGGATCTCGTGGCCTTCGACCCGACGACGGTCCGAGCCGGTCCCCTGACACGGGTGGCCGACCTGCCGGCCCACGCGGACCGCTTGGTCGCCCCGAGCGTCGGCATCGAACACGTCTGGGTCAACGGCGTGGCCATCCGGCAGGCGGGGGCCGACGTCCCCGGTGCCCGCCCGGGCCACGTGCTTCGACCAACCTGAGCGATCGGGCCGGATCGGTCGCTGCGGGCGGGCCGTCATCAACATGGACGTCGCCGCCGCCTCCTAGCCTGGCGGCGATGAAGGTGACGACATCTGGATGGGCACGGTGACGCCGGCCAGCACGCGGCGTGGGCGGCCGGCGACGAGCGAGATCGCCCGTCGCCGGGCCGAGCGACGTCTGGCCAAGGGGCGTCGGAGCGACGAACGCTGGACATCCATCCTGAGCGGAGCCACCACCGTCTTTGCTCGACTGGGCTACGCGCAGGCGACCCTCGAGGACGTGGCCGCCGAGGTCGGGGTGAACCGGGCGTCGCTCTACTACTACGTCGGGACGAAAGAGGAGCTTCTCGTCGCGTTGCTCTACCAGCCGATGCACCAGATGACGGCCAACATGAAGGCCATCGCTCAGCAGGCGCTCCCTCCTGAGGAGAAGCTGCGTCGGGTCCTCGAGCAGTACGCCGCCGACATGGTCTCGACGCCGGCGCTGAACTTCTTCCTCGCCGAGAACCTCCATCAGGTGATGTCGGGTCGCGAGGCGAGCGACATCATCGAGAACGCCGGTGTGTACGGCGAGGGCTTCACCGAGATCATCCGCGCCGGCATCGACGACGGCACGTTCCGCGCCGACCTGGATCCCAAGGTCTGCACGATGGCGATCCTGGGCATGTTCAACTGGACGCATCGCTGGTACCGGCCGGGGGGCTCGCTCAGCCTGGAGGAGATCGCCCGCCAGTTCGCCGAGCTCGCGCTGGCCGGGCTCCGCTCCCCGTCCAAAGCAGGCGGATGACTCATCACTCTGTCAACGTTTGAGTTGACGAGCCGTCGCCGTCTGGGTACTGTCGCGCCCGTCGACGCGTCAGCGGTGATGTTGACGATCGGTTGGCTTCGCGATGCCCATCCCTGGCCCGCGACATGTCGGCAGAACGGAAAGGACGACCCCGATGCAGCCGGGCGATGGCAGCACTCCCAAGGCGCCGGATGCGACGTGTCTTCACGAGGCGATCGCGATCGCCAACATCCCATCGCTCATCCCCGTGCTCGTCCAGCTCACCGGCGATGACCGTTGGCTCGACGAGCCCTATCGCCCTCGCCGCGGCGTCGGCACGGACGACAACGACGATGCCGGCCTGCCGGTCGCGGTGCAGCACGAGATCCGGAAGAGCGCCATCGCCGCGATCGGCGCGTGGCTCGATGGCCAGCCCGCGGCGATCCCCGAACCCTCCGAGGCGCTCCTCCTGCGGATGCTGTCGGTCTCGATGGCCGAGCGGATCCCCGACGAGTACGGGCCGATGCTGCGACAGGTCTGCGGTCTGGTGCCCGAGGACGACAACGGTCGTCCCCAGGAGGAGCCGGCCCCGCCTCCCGACGGTTTCCGCGCCCTCGTGGTCGGAGCCGGCGCGGCGGGGATCGCGATGGGCGTCGAACTGGCCAGGTTGGGCGTCGAGTACACGATCATCGAGAAGGCAGAGTCGGTCGGTGGTACCTGGTGGTACAACCGCTATCCAGGTTGCGGGGTCGATACGCCGAGCCACCTCTACTGCTTCTCGTTCTACGACGACTACGACTGGCCGGCGTACTTCTCGATGCGCGACACGTTGCACGAGTACCTCGAGACCGTGGCGACCGATCTCGACGTCCGGCCCCGGGTGCGGCTGCGCACCGAGGTGGTCAAGGCGGTGTATGCGGAGCGCGAACAGGTCTGGGTGGTCGATGTCCGCACACCGGACGGCGCGATCGAGACCCTGCGCGCCGACGTGCTCGTCTCGGCGGTCGGGGCGTTCGGCCGTCCCCGCTGGCCCGACATCCCGGGCCTCGACACGTTCGCTGGTGAGCGCGCGCACACGGCCGCCTGGCCGGCCGACCTCGATCTCGAAGGAAAGCGGGTCGCCGTCATCGGAAACGGTGCCAGCGCGATGCAACTCGTCCCGGCGATCGTCGACGTGGCGGAGGCCGTCTACGTCTTCCAGCGTTCGCCGCAGTGGGTGCTGCCGTTCGACAAGCTGCACAAGCCCGTGCCGGAACGCCTTCGCTGGCTGTTTCGTGCCGTTCCGCTCTATCGGCTGTGGTATCGGATGCGGCTGTTCTGGAACTTCAACGACAAGCTCCACGGGACGCTCCAGCGTGCACCCGATTGGGAGCACCCGGACCGGTCGCTCAACGCGACCAACGACTCCTTCCGGGCGCTGATGACCAACTACATGGCCGGTGAGTTGGGGGCCAAGCGCGAGCTGCTGGACAAGCTCGTCCCCACGTACCCACCGTTCGGCAAGCGGATCCTGCTGGACAACGGCTGGTTTCGGGCGCTACGGCGAGACGACGTCACGCTGGTCACCGACGGTGCCTCGGGGGCGTCGGAGCACGCAGTGATCGGCGGAGACGGTGCCGAGTACGAGGTCGACGTCGTCATCGCCGCCACCGGCTTTGATGTCGTGCGATTCCTCGCCAGCATGGAGATCATCGGGCGATCCGGTTCGTCGATCCGTGAGATCTGGGAGGACGACGACGCCCGCGCCTACCTGGGCACGGTCGTGCCCGACCTCCCGAACTTCTTCTGCCTGTATGGGCCAAACCTCCAGCCCGGTCACGGTGGCAGCTTCCTGATGACGCTCGAACAGCAGGCGGCGTACGTGCGGGGTGTGCTCGCCAAGATGTTCCGTCGCGGGATCGGGAGCGTGGAGTGCCGCCAGGACGTCCACGATCGGTACAACGCCGATGTCGACGCCGCCCACGCCAACATGGTGTGGTCGCACCCGGGGATGACGACGTACTACCGGAACTCACGTGGTCGTGTCGTCGTGAACAGCCCGTGGCGCAACGTCGATTTCTGGCATCTCACCCGTGAACCGGACCTCGACGATTTCATCCTGGAGCCGCGCCGGGACCGGCCCGAGGGGGCCGCGTGAGCGATCGGGCGCCGACGGCCACCGATCGCGTCACCGACGGTCGGCGGGGCTCAGCGGCGGGGGCCCATGAGGTCGGTGAAGGCCGTCTCGAAGTGGACGCCCATCAGCTCGTCGAGGTCGGGGCCTCGGCGCAGCGCGTGTCCGCCATCGACCGACAGGCACTGGCCGGTCACCCAGGTGGAGTCCGGCCCGGCCAGGAACAGCACGGCCCGGGCGATGTCGTCGTTGGTCCCCAACCGGCCGAGCGGCATCTGGGCGAGGTAGTCGAGTCGGGTGGGCTCATGGGCGGCCAGTGGCGCCGACGCATCGCTGGGGACCAGCCCCGGTCGCACGGCGTTGACACGGATGCCCCACGGCCCGAGTTCGTCGGCCGCGTTGCGCACGAGCATCTCCAGGCCGGCCTTGGCGACGCTGTAGGGCCCCATCAGCCGGTGGGTCCGACAGCCGGCGATCGATGACATGGCGACGATCGACCCCCCACCCGATCTAGCGAGCACCGGCGCGCTGTGCTTGATCGTCAGAAAGGTCCCGACGACGTTCAGGTGCAGGTCCTGGGTGAATGCCGCCGCATCGACGAGCGGGAGCGGCCCGACGGCGCCGGTCCCTCCGGCGTTGGCCACCACGGCGTGCAGCGTCCCGTCGTCACCGGCGGCGAACTCGACGGCGTGTCGGACGGCGTCCTCGTCGGTGATGTCGGCCACGACATACCGGCTCGATGCGCCGATGGTCGCGACGGCCGCCGCCAGCTGGGCCTCCCGGCGCCCGCAGATGGTGACGCTCGCTCCGGCCGCCGCCAAGGCCGACGCGCACCCGAGGCCGATCCCCGTCCCACCTCCGGTCACAAGCACGCGGCGCCCGGCGAAGGGCTGTGTCGTCGTCATCGGTCGCTCCTCGGATCGCGGGCGCTACTCGCCAGCGCCACGTCGAGATCGTGGCATGTCGCGATGCCCGTGGTGCTGGCGAGTGGTGCGGTCGGCGGTTTGCAAAATCTGCATATTGCACGCATTTGACAATCATCCCCAGCTCTTCGTATGGTCCCGGCGATGAACACACGGGCGAGGATTCCGAGGTACCGGGCACTGGCCCTCACCGTTGCGGTCGCATTCGCGGCGCCGGCCTTCGGCGGGAAAGCCCCCGAGTCGAGGGTCGGCGCCGTTCCCGCCAGCGCTGACGACACCACGCCGTCCGACGATGCCGCCCTCGATCCCGATGCGACCCTGCGCGTCGACCTGAGCATCGACCTGACCAACCTCGACCCGCACAAGTCCCAGTACTCCTTCGACATGTCGATGCTCGAACCGATCTACGACCGACTCTTCGACGTCGACGGCAGCGGTGAGGTCGTCCCGATGCTCGCCGAGGCCTACGAGTTCGACGAGGCCGGGACGTCGCTCGTGCTGACCCTGCGCGAGGACGTGACCTTCCACGACGGCGCGGCGTTCGACGCCGAGGCGGTGAAGGCCAACATCGAGCGGGCCCAGACCGTCGAGGGCTCGGCGGTCGCCCCCGATCTCGACGGTGTCACCGGGGTCGAGGTCGTCGACCCGACCCACGTGCGTCTCACGCTGGCGGAAGCCGACGCCTCGCTGATCGCCAGCCTCGCCAGTCGGGCGGGGGCGATGATCAGCCCCGCCGCGTTCGACACCGACCTGTCCCAGACCGAAGCCGGCGCCGGGCCCTACACGATGGTGGAATACGCCGCCGGGGCGAGCATGACCTACGAGCGTTACGACGACTACTGGGACCCGGCGGCCGCCGGTGCGGCACGGGTCGAGATGCGGGTCCAGCCCGACCCGACGACCCGGTTGAACGCGCTGCGATCGGGTCAGACCGATGTCAGCACGGCGATCGCCTCGCAGTACGACGAGATCGAAGGCCTCGACGGCCTGGTGGTGACCGCCAGCCCCGGCACCGTGTACAACCAGCTCCTGCTCAACCGGACCCGTTCCGAGTTCGGCGACATCCGCGTCCGCCAGGCCCTGTACCACGCGATCGACCGTCAGGCGATCTGCGACGGCGTGCTGTTCGGACTGTGTGACCTGTCGGTGCAGCCACTGGTGCCCGGACACTTCGGCTACAACCCGGATCGCCCTGGCGACTACTACACCTACGACCCCGATCGGGCCCGGGAACTGCTCGCCGAAGCGGGTCTCGACGACGGGTTCTCGTTCGAGCTGATGACCCCGGCCGGCCTGCCGCCGTACCCCGACATCGCCCAGGTGCTCCAAGCGCAACTCGCCGAGGTCGGCATCGATGCCCGGCTCTCGGCCGTCGACCCCGCTCAGATGGGTGAGCGCATGCTGGTCAACCTGGAGTCCGATGCGCTGCTCGGCGGTCTGCCCGGCATCGGCGACCCGTCGCGGATCTACGCCGACAACTTCCTGTCGGACAGCTTCAACAACCCGGGTGGCAACACGACCGAGCGGATGGAGGAGCTGTACGTCGAGTCGATCTCGACCTTCGACCCCGATGAGCGGGCCGAGGTGATCCGTCAGGCGCAGGCCGAACTGGTCGATGAGGTGCTCGTTATCGTCATCGTCGTCCCCAACTCGATCTCGGTCACCAGCGATCAGGTCGTCGGCTACGACGCCGGCTCGGTGCGTGGCTACATCAGCATCCGCGGTGTCGGCATCGCCGCCTGACGTCGTCGTCGCCGCATCCGGCCCGCGACAATCGGGTTCGCGGCCCCAAGTTCGCACCCCACAACAGGAGGCAACACCATGAGCGACAAGCCCAAGTTCCAGGTCTTCAAGGCGGCCGAGGCGCCGACGCTGGCCCAGAGCGACGTGCTCCACCTCGAGGGTGCGACTCCCGAGATCATGAAGGGTCTCGAAGCGATGCGCGAGGCCGGCATCGGTGAGGGCAGCTACGCCAAGATCCTCATCAACGTGCCCGGCTTCAGCCTCGCCTACGCCTGGCACAAGAGCGAGTACCCACTCCCGCTGCACAGCCACAACTCCGACTGCTGCTATCTGATCATCGCCGGCGAGATGCGAGTCGGCAAGGACACCCTCGGCAAGGGCGACGGGATGTTCGTGCCGGCCGACACGTCCTACACCTTCGAGACTGGGATCGACGGCGTCGAGTTCATCGAGTTCCGCCACGAGAACGCGTGGAACATCGTCTTCAAGTACCGCAAGCAGGAGTCGTGGGACAAGGCCGCCGATGCGGCCCGCACCCGCAGCGACGGGTGGCGCACGGAGAAGCAGCCGTTCGGCCTCGTCGAGCCGGTCGGTTGACGGACAGGGGAGGACCTCGACATGACCTGAGCCGGTTGGCGCCGGGCCGGCTCAGCCGTCGCTGAGTTGGGCGCCGATCGCCGCCAGCCCGGCTTGGGCGACGGCGGCGTCCTGGGAGTAGTGGCCGCCGCTGACGCCGACGGCCCCGACGATCTCGCCGTCGAGCACGATCGGGAAGCCACCGGCGAAGATGACGAGCCGGTCGATCCCGGTGGGCGCGCCCAAAGCGAGCGGGGCATCGTCCTTGATGAAGTCGTGCCAGCCGCCGCTGGGCATCCCGAACCCGACGGCGGTGTAGGCCTTGTCCTGCGCGACCTGGATCGACAGCAACGGGGCGCCGTCCATCCGTGTCAGCGCCTTGAGCACGCCGCTGTCGTCGACGACGGCGATCGTGAACGCTCCACCGGCCGACTCGGCGTGCTCGATGGCGGCGGTGATGATCGCGTTGGCCGACGCCGCGGAGATGCGCTGGCCGGTGGTCGTGTGTTCGCTCATGTCGGGACTCCTCGTCGAAGGTCGGGTCGAAGGCGCGCACCCGGTCGGCGTGCGCGAATTGCGTACGATCATCGCACTCGCGGCCTCCTTCTCGCCATCCCAACTGGTGGTTTGGCCACAAGCGGCGGCAGATTGGATGCAGAACCACGATCGGGAACCAGCGGGGGGTGTCGAGCGACCCGGTCACCAAGACGAACTCGTCACCGAGACGACTCGTGGAGGTATGCCGTGTCGAACCGACCGAACAGCTCCCGCCAGCGGCGCGCGTTGCCGGTGAGCACCACCCCGACCCGACGGATCGGGACCGGTGCCCTGGTCGGCGGCATCGTCGCGGTGGTCGTGGTGGTCGCGGCCATCGTCGTCATCGCGGTGGCCGCCTCGGGTGACGGCACCGATCTCGACCAGACCCAACCGGTCACCGTCGTCGGGAGCCCGTTGCCCGAGATGGTCGATGTGCCCGCCGACCCGGCGATCGGGGCGTCGGCGCCGAGGATCAACGGCGCCGGTTTCGACGGCACCCCGATCAACGTGCGACCGGGGACGCCGACGCTGCTGGTGTTCGTCGCCCACTGGTGTCCGCACTGCCAGGCCGAGGTTCCGGTGTTGGTCCAGTGGGCCGCCGACGGCGGCGTCCCCGACGGCGTAGATGTCATCGGGGTGGCCTCGGGCACCGACCGCCGCCGCCCGAACTACCCGCCGTCGGAGTGGCTGGAGGCCGCCGGTTTCCCGTTCCCGGTGCTTGCCGACACCGAGGCGGGGACGGCGGCAAGCGCCTTCGGGTTGATGTCGTTCCCGTACTTCGTCCTGCTCGACGGCGACGGCACGGTGGCCGCTCGACTCAACGGCGAGGTCGACCCCGCGACGCTGACCGCACTGGTCGACAGTGTCGACCCGGCGGCCTGAGCGTCGTCACGGGGCCTGGTCGCCGACCAGCACCTCGACATCGAGCTCGCCGGCGTCGCGAAAGCGCAGGGTGGCGTCGAATCGCTGCCCGTCGACGAGCGGTCGGGTGAGCCCTTCGAGCATCGCGTGCGTCCCGCTGGGCTGGAACACCACCAGTTCGTCGGCGACGACTGGGACCGACGACATCGACTCCATGCCGACCATCGCCGCCGTGCCGGCGTCCTCGTCGGCCGGGATGGTGATCGTGGCGTGCAGCGACACCGCGGCCGCGACGACCGGATCGACCGAGACCGCCTCCAACACGTCGTCGTCGGGACTCGCGATCGTGAAGTAGAGCGCCCCGCTGGATGCGCCGGGCGCCGTCGGGCGCGCCCACACGTCCTCGATGCGCAGCGTCCCGACCTCGTCGTCGGACCCGCAGCCGGACGCCGACACGACACCAGCGACGGCCAACAGCGGCGCCGGCCAACGGTGACGCCGGCGCGGGGCATCGGAAACTCGGGTCATGTCACTCCTGTCGGTTCGGTCCGGCTGCAAGTTCCCACCGGCTCGTCGGGCGAGCCGTCGGCAAGCAGCAGCGGCCGCCAGGATGGCCGTAGTGTGCGCCGGATCGACGACGGTGATCGCCCGCATCCCGCGCCTCCCGCATGGCCGACGGTGCTCTGGCGCGTCGGCGTCACGACGGTCTGGACCGGATCGGTCCTGTTGGTGCTGGCCGCGGTCTTGCCCGGGTTGAGCATCGGCACCTGGAGCGAAGCGCTGCTGGCCGGGCTGGTCGTCGGTCTGCTCAACGCCATCGTCTGGCCCGCCCTGGCGGTGGTCGTGGTGCCGGTGTCGGTGTTGACCCTCGGGGTCGGGGCGGTCCTGATCGATGCCGTCGTCGTCGGTGCCGTGCTCGACGCGCTCCCCGGCATCGCGCTGGCCGGCTTCGGCACCGCTCTCGCCACCGCCATCGGGTTGGTCGTGGTCACCACGCTGGTGACCTCGGTGCTGTCGATCGATGACGCCGACGTGTTCGATGACGAGGTGCGGGCGCTGGTCCGTCGGCGGCGTCGTCACGCGACGGTCAGCGAGGTCCCCGGGTTCGTCTTCATCCAACTCGACGGCCTGGCCCGTGTCGTGCTGGAACGGGCGATGCGCAGCGGCGACGCCCCCACCTTGCGACGCTGGTTGGCGAGTGGCTCCCATCGGCTGCTGGGCTGGACCACCGGGTGGTCGTCGCAGACCGGGGTCAGCCAGTGCGGGATCCTCCACGGTTCGACGACCGACATGCCGGCGTTCCGCTGGGTCGACAAGCGCACCGGTCAGCTCGTCGTGTCCAACCATCCGCGCTCGGCGGCGGCGATCGAGCGGGCCCACAGCACGGGGTCGGGGCTGCTGGCACATCACGGGTCCAGCTACGGCAACCTCTTCACCGGCGACGCCGAGCGGGCGGCGCTGACGATGAGCGTGATCGCTTCGCGCAAGGAGCGTCGGGTGGGGGCCGGCTACTTCGGCTACTTCGCCCGTCCGCAACACGCCATCCGAACGCTGGTCGGCGTCCTCACCGACATCGCCCGTGAGCGTCGGGCGGCGCGACTGCAAGCGCGCCGCCGTGTCGAGCCGCGTGTCGGGCGCGGTTGGCTGTATGCCGGTCTCCGGGCGTTCACGACGATCGTGTCCCGCGACGTGTCGGTGCAGGGTGTGCTCAACGACATGGCCGAGGGACGAGCCGCGATCTATGTCGACCTGTTGGGCTACGACGAGGTCGCTCACCACTCCGGCCCCGAGCGGGTCGACACCCTGGCCGTGCTGCGCGACCTCGACCGTCAGGTGGAGCGGATCGCCCGGGCGATCGGTCGGATGCCCCGCCCGTACCACGTGGTGGTGCTGTCGGACCACGGACAGACCCAAGGCGCGACGTTCGAACAGCGAACCGGTGAGACGTTGGTGGCGCTGGTGGCCCGGCACTGCGGCGCGGCCGCCTCGGGCGATCCCGATGCCGAGGCGGGCCGTACCGAATCCTCGGCGTGGCTGCGACGGGGTGGCCGCCACGACCCGCTCCCCGAGGTGGTCGGCGGTGATGTGCCGATCGTGCTCGGCTCGGGGAACCTGGGGGTGATCTCGTTGCCGGGCGAGGCGCGTCGCTGCACCAGGGAGGAGATCGACGCCCGCTTCCCGAAGCTGATCGACGGGCTCTTGGCCTCACCGGCGATCGGGTTCGTCTTGGTCCGTGGTGCCGATGGGACCTCGTCGGTGCTCGGCGCCGGCGGGTCGCGCAACGTCGTGACCGGGGAGATCGTCGGGGCCGACCCGCTCGCCCCGTTCGGCCCGCACGCGGTGGCGCAGATCCGCGAGGTCGACGGCTACCGCACCGTTGGCGACCTGATGGTCAACAGCATGTACGACGATCTCACCGGGGAGGTCGCCGCCTTCGAGGAACAGGTGTCCTCGCACGGGGGTCTGGGCGGACCCCAGACCGAGCCGTTCGTCCTCTACCCGGCACCGTTGTCGGCGCCGTCGGGAGCCCTCGTCGGGTCACCGGCGATCCATCGCCTGCTCAAGGGCTGGCTTCACGAGGTGGGCCAACCGGTCGTGCTCCCCACCGAGGGTGCGGGCTGAGGACGACCGGGTGGCCCGCCTCGGGCGATCGCTCAGGTGGACAGCACGGCGGCGACGTCGAACTCGAGCGTCACCTTCTCGCTGAGCAGGAGGCCGCCGGTCTCGAGGGGCGCGTTCCAGCTCAGACCCCAGTCCTTGCGGTTGACCTGCACGCTGCCTTCGAGCCCGATACGTGTGTTGCCGAAGGGGTCCTTGGCCGGGCCGGCGACCTCGAAGGGGACGGTGACCGACTTGGTCGTACCCTTCATCGTCAGGTCGCCGGTCACGTCGTAGGTGCCGTCGCCGGTGGTCGTCACGGCGGTCGAGGCGAAGGTGATCTCTGGGTAGGTGTCCATGTCGAAGAAGTCGTTGCCACGCAGGTGGGCGTCTCGATCGGTGTTGCCGGTGTCGATGCTCGGCGCGTCGATCGTCAGCTGCATCGACGATGCGCTCGGGTCGGCGGCATCGAAGGTGCCCGAACCTTGGAAGGCCATGAACGCGCCGCGCACCTTGGTGACCATCGCGTGACGGGCGACGAATCCGATGCGGGAGTGGGCCGGGTCGACGTTGTAGGTGCCGGAGGGAATGCTCATGGGGGTCCTTTCAGGGTACTTGCGAACGCAAGTGTGATCCACGAGGGTGCAACGCTCGAACGTGGACCGGCATTCCCGACCCGATCGAACTCGTGGTGTGGCATGGCTCAGCCCGACCCGGTCGGCGATGACACCCGTTGGTGGTGCGCGCCGACCAGGAACGCGACCAACCGCGCCGGCGTGGTGCCCTTGTTGCGCCAGGCGTGACGGGTGCCGTTCTGGACCACGGCGTCGCCCGGCTTCAGATGCACCTCGGCACCGTCGTCGAGCTCGAGCCAGATCTCGCCGTCGAGCACG
>JBKEAH010000004.1:0-17989 GCA_047972065.1 Desertimonas sp.
GTTGGCCGGGTTGCCGACGACGAGGACCTTGACGTCGCGCTTGGCCGAGCGCGACAACGCCTCACCCTGGGGCTTGAAGATGCCGCCGTTGGCCGACAGCAGGTCCGAGCGCTCCATGCCCGCCTTGCGTGGCATCGCGCCCACCAGCAGGGCGACGTCGGCATCACCGAAGGCCGTGTCGGCGTCGTCGGTGCAGACGATCTCGCTGAGCAGCGGGAAGGCACAGTCGTCGAGCTCCATCCTGACGCCCTCGAGCGCACCGAGTGCCGGCGTGATCTCCAGCAGTTGCAAGGCGACGGGGGTGTCGGGGCCGAGCATCGACCCGGAGGCGATGCGGAAGAGCAGGCTGTAGCCGATCTGGCCGGCGGCGCCGGTGACGGCGACACGAACGGGTGAACTCATGACCGGGGAGCGTACGCGGGGAGAGGCGCACCCGGCCAAGGCTGGCCAGCTCGACTGCTCAGTCGGTCGGCAGGCCGCGCTCGGTCTTGTAGACGGTCAGCCAGTCGCGCACGAAGTTGGCGTAGTACTCGGCGCCCGTGGCGGTGAGGTGGATGTTGTCGCGGGCGAAGCAGCCGCCCTGACAGGCCGGCGCGACGCCGTCCCAGAACCCCAGCTCGACGTTGGGAAACTTGGCGGGCAGCGTGTTGAACAGCGCGTTGTTGCCCGCCGTCCAGTTCCGGTTCGCATACACCGTCATCACGATGACCAGTGGCACCTGATCGGTCAGGGCGAAGAACTCGTCCAGCGTCTCCTCGCTGACGGGACCGTTCGTTCCGAGATGGACGACCAGTGCGCCGAGGTTCTCGAGCGTGCCGTTGTCACGGAGGGCCTGGAGCGTCGGGATCATGTCCTTCAGCTGCCGGTTCTTCTCGGCGTCGGCGAGGATCCCGCGCTCGTTCAGCTCGCCGAGGGCGCCCAGCATCACCGAGTCCCCAATGGCCAGCGTGCCGCCCGGCGGGATCGGCGTGGTGGTGGTCGTCGGCGGCAGTGTCGTCGTGGTGGTGGAGGTCGATGTCGTCGCCGCCGCGCTCGATGACCCATCGGAGGGATCGACGACCGGGCCGGTGGTCTCGGCGGCCGGTTCGGACGAGCCCGTCTCGTCGCCGGCGACCGACCCCTCAGTCGGCGTCTGGTCGCCGACGAGGTCGTCGATGTCGATCCCCTGGCCGTCGTTGGCGGCGATCTGCTGCTGCACGTCGTTCGGCTTGAGCTCGGCGGTGGCCAGGCTGGCGGCACCGAACAACGAGAACCCGACCAGCACGCTGCCGGCGACGGCGATGACCCGACGCGGGGTGGGATCTCGACGCGCCCCGAGTCGCCGCCACCAGCGGCCGAGATGACCGGTGCGGATCGGCGTCTCGATGAACCGATAGGAGAACTCGGTCAGCGGCACGGTGATCGCCATGCCGGCCACGAACTGACCAAACGACATCGGGGTTCCCACCGTGCCCCGGAGCACCGCGAAGACCGGCCAGTGGTACAGGTACAGACCGTATGAGCGGGTGCCGGCCCACAGGAGCAGCGGATTGCCAAGCACTCGTCCGGTGATCGCCGCGGGATGTGTGACCCCGCCGACCACCATCAGCGTGGCGATCCCGGTGAGGAGGAACCCGCCGCGGAACAGCCACAGGTCGGCCGCACCGTCGGTGGTGATCAGGTGCAGGTACCAGCACAGCGCGGCGAGCCCGGCCACACCGATCAGGGCAAGCAGGTCGAACAGCCCTCCCTTGTCGCGCACGGCGCCGCGGCGCAGGGCGATCGGTCGCCACACCATCGCGAAGGCGGCGCCGAGCAGCAGACCGCCGGCTCGGGTGATCGAGCCGAGATACAGGGCGTCGACCTTCGAGATCGACCGTCCCGCGATCGTCCAGTAGGCGCCCGGGGTTGCGTCGGGCTCACCGATCGAGCCGGTCGGCACCAGCACCGCCATCAGCAGGTAGCTCACCAAGGCCGCGCCGACCAGCCACCGGCTGAGCTCGGGCAGCCGGTTGCGTCCGAGCCGCAGCAGGCCGACCATCGCCAACGGCCACACGAGATAGAACTGCTCCTCGACCGCCAGGCTCCACAGGTGCCGGAGCGGGGCGAAGTCGGCGTCGGCCGTGTAACCCTGGCCGACCCAGATCTGGTACCAGTTCGACACATACGTCAGCCCGGCGATCACGTCGCCGCGCAGCGCCCCGAGGAAGTCGCGACGGAACAGCGACGTGTAGATCGTGATCCCGATGAGGAGGGCGAACAGCGCCGGGAGGAGCCGTTTGGCCCGGCGCTTCCAGAACGCGCCGAGGCTGATCGTCCCGGTGCGCTCGTGCTCGCCGATCAGCAGCAGCGTGATCAGGTAGCCACTGATCACGAAGAAGACCTCGACACCGAGGAACCCGCCCGGTAGCCACGTCGAGTTGGCGTGGTACACCATCACCGCGGCGACGGCCAAGGCGCGCATGCCGTCGAGACCGGGCAGGTACGGCACCCGGCTGATCGCCGGCTTCGGGCGGCCCCATTCGAGCGGCCGGGTCGCGACGTCGCTCACCTGGGCCCCGTCACGTCTGGGCGGCCGGCGTCAGCCCGAGGTTGGCGTAGATCTCGCGCGTCGCGCTCGAGCGGTTGAGGGTGTAGAAGTGCAGTCCGGGTGCGCCGGCATCGAGGAGCTCGGCGCACAGCGCGGTGGCGACATCGACACCGATGCGCCGGATCTCCTCGGGGTCGTCGACGTCGGCGAGACGCTGGCGCAACGCCGCCGGCACGTCGGTGCCGTTCATCGCCGCCATCCGGAGCATCGCCCCGGTGTTGGTGATCGGCATGACGCCCGGGAGCACGGGGCGGTCGACCCCGAGCGCGCCCAACTCGTCGACGAGACGGACGTAGTGCTCGACCGCGAAGAAGAACTGGGTGATCGCGAAGTCGGCGCGTCGGAGTTTGGCGGCGAGGTGCTGGCGATCGGTCGCTCGATCCGGCGATCGAGGGTGCACCTCGGGGTGGGCGGCGACGCCGATCGAGAACCCGGCGCCGTCGAGGTCGTCGAGCAGGTCGCTGGCGTGGGCGTAGTCGCTGGGGGCGCCGTCGGCGGGATCGGTGGGCGGGTCGCCACCAAGCGCCAGCAGGTTCTCGATGCCGCTCGCCCGATAGTCCTCGACGATGGCGGCGATGTCCTCACGACGGTGGCCCTGACAGGTCAGGTGGGCCATCGGCGTGATCGCCGTCTCCTTGCGCACCCACCTCACCACGTCGCGTGTCCGCTCCCGGGTGCTGCCGCCCGCCCCGTAGGTCACCGAGACGAAGCTCGGCGACAGCGCTTCGAGCTCGGCGATGGCGCGGCCCAACGACAGCTGTGCCGCGTCGGTCTTGGGCGGGAAGAACTCGAACGAGTACGTGCGCCCTGCCGCCAGGAGGTCACCAATCCGGGCCATAGAACCGCTCTGGACACTACCGGCGGAGCGCGCCCGGAGACCGGCACCGGCCTGCGAGCTCGGAGCCCGAGCAGCTCAATGACGGAAGTGACGCTGGCCGGTGAAGACCATCGCCAGGCCGTGCTCGTCGGCGGCCTCGATCACCTCGGCGTCGCGGACGCTGCCGCCCGGTTGCACGACGGTGGCGATCCCGGCCGCGGCGAGCACGTCGATGTTGTCGCGGAACGGGAAGAAGGCATCGCTGGCGCAGACACCACCGGTGGCGCGCCCGTCGGATCGGGTCGCCGCGATGCGCACCGAATCGACCCGGTTCTGTTGCCCCGCCCCGATCCCGAAGGCCTGGCGGTCCCGGGCGAAGACGATCGCGTTGCTGCTGACCGCCGCGCACACGGTCCAGGCGAAGCCGATGTCGTCCCACTGGGCCGGCGACGGCTGCTGGGTCGTGACCACCCACCATTCGTCGCGGGGCTGGTCGTGGGGATCGGGCTGCTGGACCAGCAACCCGCCGTCGACCGGTCGCAGATCCCACGTCAGCGGGCCCGGTGCCGCGGCGCTGAGCAGCCGGACGTTCTTCTTGGCCCCGAGGACCTCGAGCGCACCCGCCTCGTAGCTCGGCGCCACCACCACCTCGGTGAACACCGATGCCAGGGCCTCGGCGAGATCCAACGGCAGCGGCCGGTTGACGGCGACGATGCCACCAAAGGCGCTGACGGGATCACACTCGTGGGCGCGTCGGTACGCCGTCGTGATGTCGGGGTGGAGGGCGACGCCACATGGGTTGGCGTGTTTGACGATCACGCAGGCCGGTTCGTCGAAGCGATGGACCAGCCGCCACGCCGCCTCGGCATCGAACAGGTTGAGATAGCTGAGCGCCTTGCCGCCGTGCTGGACCGCACCGTCCCACCAACCGTCGCGGTCGACGAAGCGATAGCGCGCCGCCTCCTGATGGGGGTTCTCGCCGTAGCGCAGCGTCTGGGCACGGACCAGATCGAGCGTCAGACGCTCGGGCATCACCACCGGCTCGTCGGCGGCGCCGATCCCGTCGCCGGCATCGGGCTCGTCGCCGGCATCGAGCCAGGCCACGATCTGGCGGTCGTAGTCGGCGGTCCGGGCGAACGCGACCCGGGCCAGCCGACGTCGCGTCGCGGCGGACAAGCCACCGTCGGTGCGCAGCTCGGACAGCACGGCGTCGTAGTCGGCGGGGTCGACGACGACACCGACGCGGGCGTGGTTCTTGGCCGCGGCCCGGACCATCGCCGGACCGCCGATGTCGATCAGCTCCACCGAGGGGTCCGATGCGAACGGATACAGGTTGACGACGACGAGGTCGATCGGGGAAATGCCGTGGGTGGCCAGGTCATCGCGGTGGCCGGCGTCGGCGGTGTCGGCGAGGATCCCGCCGTGCACCTTGGGGTGCAGCGTCACGACGCGGTGGCCGAGGATGGCGGGAACCCCGGTGAGGTCGGCGACATCGGTGACCGGAAGGTCGGCCCCGGCGATCGCCCGAGCGGTACCACCGCTCGACACCAGGTCCCAGCCGAGGTCGTGGAGCCCGCGGGCGAGATCCACCACGCCGGACTTGTCGTACACGGAGAGCAACGCGGTCGGCACGTGGCCCGACCGTATCCGCGGTGGGCGCCAAACTCCCCGGCTACCGTCGGACCATGGATCTGAGCAAGTTCAAGCCCTCGGATTGGCTGATGGTCGGCGGTGCCGTCGTCACGTTGATCTGCGGACTCGCCCTCGACTGGGCGAAGGTCTCCGGGGGCGGCCTCACCGTCTCGGGCAACAACGCCTTCGATTACTTCTTCACCGGTGGGCTGGCCTGGCTGCTCACGGTTGCGGTGGGCGTGCTCGCGATCCTGCTCGTCACCGGTCAGCTCCGTTCGAGCAACGCACCCTGGCCGCTGATCATGCTCGGCGCAGCCGGTCTGGCGTTGCTGCTGATGGTCATTCGACTGATCATGGGCGGCGGCGACGAGCGCGGGGTCGACCTCGATCGCAACACCGGGATGTACGTGACCTTCGTGGGGGTCGCCGTCACCGCGGTGGGGGCGTTCATCGGATTCACGGCCGCCGGTGGCGACCTCAGGGACCTGACCAATCCCAACAAGTTCAAGCAGGCGTTCGACCGTCCCGGTGCCCAGACACCGCCACCGCCGGCTCCGCCGACACCACCGGCGGGCGGGGGCATCGCTCCGCCTCCCCCGCCGCCGGGCGGGGGATCGACGCCGCCGCCGCCCCCGCCGACGGGCTGACCCTCAGAGCTGGGCGACCAGCTGGGCCATCAGCTCACCGGCTTCGGTGGGGTTCTGGCCCACCTTGACCCCGGCTGCGGCCAGCGCCTCCATCTTGCCCTGCGCGGTGCCTTTGCCACCCGAGACGATGGCGCCGGCATGGCCCATCTTCTTGCCGGCCGGCGCGGTGACCCCGGCGATGTAGGCGCTCATCGGCTTGGTCACGTTGGCCGTGATGAACTCGGCCGCCTCTTCCTCGGCCGAGCCGCCGATCTCGCCGAACATGATCATCGCGTGGGTCTCGGGGTCGGCCTGGAACGCCGCCAGGCAGTCCACGAAGCTGGTGCCGGGGACCGGGTCCCCGCCGATGCCGACACACGTCGAGACCCCGATGCCGTTCTGCTGGAGCTCGTAGAGCTCCTGATAGGTCAGCGTGCCCGACCGGCTGACGATGCCGACGTTGGGCCCGGCCGCGGTCGGCTCCTTGGCGATCGAGCTGGGCGTGATGCCGATGTTGCACTTGCCCGGGCTGATGATCCCCGGGCAGTTGGGGCCGAGCAGCCGGGTGGCGGGGAAGTCCCGCACCAGCGTGTTGTAGACCCGCGCCTCGTCCTGGGCGGGGATGCCCTCGGTGATGCACACGACGAACCCGATCCCGGCGGTTGCCGCCTCGAGGATCGCCGCCGGCGCCGCCTTGGGCGGCACCGCCACGAACGAGGCCGTCGCACCGGTGGCGGCGACGGCGTCGGCGACGCTGTCGAAGACCGGGATGCCCTCGACATCCTGGCCGCCCTTGCCGGGGGTCACGCCCCCGACGACCTTGGTGCCGTAGTCGCGGTTGCGCAGCCCGTGGAACTTGCCCTGACCACCGGTGAGGCCCTGCACCAGGACCTTGGTGTCGGCATCGACGAAGATCGACATCAGCGGCGTTCCCCGGCCACGCAGGCCGTTGTTGGCCGCTCGCTCACTGGCGTTCCCTCGCTCGCATGACGCGACGCGGTTGGCTTGATCATGGGTACCTCAGTTCCCGTTGGCGATGCGGACGGCCTCGTGGGCGGCGTCGAGCATGGTCGGCTTGCTGATGAGCTGGTCGGCGGGGATGCCGGCATCGAGGATGATCTGGCGCCCTTCCTCGGCGTTGGTGCCATCGAGGCGGATCACGATCGGGGCCCGCAGCTCCACCCGCTGGAGACCCTCGACGATCCCCTTGGCGACCTCCTCGCCACGGGTGATCCCACCGAAGATGTTGACGAAGATCGACTTCACGTTCTCGTCGGTGTTGATCACCGACAGGGCGGCCGCCATCACGTCGGCGTTGGCGCCGCCTCCGATGTCGAGGAAGTTGGCGGCGCTGCCGCCGACCTGGTTGACGACGTCGAGCGTCGACATGGCGAGCCCGGCGCCGTTGGCGATGATGCCCACCGAACCGTCGAGACCGATGTACTGGAGGTCCTTCTCCTTGGCCAGTTGCTCGCGCTCGTCGAGCACCTCGGTCGCCGAGTACTCCTCCCACTCGGGGTGGCGGAACTCGGCGTTGCCGTCCAGGCTGACCTTGGCGTCCAGGGCGTGGACCTCACCGGTTGGCTTGAGGATCAGCGGGTTGATCTCGGCCAGGTCGCAGTCGCCATCCACGAAGCACCGATACAGCTTGACGAGGATGTCGGCGACACCACCCTGCGCCTTTGCGGGGATCTGGGCGTCGATCGCCGCCTGCGTGGCGGCTGCCGCGCCGAGACCATCGACGGGGTCGATGTGCAGCTTGACGATGGCGTCGGGGTCGGTCTCGGCGACCTCCTCGATGTCGACACCGCCCTTGGCCGACAGCATCAGCAGGTGCTTCTTCGCCGCCCGGTCGAGGGTGAAGCTGGCGTAGTACTCGTCCTCGATGTCCGAGGCGTTCTCGACCCACAGCCGCTCGACGGTGTGGCCCTTGATGTCCATCCCCAAGATGTTGCCGGCGTGGGTTCGCACCTCGTCGGCGTCGGCGGCGAGCTTGATGCCCCCAGCCTTGCCTCGCCCCCCGACCTGCACCTGGGCCTTGACGACGACGGGGTACCCGGCGGCATCGGCTTGGGTGACGGCCTCGTCGACGGTGAGGGCGACACCACCCGGGCTCACCGGGATGTCGTAGCGGGCGAAGTACTGCTTGCCCTGGTACTCGAACAGATCCACGAGGGTCCCTTCTGTCGGTCGAGACCGTGAACCTAGATGGTGACCGTGGAGGCGACGCAACCGGCAGCCACAATGGGCCGGTGCCGCACGTCCCGACCCCCGAGGGTCTGGTCGAGCGCGCCTCGGCGCTGCGCTCGCCGTTCCTGCGGGCGGTGGTGCCCGTCGCCGGTGGTGCCGTGTTGCTGGCGGCCATCTTTGGCGTGACCTGGCTGATCGCCGTCTTCATCTCGGGGGGCGGGGCCGATTCGACCGAGCGGCTGGCGCCCTCGGTGTTCGAGGTCGGCGGCGTCGAAGCGCTCGCCGGCGAGGTCGCCGACAACGGTCCGCTGTTGCTGCGCGGCTTCGACCCGGCCACCGACGGCGAACGTTCGATCGTCGTCGACCATGAGGGTTCCGACCCCATGCGCGGCTGGCGCGTCTACTGGGCCCATCCGGCCGACCGGGCGCCGGGCTGTCTGGTCGAGCAGGAGCCGGGCACCGACCGCTTCACCGACTGCGACGGCCGTGACGTCGGGGTGGGAGGGCTGGAACCCGCCGCCGGGGTGCTCCCGGTCGTCGAGGACCGGGCGACGCTGACCATCGACCTGCGCGGGTCGCTGGCCGAGCAGGTCGCCGCCACCCCCACCAGCGGCTGAGTCCGCTAACTTGTGCCGCCATGTTGGGCCGTATTGGCGGGCGCCGCATGGCGCGCGATCTGGTGGTCGCCACCGTGGCATTGGCCACGCTCGGGACCGTGGGAACCGTGTCGGCGCAGGAAGGCCCGCCCGACAGCTCCGACACGTCGACATCGACCGCACCGAGCTCGTCGACACCGGTGAGCACCTCGACGACACCGGACACCACGACCGAGGACACGACCACGACCACCGTCGCGACCAGCGACGAGTCGACGACGACCACCGAAGCGGTCGCCACCTCGGTCGACGAGCCGATCGTGGTCGCCGCCGCCCCCGATCCCCCGGTGACCGTCGAGCCAACCTGCCGGGTCGGTGCCGCGCTGCGCACGTACTCCACCGGAGCGTCGGCCGGTTGCGTGGAACAGGCCCTCTCATATCGCGGCTACCCCACCAGCCTCGACGGTGACCTCAACGACGACGTCCAACAGGTCGTCGCTTTCCAACGCGCCCAGGGCTGGTCCGGTACCAGCTACATCTCGCCGATGATGCTGTTCCGCCTCGGCATCCACCGCTCGGCCACGCCGACGTGCACGGTCAGCGCCACGCTGCGCACGTACTCCACCGGCGCCTCGGCCGGTTGCGTGGAACAGGCGCTGTCCGCCCTCGGATACCCGGCCAGTCCCAACAACGACCTCAGCGACGACGTCGGTCTGGTCGTCGCCTTCCAACGCGCCCAGGGCTGGTCGGGCACCAGCCGCATCGGCCCCGCCATGCTCGGCCGCCTCGGCATCTACCGCCCGCCGCCGCCGTCGTGCCGTGTCGGGGTCTCGATGCGCACGACCTCGACGGGCCTGCTGGCCGGCTGCGTCGAACAAGCGCTCGACTACCACGGCTACGCCGCCAGCGGCGACGGCAATCTCGCCAACGACGTCGGTCTGGTCGTCGCCTTCCAACGCGCCCAGGGCTGGTCGGGCACCAGCCGCATCGGCCCCGCCATGCTCGGCCGCCTCGGCATCTGGGGGTCCCCGGCGGCGCCGCCGTCGTGTCGCGTGTCGACGACGCTGCGGGTGGGCGCCAGCGGCGCCACGGCGAACTGCCTCGAGCAACGCCTGGCCGGGCTGCTGCTGCCGATCGGGCCGACACGCTCCTACGTCGACGCCACCGACGAGGCGTCGATCCGCGCCTTCCAAGCCGCCCTCGGGCTTCCCGTCGATGGGCTCGCCGGGCCGACGACGCTGAGCGCGCTCGGGATCTGGGACGCCAACCCGACGGGCCTGCCGTCGAACTCGGGCTCCGGCCGGCGCGTCGTGTACTCGCGCTCGCAACAGCGCGTCTGGGCCGTCGACGCCAGCGGTGTGGTGGTCAAGACCCACCGCGTCTCGGGCCGGCGTTACGAGCCCTACGCCGGGACCTACTCGGTGTTCTCGCGATCGCTGTACACCCACTCGCGGGCCAACCCGAACGTGAAGTGGCGCTACATGGTCCGATTCACCGTCGGACCGGGCGGCGACAACATCGGCTTCCACGAGATCCCCACCAAGTTCGGGGTACCGCTGCAGTCCGTCGCCCAACTGGGACAACCGTTGTCGGGCGGCTGCGTGCGTCAGGCCACCGGTGATGCGCAGTGGATGTGGAACTGGGCCGGCATCGGCACCCGGGTCGTCGTCCTGTGATCGGTGAGGAGCCGGCCCGGACGGCGAGGCGACCGCTCATGAGCGGTCGGGCGCCGTACGCGGTGCGAACGCCGTCTTGAGGCGCAGCACCCGACGCTCGACCAGCTCATAGCTGAGCGCCGCCGCAGCGATGCTCAGGAACACGTTGGCCGGAAACCGGTGCACCCACGACTGCGGCAGCCCCGGCCCGTCCCGCACGAACAGCCCCTGCCAGAGGTAGACGCCGTAGGAGATCCGGCCGAGATAGGCGATCGGGCGCAGTTCGAGCAGCCGGACCAGGAGTGAGCGCTGGTTGGTGCAGATCCACACCAGCGCGAACAACGCCCCGACCTTCTGGAGCTCCACCAACAACACCGCGCTGGTCGTCGGCGACACCTTCGGGATCGTCGACCACTTGACGGCGGTGTAAGCGAGCGCCGCGCCGAGGAGCACCTCGGGGGCACCGAGACGGGCCCGCAGTCGCGGGCTCGTTCGCGCCGCCGGCACGATGAGCAGCGAGGCGACGGCACCCAGCACGATGGCGTCCACGGCCGGGATGAAGTAGCGGTCGGACCAGCGGTCGGGGTGATCGAGCGGATGTAATCGCAGCCACACGCAGGCGGCCAGGACGGCCAGTCCGATGCCCAACGCGGCCCGGCGAGCGAACCGCATCACCAACGGCCAGGTGAGATAGAACTGCTCCTCGACCGCCAGCGACCACAGGTGCCCGGTCTCGCGCCCCTTGTCGGCGCGGTATCCGTAGTTGGTGAGATACAGCAGCGCCAGCACGTAGGCGATCGGCTTGACCTGAGCGATCCCCGTCATCTCCGCGATCGCCAGGCCGACGAGGAACACGAGCAGCGGTGGGATCAGCCGGAGCGCACGACGGGCGTAGAACCGCCCCAGCGCGATCCCGCCGTTGCGCTCCTCCTTCAGCAACAGCCCGGTGATCAGAAACCCCGACATCACGAAGAAGACGGCGACCCCGTCGTTGATACCGCGGAACGCCTCGTAGCGACCCTGGGTGTAACCGGTGTGTCCCTGGATCACCAGCATCACGGCCAGCGCCCGCATGCCGTCGAACCCACGGATGTAGCCCTCGCCCGGCAACACCGAGGGTGCGGCGGTGCCCCCGGGGCGGTCGATTCGGGCCCAGGCGCGAGCGACGACGCCGGTGGCGGTGACGGTCACATCGCGGGGGCGGTGGCGGCGAGCAGACGCTCGACGAACAGCTCGGTGTGCGCCTCGAGCTTGGAGCGTGCCATCGCCAGCCCACCGATGACGTTGGCGCCGGTGTCGGCGACGGCGTCGGTCAGCGTGTCGAGGCTCGATCCCGGGTTGAGCGCGAAGGTGCAAAACGCGGCGGCGCGCTTGCCGCGCATCGTCGGCAGGTTGGCGATCGTGTTCACCGCCCACGGCGCCTGTCCGACGACGAACAGCCCGTGCACCCAGGTGCCGACCAGCACCAGGTCGGCGTCCTGGATCGACGCCAGATCGGGCCGGCGGACGCGCGACAGACCGGTGATCGTCCAGCGCTCCTGGCTCAAGCCGTCGGCGACCATCTCGGCAGCCTTCCAGGTGTTGCCGGTGAGGGACTCGACGACGATCGCGGCCTTCATGGTTGGAGATTCAACCACGTCGGCCTGGCCGATCACCGCTTCGCGACCGGTGCTCAACGCTTGGTCAGCGGTGCCCAGGCGAGTGCGAGGTGTTTGGTCCCGATCCCGGCGAAGTTCACCGTTGCCTCGGCCGAGTCGCCCTGGCCCCGTAGATCGATGATCACACCATCACCGAAGCTCGGATGCTCGACGTCGTCACCGACCCGCAGCCCGAGGTCCTGGGCGTGGCTCGGCGTCGGGGTGGCCGGTCGCCCGGCGCGCAGCGCGGCCTCGACGATCCGTTCGCGATGCTCGGCCGAGCGGGTCTCGGCGTCGCCGTCATCACCGTCGGCGGCCGCCCCGCGTCGACGGCGGTAGGGCGGCGGTTCATCCCACGACGATCGTGGTCGAAGGCTCTGGCGGCCATAGGCGCTGCGGCCGCTGACGTTGCCCTGCGACTCGATGAGCTCGGCGGGGATCTCGTCCAGGAAGCGCGACGGCGGGTTGTACTGGGTGGTGCCGAACAGGTTGCGGCTCCACGCGTGCGTGACGAACAGTCGTTGGCGGGCACGGGTGATGCCGACGTACGCGAGACGACGCTCCTCCTCCAGCTCGTCGGGCTCGGTCAGCGCCCGGACGTGCGGGAAGACGCCCTCTTCGACCCCGACCAGGAACACGACGGGGAACTCGAGACCCTTGGCGCTGTGCAGGGTCATCAGCACGATCTGGTCGTCGTCGTCGATGTCGTCGGTGTCGGCGACGAGGGCGACCTGTTCGAGGAACTCGTCGAGACGGGTGAACTCGCGTGCCGAGCCGACCAGTTCGGCGAGGTTCTCGAGGCGGCCGGCGGATTCGACGGTGTCCTCGGCCTCCAGCTCGCCGAGGTACCCCGACTCCTCCAACGCGGCCTGGAGCAGATCGCCGGGGCTCGCTTCCTCGGCGGCATCGGCCGTGTCGACGCCGGCGGCAGCATCGGCGGCGAACAGCGTGCCCTCCTCCGCGGCGGGGGTGACGACCCCGGACAGGTCGTGCAGCCGGTCGAGCAACCCGACGAACGAGTCGATGCCGCGCCGCGCCGGGCCGGTCACGCCGGCGGCGGGCGCCGACCGCAGGGCATCGAGGAACCCGATGCCCTCGGCGGCGGCGTAGGCGTCCAGCTTGGCGATGCTGGTGTCGCCGATGCCGCGCTTGGGCACGTTGAGCACCCGCTTCACGCTGACCTCGTCAGCGGGGTTGACCACCGCCCGCAGGTAGGCCATCGCGTCCTTGATCTCGCGCCGGTCGTAGAACCGGGTGCCACCAACCACCTTGTAGGGGATGCCGGCACGCATCATCGCCTCCTCGATGACACGACCCTGCGCGTTCGTGCGGTACAGCACGGCGAGGTCGCGCCAGTTCATCGCGTCATCGTGATGGAGCCGGCTGGCCGACGTGGCGACGAAGGTGGCCTCGTCGCCTTCGTCCTCGGCGTGATAGCGCACGATGCGATCGCCCCGACCGGCGTCGGTCCACAGGTTCTTGGGCTTGCGGGCCGCGTTGTTGGCGATGACCGCGTTGGCGGCGTCGAGGATGGTCTGGGTGGAGCGGTAGTTCTGGTCGAGCACGACCGTGGTGACGTCGGGGAACGCCTCTTCGAACTGCAGGATGTTGCGGAAATCGGCGCCGCGGAAGCGGTACACCGACTGGTCGGTGTCCCCGACGACGGTGACGCGCTGGTGGCCACCGGCGAGCAGGAGCACGATCTCGTTTTGCGCCTGGTTGGTGTCCTGATACTCGTCGACGAGGATGTGCTCGAAGCGTTGGCGATACGACTCGAGGACGTCGGGGTGGTCGCGCAGCAACGTCACGGTGGTGACGAGGAGGTCGTCGAAGTCCATCGCCCCGGCGTTGCGCAACCGGCTCTGGTACTCGGCGTAGACGTCGGCCTGCTTGCGCTCAAAGATGTGGGTCGCCGAGGCGACCACCTCCGCCGGCGTGCGCAGCTCGTTCTTCCACAAGCTGATGATGCCGTGCACCGCACGCGGCGGGAACCGCTTGGCGTCGAGACCGAGATCGCGGATGACGTAGCCGGTCAGCCGCACGGCGTCGGCCTGGTCGTAGATCGAGAACTGGCGGGGAAAGCCGAGGCGCTCGGCGTTGGCCCGCAAGATCCGCACGCACGCCGAGTGGAACGTGCTGACCCACATCGAGCGGGCGACCGGTCCCACCAGGGCACCGACGCGGTGACGCATCTCGTCGGCCGCCTTGTTGGTGAAGGTGATCGCCAGGATGCGCGACGGGTGAACCCCCTCGTCGATCAGGTGGGCGATGCGGTGGGTGAGGACACGGGTCTTGCCCGAGCCGGCACCGGCGACGACCAGCAAGGGACCGTCACGGTGGACGACGGCGTCGAGTTGGTCGGGGTTGAGACCCTCGAGCAGGTCGGCTGCGGAGCGCTCGGGCATGGCCCGGCCATCCTAGGAAGGGGGTGTCGCGTCGGTGCTCGTCTCAGCGCACGACGACGACGGGGCAGTGGGCGTGGGCGACGACCTCGAGGCTGGTGGAGCCGGTGATCAGCTGCATCAGCGTCCGATGGCCGCGGGTGCCGATCACGATGAGATCAGCCGTGCGCGACGCTTCGATGAGGGCGAACGCCCCGGTCCCCCCGGCCACGACCGGCACGATCTGGGTGTCGGCGGGTGGCGGGGCACCATCGAGCGCGGCGGCGATGGCGTCACGGAGCTGGCCGTCGATCTCGTGGGACTCCTCCTCCGACTCGACGGCCGGCGAGGCGACGACCCCGGCGGCGACACCCGGCACGAACGCTCCGTGGTGGACTTCCAGCCGGGTGATGCCGGGCCGTTCCAGCGCCCAGCGCAGCGCCGTCAGGGACGGCTCGTCGGGGTGGTCCTCGTGCGGGTCGTCGACACCGACGACCACGGTGCGCACCGGCAGCCGCAGCTCACCGCGGACGACGACGACCGGGACCCGTGCGTGATGGACGACATGGTTGGCCGTCGACCCGAGGACGAGTCCGATCTTGCTCGAACCGGCGTGAGCGACGACGATGCACACGTCGTCACCGAGACCTGGATCGGCGGCGGCGTCGACCAGCGCCTGGCCCGGATGGCCGGCGGCCAGCACGCCGCGGAGACGGCGATCGTCGCGCCGGTCGACGAGCGCGGCGAGGTAGTCACGGGCCCCGTCTTCGATCACCTTGGTGTCCACGGCGGCCACCGACTCGTAGCCGGTCACGATCGGGATCTCCCAGGCGTGCACGACGACGATGTGGTCGTCGGGCTGGGCGACCGCGCTCGCCCACTCGAGGCCGGCCTGCTCATCGGGATCGCCGGCCACGCCGACGACGTAGGTGCTCACGGGTTCACTCTATTGACGACGACCGGCAGCACCCGGGGTCCGCGGATCTGACCGACGCTCCACCGCACGGCGGCGGGGTCGGCGAGCTCGAAGTCGGGGAATCGGGCGAGGAACTCCTCCACCGCGATCCGCATCTCGAGCCGGGCGAGGTTGGACCCGAGACAGCGGTGGATGCCGAGCCCGAAGGCGGCGTGGCGGTTCTCCTGTCGGTCGATCACCACCTCGTCGGCCCGCTCGAAGGCCTCGGGATCGCGGTTCGCCGCCGGGAACGGCAGCAGGACCCAGTCGTCGACCTTCATCGGGCAGCCGTGGAAGTCGTGATCCGCGGCGACCAGGCGCGCCATGGTGACGGGGGCGTAGGCCCGCAGGAACTCCTCGACGGCGGTCGGGATCAACGCCGGTTCCTCGGCCAGGCGCTTGCGGTCCTCGGGATGAGCGGCGAGATGCCACAGGGATGAGCCGATCGCACTCCATGTCGTGTCGATCCCCGCCAGCATCAGCAGGACGATCGAGCCCCGCACGTGTGCCGGCGACAGCTTCTGGCCAAGCATCTCGACATCCATCAGGTACGCGATCAGATCGTCCCGGTCGCCCGACCGATGAGCCTCGATCTGGGCATCGAGGTAGGCATCGAGCCGAGCGAACCCGGCCTGCCGGGCCTCGGGCGGCTGGTTGACCCCTTCCAGCACGTCGTGGACGAACTCGCGCATCAGATCGTCGTCGTCGGGCGGCAGCCCGAGCATCCGTGAGATGACGTTGACCGGAATGTGCTGGGCGTACCCGACGGCGGCGTCGATGACGGTGTCGCCGGGGACGATCGTGCCCATCGCGTCGAGGCGCGAGCGGCACAGGGCGCGGATCTCGGGCTCCCACGGCTCGATCTGCTTGGGGGCGAACGGGGGGAGCAGCAAGCGGCGGGCCAGCTGGTGGAACGGAGGGTCACTGCTGATCGGCGGAGCGCCACCGATCGGCGCCAGCGCCAGATCGGCCCGGTCGGTCCGACTGACCACGATGGCCCGACTGGTGAAGTGCTCGGTGTCGTAGGCGACCTCACGCACGAGGTCGTGGGTAATCGGCGCCCACATGCCGCCATAGCGATCGCTGTGGGCGACCGGACAGCCGGCGGCGCGCAGCTCCGCCCAGATCTCGGGGGCGTTCGGGTTGTAGCTCGGGTCGGCGTGATCGAGGTCGGTCGCCCAGTCGGTCACCGGGCCGTAGCTGGTGCTGGCGGTCGTGGTGCTGGCGGTCGTGGGGCTGGCGGTCGTGGTGGTCGGCTCGCCCGTCACCTCAGACCTCGACGGGCTGACCGTCGTCGCCGATCAGGGCGATCGCGAACTCGGGACAGTTGGCGACGGCCAGCCGAGCCTTGTCCTCGAGCGCCGGGGTGACCACGCCGTCGCCGATCACCACCGCTTGGCCGTAGTCATCGACGTCGAACAGCTCCGGCGCCAGCGCGTAGCAGCGGTTGTGGCCTTGACACTTGTCGGCATCGACCTGAACGTGCATGACCCGAGACTAGGCGGTGCCGGCACGGCCCCGATTCCGTCAGAGACGCTCGACGTTGGGGCCCGACAGCACGCCGCGGGCGTCGAACACGTAGGGCACCACGGCGAGGACGCGGTCGTGATCGACCGCCTCGTGCGGGGTCACCACCACCGCCGCATCAAACGACGCCAGCTCGTCGTCGGTCAGCTCGGCGACGCGACCATCGTCCAACTCCGGTGACAGGTCGGCGACGAGTGGATCGTGGACGACGACGACGGCGCCGAGGCCACGCAGTCCCCGCACGATGAGGGTCGCCGGGGTCTCGCGGGCGTCGCTCGAGTTGGGCTTGTAGGCCACGCCGAGCACCAGGATCCGGGCGCCGTTGACGGTGCGACCGCGGGCGTTCATCCCCCGCAGTACCCGATCGACGACGAAGCGTGGCATCTGCTGGTTGATGTCGTTGGCGATGTCGATGAACCGCGAAGGGGTCCCCGCCTCGTGCTCGATCTTCCAGGACAGGTACGACGGGTCGATCGGCAGGCAATGCCCGCCGACGCCCGGCCCGGGGCGAAACGGCATGTACCCGAACGGTTTGGTGGAGGCGGCGTCGACGACGTCCCACATGTCGACCTCCAGCGCCGAGGCGGCGATCGCCAGCTCGTTGACCAGCGCCACGTTGACGTGCCGGAAGGTGTTCTCGAGCAGCTTGGTCATCTCGGCCTCGCGGGTGCCACGTACGACGATGGTGCGCTCGACCAGACGGTCGTAGAAGCCCCGCACGGCCGCCGTCGACGCCGGATCGATCCCGGACACGACCTTGGGCGTCCGGGCGAAGGTCCACGTCGAGTTGCCCGGGTCGATGCGCTCGGGCGAGTAGCCGAGATGGAAGTCCGCCCCGGCGGCGAGCCCGCTGCCCGCTTCCAGCCACGGACCGAGCAGCTCGTCGGTGGTCCCGGGAAAGGTGGTCGACTCCAGGATCACCGTCGCCCCCCGGCTCAGATGGGCGGCCAACACCGCGGCGGCCGACTCGACGAACGACAGGTCGGGGGCACCGTCGCGCAACGGTGTCGGCACGGTGATCACGGCGATCGCGAAGCCGGCGAGGTCGTCGGGGTCGCCGGTGGCGCGGTACCGGCCGGTCGCCAGCGCGGCGGCGACGTCGTGGTCGCCGATGTCGTCGATGTGGCTGCGACCGGCGCCGAGACCGGCGACCTTGGCGGCGTCGACATCGAACCCGACCACGTCCATGCCCACCTCGACGGCGCGCATCGCCACCGGAAGACCCACATAGCCCTGTCCGATGACGACCACCCTGCGTTGCTGCCCCATCAGGCGAGAAGGCTAGACCCGGGCTCAGCGCGGGCGTCGTGAACCGCGGTGCGGGTCGGCGAGGGCGATCACGGCGCCGACGAGCACGAGGCCCAGCCCGAGGGCCAGCTGGCCGGGCAACAGCACGAACACACT
>JBKEAH010000013.1:0-4457 GCA_047972065.1 Desertimonas sp.
AGCTACGGCATCGGGGTCAGCCGGGCGGTCGCCGCGATCGCCGAGACCAACTGCGACGAGGCCGGCTTGGTCTGGCCCCGTCAGGTCGCCCCCGCCGACGTCCACGTGGTGATCGCCGGCAAACCCGGCGGCCCGATGTGGCCGGCGGCCGAACGCCTGGCCGGTGATCTCGAAGCGGCCGGGGTCGAGGTACTGCTCGACGACCGCCAATCGGTCTCACCGGGGGTCAAGTTCAAGGACGCCGAACTGCTGGGAATCCCGACCATCGTGATCGTCGGACGTGGGATCACCGGCGACGGCGGCGGAACCGTCGAGATCAAAGACCGCCGCACCGGTGAGCGTGAGGACATCGCCATCGACGACGTCCTCACCGCCCTCACCGGCTGACGAACGAGCGGCGCCGCTCCTCGTCCTAGTCGTCCTCGACGCTGTTGGTGGCGTCGACCGCACCCTTGCCGTAGTAGGGGTCGTTCCCGCCTCCGAGCGGGTCGGCAAGCTCACGCATCGCGGCCTCGACCCGCACCGGGGCGCGCTCGCCGCCGTTGGCGCCGACGATCAGGGCGGCGATGCCGGCCGCATGCGGCGCCGCCATCGAGGTGCCCGCCGACCAATACCAACCGTCGCTGCCGGTGCTGAACACGAGGTCGAACACGAAGCAGGCGCGGGTGATGCCCGCCACCGTGCAGTCCTCCTCGCCGGGGTACTGGAGGTCGCCGCCGGGCGCCGAGAAGTCGATCACCGAACGGCCGAAGTTGGTGTAGGACGCCGGGCTGTCGAGGTTGGTGGTGGGGTCGGCCGCCCACCCCGTCGGTGCCGTCGCCGAGATCGAGATCACGCCGACAGCGTCGGACGGCAGGTGGATCAGGTCGGCGGTGTGATCGCCATCCGAGGCGTCATTGCCGGCCGAGGCGATGACCGTGGCGCCGTTGCTCCGGGCGTAGCGCACGGCGCGGTCGTAGGCGTGTCGAATCTCGGCAACCTCGCTGGCGCTGACCTCGATGTCGTCCTCCGGGCCCGGGTCACAGCCGACTTCGAGATAGCCGCTCTTGTTCATCGGCGCACCGAGGCTCAGGCTGATGACATCGGCGTCGGCCTCGCCACCGGCCCACACGATGCCGGCGAGGATCGGGCCATCACCCCCACACCCGGCGTCAGGGAGGACCTTGCCCAGCAGCAGGGACGCTTCCGGCGCCACACCGATGATCCCGAGGCCGTTGTCGGCGGCGGCGATCGTGCCGGCCGTGTGAGTGCCGTGGCTGAAGATGCCACCCACCCACTGGGCGCCCTCACCGGGGACGAAGCTGCGCGACTCCACGATGTTGGGGGCAAGATCTGGGTGATCGAGGTCGAATCCGGTGTCGAGCACGGCGACCCGCGCCTGGGCGCCGCGTCGGCCCTCGCTCCACGCTTCGGGGGCGTCGACCGCGTCGTGTCCCCATTGCAAGTCGAAGAAGCGGTCGTCGTCGCTGCTCTGCGGTGGGTTGCCGTAGGCGCTGACGTTGGGCCCGGCGACCTCGTGGGTCGGGGCCACCCGCTGGATGCGCGGGCTGCGGCTGACCGACCGGATGCCCCGCACCGACGCCAGCGAGGTGGCGAAGTCGGGGTTGGTCGAGGTGGCGGTGGCGACGCCGATCTGGGGCAGCTCCTCGGCGATGCTGCCACCGGCGGACGCGACGCTGTCGGCCAAGCCGCTGGGGAGCGAGTTGCCGCGCGCCAGAATCAGATAGGTCTGCTCGGTCCCGGCCGCCTGGCGCGGCACCTCCTCCGGGGATGCCGGTGTCGTGTCGGCGTCGGCGGTACCGACACCGGCGGTCACCACCAGCAGACCTGCTGCAATGCCCAACTTGATGCGCTTCACGTGTTCACACCCTCTCGATAGACCCGCTCCGGGCACGGTACGATCCCGTGACCGCCCGGTGGCGGATGGTCGCGCCAGGCGGCGTCGCCCCATCGGCCATCGAAGCGGATGGAACCGGGTCACGACCTGAAGCATCTGACGAGCCATGAACACCCCGTATCCCGCTCGATCGCAGACCAGCGGGGGCGTGCTCGCCGGCGCGATCCTGTCGACGATCTTCTGCTGTCTGCCCTTCGGGGTCGTGGCGATCGTCTACGCCGCTCGCGGCGAGGACGAGACGGCGACGAAGTGGACCTGGGCGGCGGTGCTCTCCGGCGTGATCGGGATCGTCATCGCGCTCGCCATCCGCTCGTCGGGGTGACATCGATGAGTTCCACGTCGTCGCCGGTGCCATCCCCGCTGTGCGGTCACCCGAGCGGATCGCGCCCGGTAGCCGTGGTCGCGGCGGGCGCGGCGACCCTCGGGGTGGTGACGGCTCGAGTGGTGGGCACCGGTTGGGTCCCGCCCTGCCCGATACACGCGTTGACCGGGCTCGACTGCCCGGGATGCGGCTCGACGCGGGCGATGCAATCCCTGATCGACGGCGACATCGCCCGGGCCGTGTCGTTCAACGCCCTGGCGATCGTCGCCGCCGGACCGGTGCTGATGTGGTGCTGGTGGGCGGCGATGCGCCGACGGCCGCTTCCCCTGGTGGTCAGCCATCGCCTGGCGGGGACGGTGTGGGCGATCGTCGTCGGCGTCTACACGATCGCCCGCAACCTCCCCGTTCCGGGGCTTCGGGCGCTGGCCGCCTAGCGGTCCGTCGCGTGCGGGTCAGCGATGGCGGACCAGGCCTTGGTCGATCACGAGCCGATCGCCGACCGAGGTCGTGAACACGGCCTGGTCCTCGTCGATCGACCAGGCCCGGATCGTCAGAACCTCACCGGGGATCACCGGCGACGCGAACCGTCCCTCGACATGGTGGAACCGGGATGGGTCCCCGCCGCAGAGCAGGTGGAGCAGCCCACGACCGGTGAAGCCGTAGGTGCACAACCCGTGGAGGATCGGAGCGTCGAAGCCGCCGGCGGCGGCGAAGCTCGGATCCGAGTGCAGCGGGTTGCGGTCGCCGTTGAGGCGGTAGAGCAGCGCCTGATCGGGTGACGTCCGGTACGTGATCTCGCCATCGGGCGCTCGGTCCGGCGGTACGTTCTGCGGTCCCGAGGGTCCGCGGTCACCGCCCCAGCCGCCCTCGCCGCGGATGAACGCCGACGAGCGCAACGTGTACAGCGGTGCCCCATCCATCTCGACGTCGGTCTCGGTCACCACGACGGCGGCCTTGCCCTTGTCGAACATGTCGGCGAGCCGGCTGCGCAGGGTGGCCGTGCCGGCGACGGGGATCTCACGATGGAGCGTGACGGCCTGCTGACCGTGGACGAGCATCGCCGGGTTGAACGACCCGATCGCGCTCATCACCCCCCGGCCGGCGCCGTACCCCATCACCACCGGGAACGTCGGGAACACCCGCTGCGCGATGTCCGCGGTGTTCTCGGTGGTGAAGGCCAACTCGTCGGTGCCGGCACCGATGCTCACCGCATACAGCAGCGCGTCCTTGCTGGTCCAGGAGATCTCTGTCGGCTCGGATTCGGCACCGACGGCATCGGGGTTCAACGGCATCACTGCTCCTCTCGCGGGCGTGGCACGTGGGGTCTGACCCCGCCGTCACGCGTGGTGTTCGTTCAGCTCTGGTTCTGGGGCCAGGAACCGTCCTGGCCGTCCATGCCGGCGTTGGGACGAGCCTTCGCGAGCAACTCGCGCACCGAGGCCTCGATCTGGGTCGGGTCGTCGACCGGCGCCGTGGTCGGACCACGGTGCCAACCCTCGGCGATCGCCAACACGGTGCCCGACGCTTCGAACACCCGCCCGGTCACATCGGCGGCGGCGTCGGATGCCAGCCAGGTGACGATCGGGGCAATCCAGTGTGGGGCGCGTGCCTCACGGTCCTCGTCGGTCTCGGGGGCCGGTCCGAGGCCCTCGGTCATCCGGGTGAGGGCGACGGGGGCCACCGCGTTGACGGTCACCCCGTAGCGGGCGACCTCGAGGGCAGCGATCGTGGTGAACGCGGCGATCCCCGCCTTGGCGGCGCCGTAGTTCGTCTGACCGGGGTTGCCGTAGATGCCCGACACCGACGTGGTGTTGATGATCCGTCCGCTGACCGGGTTGCCGGCCTTGGCCTGCTCGCGCCAATAGGCGACGGCGTGGTGTGCCGGCGCGAACGTGCCCTTGAGGTGCACGTTGATGACCGCATCCCACTCGGCCTCGGTCATGTTGGCCAGCACCCGGTCGCGCAGGATCCCGGCGTTGTTGACCACGATGTTGAGCGTCCCGAAGGTGTCGATCGCCGAGTGCACCATCCGCTTGGCGCCCTCGACGTCGGCGACGTTGTCGCCGTTGGCGATCGCCTCGCCGCCCATCCCCGTGATCTCCTCGACGACCGTCTCGGCCGGCGACAGATCGCTCCCGGTCCCATCGGTGGCGCCACCGAGATCGTTGACGACGACCTTGGCGCCGTGGCGGGCGAGGGAGATGGCGTGGTCGCGGCCGCTGCCACGGCCCGCGCCGG
>JBKEAH010000016.1:0-2850 GCA_047972065.1 Desertimonas sp.
GAGCGCATCCTCGACAAGATGAAGCAGCTCGGGGGCTGATCACGATGCTCACGACCACGATCCGCGGGCTGTGGGCCCGCAAGCGACGCCTCTTCGCCACGACGACCGCCGTGGTCCTCGGTGTCGCCTTCCTCGTCGCCACGCTCGTCGTCGGCGACTCGATGCGCGCCGGGTTCTCGGAGGGCTATGCCCGGGTGTATGCCGGCGCCGATCTCATCGTGCGGAGCTCGGTGACGCTCGGGTCCGACGGCGACCTCCGCGACGTCGTCGACGGCGACGTCAGCGCCCAGCTGGCCGAGATCCCCGGTGTCGCCGAGGTCGTCCCGCTCGTCCAGGGCATGGGCACGATCATCGACGGCAACGGCGACCGAGTCGGCGGTGGTGGCCCCCCGACCATCGCCACCAACTGGATCACCGAACCCGACCTCAACCCCTTCCAGGTCGCCGAGGGCCGGGCCCCACGCCGCGACGGCGAGGTGATTATCGATCGGCGCGCCGCCACCGACGGTGACATCGCCGTCGGCGATCAGATCCGAGTCCTCGTTCCCGAGGTGGTCGACGTGAGCGTCGTCGGTATCGCCGCCTTCGGCGACGACGACAGCTTCGGGCCATCGACGTTCCTCGCCTTCGATGCGGCCACCGCGCAGGATCTGCTGGCGGTCCGGGCCGACGCTGCCAGCGAGGTGCTGGTCGTCGCCGCCGACGACGTCGAGCCCACGGCGCTGCGCGACGAGATCCGAGCGTTGCTGCCGGCCGATGTCGAGACCCTGACGCGCGACGAGATCGTCGCCGATCGGGAGGCGGCGATCGAGTCGGACTTCGTCGGCCTCTTCGAACGGATGCTGCTGGCCTTCGCCGGCATCGCGCTGATCGTCGCCACCTTCAGCATCCACAACACCTTCGCCATCGTCGTCGCCCAGCGAACCCGGGAGTCGGCCCTACTCCGAGCGATCGGCGCCTCGCGCCGCCAAGTGCTGCTCGGCGTCGCGCTCGAGGCGCTGATCATCGGCGCCCTCGCCGCCGCCATCGGCATCGGTGTCGGCGTCCTCCTCGGACTCGGGTTGCAGACGCTGATCGCGGGAGCGGGGATGTCGATCGGCAGCGGCCTCGTCGTCACCACCGACACCATCGTCGTCGCCTCGCTGGTCGGTGTCGTCACCACCGTGGTGGCGAGTCTCGCCCCGGCCGTGCGGGCCTCGCGGGTGGCGCCGCTCGCGGCGTTGCGCGACGTCGCCGTCGATCGATCGGCCGCCTCGTGGCTGCGGGTGTCGGCCGGCGTGGCGCTCAGCGGCGGCGGTGTGGCCGTGGTGATGATCGCCGCCACCACCGACGAGGCCCTCCTGTGGGCAGCGATCGGTGCGCTCGGTGTGATCGTCGGCGCCGTCGTGCTCGGCCCGGTGGTCGCCCTACCGACGGCCGCTGTGCTCGGCGGCGCCGTCGCCACCACCCTCGGCATCACCGGCACACTGGCCCGCCGGAACGCGATGCGCAATCCTCGACGTGTCGCCGGCAGCGCCTCGGCGCTGATGGTCGGCACGGCGGTGGTCGCCCTGTTCGCCACGTTCGGCTCGTCGATGAAGGCCTCGATCGACGACGAGGTCGGTCAGGCGTTCACCGGTGACCTCGTCGTGATCAGCGACGACTTCGACAGTGCCCCGATCAGCGCCGACGTGGCGACCGCGATCGGTGACCTCCCGGCGGTCGGCGAGGCGATCGGGGTGGCCTTCGCCTCCGCCACGATCGACGGCAGCGACGTCGTTCCGGCCGTCGCCGACCCGGTGGCCCTCAACCGGGCGTTCGATCTCGGCGTCAGCGGCGGCGATCTGGCCGCGGTCGATGACCGCTCGATCGCCGTCAGCGCCAAGTACGCCGACCAGCACGACCTCGCGGTGGGCGACGTGGTGACGATGACGTTCCTCGACGGTGCCGCCGACTTCACCGTCGCAGCCCGCTACGACGAGCGGTTGTCCTTCGGTGACATCGTGATGACCGAGGGCGCCTGGGCACCTCACGCCCGTCAGTCGGGCGACACGGTGATCCTCATCAACCTCGCCGAGGGGATCTCGGTCGGCGATGGAAAGGTCGCCGTGGCGGCCATCACCGAGGCGTTCGCGGCGCCCGGCCCCCAGACCCGCGACGAGTACGTCGACAGCGTCGGATCCCAGATCGACCAGATGCTCACGCTGGTCTACGGGTTGCTCGGCGTCGCCGTGCTGATCGCCCTGCTCGGCATCGCCAACACCTTGTCGCTGTCGATCCACGAGCGGACCCGCGAGCTCGGTCTGCTCCGGGCGGTCGGCCAGACCCGGGCCCAGTTGCGATCGACGGTGCGCTGGGAGTCGGTCATCGTGGCCGTCTTCGGGGTGATCGGCGGCGTCGGCATCGGCACCTTCCTCGGTTGGGGCCTGATGCGGGCCGTCGAGGCCCAAGAGGACATCGGGGCCTTCGCCGCCCCCTGGACGGTGCTGGCGATCATCGTCATCGCCGCGGCCATCGCCGGGGTGCTCGCCGCCTTGCGCCCCGCTCAACGGGCCGCACGGCTCGACGTGCTGTCGGCAATCGGCACCGACTGAGACCACTCGCCGACCTCCGGACTTCTTACGCTGAGCCCCAGGATGTTCAAGCTCTTCACCCCGTGGCGTCGGCTCGGCCGGCTGGTGCGATCGGCCGGCTACGTGCTGACCTCGCTGCCGATGAGCATCGTCACCTTCACCACGATGGTCGTGTTGATCGCCACCGCGATCGGGTTGGCGGTCACGTTCTTCCTCGCCATCCCCGTCGTGCTCGTCGGCTTCGGGGCCAGCCGCTGGCTGGGCCGGGTCGAGCGGAATCGGACGGCGGCGCTGATGA
>JBKEAH010000165.1:0-2573 GCA_047972065.1 Desertimonas sp.
AGGTGCTGGCGAGCGATGTCGATGCGGCCGCCGCCGAGGCGACGGCGGCGGCGATCGTCGCGGCCGGCGGCGACGCGATCGGGGTGGCCTGCGACGTGACGAGACGGGCCGATCTCGACGCCGCCGCGGCAACGGCGATCAAGCGCTGGGGCGCCATCGACGTCCTGGTCAACAACGCCGGCGTGATGCCGCTGGCCTTCTTCAGCGACCACCAGGCCGCCGCCGCGGCGTGGGACCGGGCCATCGACATCAACATCAAAGGGGTCCTCAACGGCATCCTCGCCGTCTACGACCAGATGATCACCCAGGGCCGCGGCCAGGTGATCAACATCTCGTCGATCTATGGCAACGCCGGCACCGAGGGCTCGGGCGTGTACAGCGCCACCAAGGCGGCGGTGCGGGTCATGTCGGACTCACTGCGGGTGGAGACACAGGGCAAGATCAAAGTCACCGTCGTCCGCCCGACGGGGATCACCGGCACCGGACTGGGCGGCGGGGTCGTCAACCCCGCCGCCATCGTCGGGCTCGCCGGCCAGCACATGGACCGGGTCGGGGACCGCATGCAGCGTCTTGGCGGCGACGGCCTGCGAGGTGAGGAGACCGACGCCGACGACGTGCGCTACTGGGCGATCACCCCCGAGGATCTCGTCCGGCAGATCGTCTACGTCATCGACCAGCCCTGGGGCGTGTCGATCGGCGACATCACGGTGCGAGCCAGCGGCGAGGACTACATCCTGTAGTCGGTGCCGACCCGATCGGCCGGCACCGGGCCGGTCACGACGCGGCGTCGTAGCCGAGGATCGCCTTGGTCTCGAGGAACTCGTGGAAGCCCTCGGGGCCCCACTCGCGACCGTTGCCCGACTGCTTGTACCCACCGAAGGGGGCGGCGAAGTCGGGTCCGGCGCCGTTGAGATGCACGTTGCCGGTGCGCAGCCGTCGAGCGACGGTGCGGGCCCGCTCTTCGCTGCCAGACACGTAGCCCGACAAGCCGTAGGCGGTGTCGTTGGCGATCCGCACGGCGTCGTCGTCGTCTTCGTAGCCGATGAGCACCAGCACGGGCCCGAAGATCTCCTCGCGAGCGATGGTCATCTCGTTGTTCACGTGAGAGAACACGGTCGGGCGGATGTAGTAGCCGGTCTCCAGGCCCTCGGGGCGGCCGAGACCGCCGGCGGCAAGGGTCGCGCCCTCGCTGATGCCCTTCTCCATCAGCCGCTGGATGCGGTCGAACTGGACCTCCGACACCACCGGCCCGATCCGTGTTCCCGAGTCCTTGGGGTCGCCAACCGCCACGGTGGCCGAGGCGGCGGCGGCGATCGTCGCCGCTTCGTCCATGCGCGAGTTCGGCACCAGCATCCGTGTCGGCGCGTTGCAGGACTGGCCCGAGTTGGTGCACATCCCGACCATGTCGCGGGTGATGACGGCTTCGAGATCGGCGTCGTCGAGGATGATGTTGGCCGACTTGCCGCCGAGTTCCTGCGCGACGCGCTTGACGGTGCTGGCGGCGTTGCGGGCCACCTCGATCCCGGCGCGGGTGGAGCCGGTGAACGACACCATCTCGATGTCGGGGTGCGAGGAGATGGCCGCACCGACGGTGAGACCGTCGCCGTTGACGAGGTTGAAGACACCGGCCGGCACCCCGGCGGCGTCGAGGATCTCGGCGAAGATGATCGCGTTGAGCGGTGCGACCTCGGACGGCTTGAGCACCATCGTGCAACCCGCCGCCAACGCCGGACCGACCTTGCAGGCGATCTGGTTGAGCGGCCAGTTCCACGGCGTGATCAGGCCGCAGACCCCGGCCGGCTCATGGACGACACGGGTGGTGCCGCGCAGTTCATCGAACTCGAAGTCGGCAAGCACGTTGCGAGCCGTGGTGAGATGGGCCAGACCGGCGGGCGCCTGCGCCGCTTCGGCCAGCCACGACGGGGCGCCCATCTCGGCCGAGATCGTGGCCGCCAACTCGGGCAACCGTGCCGTGTAGGCGGCGATGATGGCGTCGAGCAGGTCGAGGCGCTCTTGCTTGGTGGTCTGCGAGTACGAGTCGAAGGCGGCCACCGCGGCGGCCACGGCGCGGTCGACATCGGATGCCGAGCCCATGGCGATCGTCTCGATCTTCTCCTCGGTCGCCGGGTTGACGACGGCCAGGGTCTCCGACGAGAGCGGCTCGACCCAACCACCGTCGATGTAGAACTGCCGGGCGTGGTCCATGATGCCTCCTGGTCGGGTTGACGACTCGATAGTCAAAATATGACTATAGGTCCGGGTCGAGGTCCGACCGCCAGCGGCGAGACGCGCCCGCCGATCCGTGGTCTCGGGCCGCCACCTGCCACCCTTCCCGACGACCACCGACACATCGACCGACGACGCATCGACCGACGACACCTTACGGGGGCACCCGATGACCACCGACCACCAACCCGGCCCGCTCTCGATCGCCGAGGTTCACCAACAGCTGACGACCCCCGGCCAGCCGTTCGAGATGGAGACGGTCGACATCGACGGCCGTCCGACGCGAACCTGGAAGCACGCGCTGAGATCGGTCCGGGCCCTCCTCGAGCACAGCCGCACCCACGGCG
>JBKEAH010000170.1:0-26224 GCA_047972065.1 Desertimonas sp.
GCGTCGTGAACCGCGGTGCGGGTCGGCGAGGGCGATCACGGCGCCGACGAGCACGAGGCCCAGCCCGAGGGCCAGCTGGCCGGGCAACAGCACGAACACACTCACCACGACCACGATCGACACGATCGCCGAGACGATCCAGATGAGCGCGATCACGTTCGTGGGCGGCGCGGGACGGGGTTCGGGCGGGGGTTGGGCATGGTGACCGTCAGCGAGGTCCGGGTCACCCGCAAGCCCGGTTGGTTGTGTCGGGAGACGTTCTATCTCGGCGGACCGATCAACACTCGCACCGCGCGCAAAGAACCGCCCGGAGCGACTGGCCGCTCGCCCGGGCGGCGGAGCGTCACCTCATCGGGGTGGGAGGAGACGGCGGATACCGCTGCTACACGGTGTCGTAGTCGGCGAGGTCGACCTCGCGGGTTCGTTCCCAGAAGTCGATCAGCGGAAACGGCCAGTTTTGCGCGACGCGGCCGTTGGCGTTCTTGTACCACGAGTTGACCGTCGACACGCCCCACGACATCAGGAGGTTCTCGGCGTCGATCTCCTCGTTGTAGCGGTCGTGGACGTCGGCCTTGACATCGATGGCGCGGTGGCCCTCGGAGAGGATCTGGCGCACGCAGTCCATCACGTAGCGCACCTCGCACTCGGTGAACCAGATGATCGATCCGTTGACAACGATGTTCGTGTTGGGCCCGTAGAGCATGAAGAAGTTGGGGAACCCGGGCACGGTCACCCCGAGGTAGGCGCGGGCGTCGCCGTCCCAGGTCTCGTGGAGGTCGGCCCCAGCGCGCCCGACCACCTTCATCGGGGTCAGGAACCTGGAGGGCTGGAACCCGGTGCCGTACAGCAGCACGTCGAAGCGGTGGAGCTCGCCGTCGGTGGTGACGACGCCTTCGGGCACGATCCGATCGATCCCCGTCGTGGTGAGGGTGACGTTGTCGCGGTGGAGCATTCTCGCCCACGAGCCGTCGTCGACGATGATCCGCTTGGCCGCCGGCGGGTACTGCGGGATCACCTTGTCGAGCAGATCGGGCCGGTCGTCGTACTGCGGCACGATCGCATCGGTGAGCATCTGGCGGAGCATGTCGTTGCCCTCGCTGACCGAACGGGTCTGGTCGGGCCAGTCGGGGTCGACCTCGGCCAGCGGCCGCAGGAACTCGGCACCCTTCCAGAACAGCCAGAACCGATACCACTGGCGGTAGTAGGGCACATGGCCGAGGAGATACTGGAACCCCACCGGCACCGGCTGGCGGTACTCCTCGACGGCGAACTGCCAGTTCGGGGTGCGCTGGAAGATCTCCAACTCCGCCGCCTCACCGGCCACGATCGGGGCGAACTGGGCGGCGCTGCATCCGGTACCGATCACCCCGACCCGCTTGCCGGTGAGATCGACCGAGTGATCCCAACGCGCCGAGTGGAACGCCGGACCGGCGAACGAGTCGCGACCCTCGATCGAGGGCAGCTGGGGGCGGTTGAGTTGGCCGACGGCGCTGATCACGGCATTGGCGGTGTAGCGATGCTCGCGCCCGTCGGCATCGACGACGTCGACGGTCCAGGTGGCGGTGTCCTCGTCCCACTGCATCCCGGCCACGTCGGTGTTGAAGCGGATGTTGGGTCGGATGCCGAAATCGTCGACGCACTCGCGGAAGTAGGCGTGGAGCTCGGTCTGGGGGCTGTAGAAGAACGGCCAGTCGTCGCGCTGGGCGAACGAGTAGCTGTAGTAGTGGTTGGCGACGTCGACCCGGCATCCGGGGTAGGTGTTCTCCAGCCACGTGCCCCCGACGTCGGGGTTCTTGTCGAGCACCAGATAGGGCACGTCGGCCTCGGACAACCGGTAGGCGGCGACGATGCCCGACATGCCGGCGCCGATCACGATCACCTGAAAGTCCGCGTCGGGGGCGATCTCGTCCTTGTGCCAGCGCGGTGCCCGCAGATCGGCGGTCAACGCCAACTCCTCGCGCATCATCGGCAGGTAGCGGTCGATGTCGGCGCCGCCCGCCATGTACTCGACGATCTCGCGCAGACCGGTGCCGGTTGGCATCGGCGCGGCGACGCTGCCGGCGTCACGGAACGCGATCAGCGCCTCCAGGGCCAGCGCGCGCACCTGCTCTTGCTGCTCGGGGGTGAGCCCGCCCTGGGGCTCGCCCATCAGGGCCGGATCGACACGCAGCTCGGGGCGCAACAACGAGTGGTCGCCGGTCACCGACGCCAAGGCCGGCAGCAGCGCCGGGAGGTCGGCGACGGCGAGCGCGTCGCGCAGGTCCGCATCGGTGGCGGTGATCGGTTGGACGGGTTCGGCGATGGCCATCGGGGTGCTCCGTTCGGGGAATCGGGGTCGGGTCTCAGGGACTGGAGGCGAGGTAGCTGTCCTCGATCTCGTCGAGACGCTCGTGGAGTTCGGCGGCGGTGCCCGACAGCTCGATTCGGCCACGCCGCATCACGTAGGCCCGGTCGGCGTAGCGAAGCGCCTGGCGGACGTGTTGTTCGACGAGGATCACCGCGGTGCCCAGCCGGTCGGCGGCGTCGCGCACCGCGGTGAGCAGCCGGGTGACGATCAGCGGGGCCAGACCCATCGACAGCTCGTCGGCCAGCAGCACCGTCGGTTCCCGGCACAACCCCCGGGCGAGGCTGAGCATCTGCTGTTCACCACCCGACAGCAGCCCGCCGCGCACGTCGAGCCGCTTGCCCAGCTCGGGGAAGATCTCCAGCGCCGCATCGAGCTCGACGCCCGCCACCTTGAGGTTGTCGCGGGTGGTCAGCCCCATGAACACCGACTTCTCCTCGGTGACGAAGCCGAGCCCGCGCTGGGCCCGCTTGTACAGCGGCGCCGTGGTCGGGGCACCGCCCAACACCACCTCGCCCGCCAACACCGGCAGCTCGCCGGCCAAGGTGAGCATCGTGGTGGTCTTGCCCGCCCCGTTCGGGCCGAGCAGGGCGACCACCTCGCCCGGCGCCGCCACCAGGTCGAGCTCGTGGATCACCGGTTGCGGGCCGTAACCGGCCGAGATGCCACGGGCCTCGATCGCCGGGGCGGTGGTCGCCACGGGAGCGGAGGTCGTCGGCGTGGTGGCCCTCATTCCGACATCGCCTCCTCGCGCTCATCGTCGGGTGTCGAACCGGCGTGCTCGGTCCCAAGGTAGGCCTCGATCACCAACGGGTCGTTACGGACCTCATCGGGGGTGCCGGCCGCGATCCGCACGCCGAAGTCGAGCACGACGATCTCGTCGCACACGTTCATCACGAAGTTCATGTCGTGCTCGACCAGCAGGATGCCCATGCCCCAGTCGTCGGCGAGCCGTCGGACCAGGGCCGCCAGCTCGGCGGTCTGGGCGTCGCCGAGGCCGGCGGCGGGCTCGTCGAGCAACAGCACGCTGGGCTGGGTGGCCACCGCCCGGGCGATCGCCAGCAGCCGGCGTTGGCCGTAGGAGAGGTCCTCGACCCGGCGCCCGAGGTCCTCGTGGATCTCGAACTCCCTGATCGCCGCGACCACCTCGCCTGGCAATGGCGGGTTGACCGGATGCACCAGGTCACGCAGGTACGACCAGCGGTCGCGCGGGTCCGACGCGGCACGCAGGTTGTCGAGCACGGTCGAGTCCTCGAACAGCTCGAGCGACTGGAACGAGCGCGACAACCCGGCCCTGGTGCGGCGGGCGGGAGACAGGTGGTCGATCCGAGCGCCGTCGAGCTCGACCGAGCCACCGCTGGCGGTGAAGCCGGTGATCGCATCGATCGCCGAGGTCTTGCCGGCGCCGTTGGGTCCGATCAGCCCGGTGATCCGACCGGGCTCGACATCGAGACTCAACGATTCGACCGCGGTCACCCCGCCGTAGCGGACCGTCAGATCGCGCACGGCCAGTCGCCGCGGCGGCACCGGTTCGCGCACCTCGGGTGGCAGCTCGACCGGTGGCGCCGGGGCGGTGTCGGTGCCGGCGTCGCGGGCGAACGGCGTGGCGATCTTGCGACCCAGCCAGCGCAGCTGGGCGGCGGACTCGCGGGCGATGCCGTCCTGGTTCTGGAGCACCAGCAGGATCACGATGCCACCGCCGATGATCTGGAGATACCGGTCGAGCCCGGAGAAGATCGCATCGGACAACCGGGCGCCGATCGAGCCCGGGGCGAGGGTCGAGCCGATGAACGGGCCCATCAGGTACCCGATGCCCCCCACGAAGGCCCAGCCCACCGCGGTGACCGACTGGAAGTTGGTGAACTCGCTGCCGTAGAGGATGGTGTCCTTGCGGAACGCCAGCAGGGTGCCGCCGACCGCGGCGATGCCCGCCGAGACCGCGAACGCGTACACCTTGGCGCCCGGCACGCTGATGCCGAGCGCCGCCGCGGCGCGTTCGTTGGTCCGCACCGCCAACAGCCGGCGGCCCGAACGGCCCCGACGCAGCCCCGACACCATCAGCGCCAGCAACACGAAGAACACCAGACACACCACCGCATAGCGGAACGGGTAACGGGTCGCTTCGATCTCCCAGCCAAAGATGTTCGGCTTACCCACCACGGTGCCGCTGAACCCGCCGGCGAGGTCGGGGTTGTTGAACACCATCAGCTCGAGGGTGGTGCCGAGTCCGAGGGTGACGATGGCCAGGTTGAGCCCGCGTGCCCGCACCGCCGGGATGGCGAAGACGGCCCCCAGTGGCGCGGCGGCCAACGCCCCGGCGATGAGCGCCGGGAGGAACGGCCAACTCCAGGCATCGGCGAGGCGCCCGGCGACCCAGGCGCCGAACCCGGCCAACGCGAACTGGGCCAGCGAGAGCTGACCGGCGTAGCCGGTGACCACCACCACCGACAGCAGCACGATCGCCACCGCGAGGGTGGTGACCATCGCGTCCTGCCAGTTGATCGGCACCACCGCGGTGAACCCGATCGCCAGCGCGACACCGAGCGCGACCTGCCAGGGCACCACCCGGCCGGTGCCCACCCCAGGGAGCTTCTGGAGGAAGTAGCCACGGATCGGCAGCGCCTGACCGCGGGCGATCATCACCACGATGATCACGGCAAAGGGCAACGAGTTGGCCAGGCCGGGCACCACCTCGCCGCCGATCTTGCCGTAGTTGGTGAGCAGCGATTGACCGACGCCGAGCGCGACGCCGACGACGAAGGCGATCGGGAACGAACGGAACCCGGCCACCAGCGCGGCGGCCATCGCCGCCAGCACCAGGTTGGTCATCGTCGACACCTGGAGCGTCACGATCGGCGACACCAGGATGGCGGCGAAGCCCGCCAGTGCCGAGCCCAGCGTCCAGTTGATCAGCGCGATGCGGTTCTGCGAGATGCCCACGGTGGCCGCCGCCCGCTCGTTCTCGGCCGCCGCGCTGGTGGCCAGCCCGAAGGTGGTGAGCCGGTAGATCGCCCAGAGGATCGCGCTCGAGGCGGCGGCGATGCCGAGGAGGATGAAGCGGTCGATCGACACCGGCTTGCCGAGGATCGTCACCAGGTTGGTGGGCAGCTCGGGGTTGACGAAGGTGACCCGGGCGCCGTAGCGCACCACCGCGATCCCCTGGAGAAGGATCAGCACCCCGAGCGTGGCGACGATGCGCGCCAACGGCGACGCCCGGCGGAGCTGACGCATCACCGCCAGATGCGTCAGCGCGCCGAGCAGCGCCGAGGCGGCCACGCCCGCCAGAAGGGCGACCACGAAGGGTTGCTCGTGTTTGGAGCGCACCTCCCAGGCGGCGTAGGCACCGACCATGCCGATGGCGCCGTGGGCGAAGTTGAGCACCCCCGAGCCGCGGTAGATCACCATCAGGCCCTGAGAGGCCAGCGAGTACAGCGCGCCGATGCCGAGGCCCAGCAGCGCGAACCTGACGACGTCACCCATGGGTCAGCCGTCGGGGGTCCAGGTGTTGAGGGCCTCGGTCATGTCCTCAGGCGGGTCGTCGGTGGCGATCATCTCGCCGTTGTCGATCCGGTCGAAGGTCACGGTGCGGTTGTAGATCGACGGGTAGATGCCCCCCATGCCGTCCCACTTCTGCGACAGGTCGAGCACCGGGAGCATCCCGCCGGTGTCGACGGCGGTGGCGGCGTTGGCGGCGTCCATGAACGTGTCGTGATCGATCTCACCGTCCATCCCCTGCACGATCGTCACGAACGCCTCGTAGGCCGACCAGGTGCCGAGCCCGGCGAGGCTGTTCCAGTCGAGATCGGGGGCGTCGTACTCGTCGAGCGCAGCGCGGTAGTCGTCCCACATCGGACCGGCGATGTTGGGGTAGGCGTTGACCGAGATGCCGTCCTGGGTGATCTCGGGGAACTGCTCGGCGATCGGACCGTTGAGGTTGCCCTGGTGGCCGTAGAGCCGCTGGGTGGCACCGAGCGACTGCATCGCCGGGAGCAGCGCGGCCCAGTTGGAGTCGGAGATCCCGCCGTAGACGCAGTCGGTGCCGTCGATCGCCTGGGCCGCCTGGGCGCTGTAGTCCTGGGCGGTGATCGGGATGGTGACGAACTTGGCGTCGTCGGGATCGAAGCCCTTGTACTCGAACACCGACTTGGCGACCTCGACGGCGAAGTCGATCGCCGGGGTCTCGATGTAGACCACCGCCGGTTTCTCGCAGCCGTCGTCGACCATCCGCGACACGGCGCCGGCGGGCACGGCGAAGTTGGACCCGGTGACGAAGGAGATCGGGCTCGAGTACTCGATGGCGGCGATCGGGCAACACGACCCGAACATCGCGATGTTGTTCTCCTCGAGGATCGGGATCAGCCGGCTGGCGTCGAACGTGAAGGACCCGACCACGGCGACGACCCCTTCGGAAACAGCCTCGCGACCGCAGTTGGCGTCTTCGTTGGGATCGCCCTTGCCATCGCACAGGATCACTTCGAGCGGCCGGCCGTTGATGCCGCCACGGTCGTTGAGCCACTCGGCGTAGATGCGGGCCGCCTCGTGGATGTTGGGGTAGGGCGGCGACGGCGAGTTGATCGGAGCGATCGTCATCACCTTGATCGGGTCGCCCTCGGCGGGCACGTCACCGGTGCCGACGGTCGGGTTGCCCCCGGGCTGCACCTCGGCGGCCGCCGTGGTCGGAGCGGTGTCGTCGGTGCCAGCGAACACCGAGCTCGTCGCCACCCCGAGCCCGAGCCCGAGCGTGGCAGCAAGGGCGACACCGAGTCGCAGACGCCCCCGCGGTCGTGCGGACGTGACTGAATCCATCCCGAAACCCCCCTGGTGTACGGACCGCTACGGCACCCGCCGCGCGTCGGTGGCGGGAAGGTAACACCGTGTCGGTGACCGATACAAGGTGGACCCAACTATCCATGACGCCAATCAACGGGGTGACCGACCAACGGTGACAGCGATGAACGTGCGCTACCATGGGGCCGTCGTGAGGAACATCGGTGACGTGCCCGGTCGGAGCGATGCCGCGTCGGTGACGACGACAACGTGGTGGCCCTGAGCCACGACGCCGTCGTCGTCACCGACGCCGACTGGCGGCGGGCGGGCTGGGACGCCGGGGCCCATCTCCGGGCGGCGTTGTCGATCCGGCGCGTCGACGATCTGGTACGTGCTCACGACGACGCCGTCATGCGACCGCACGGCCTGACCTCGGCACGTCACGAGGCACTCGCCCTGCTGTACTTCTCGCGCACCGGGGAGCGCACCTTGCGCGATCTCAGTGACCACCTCGTGGTGCATCCGACCAGCGTGACCGGAACGGTCGACGCGCTGGAGGCCGCCGGGTTCGTCGAACGGGTGCCGCACCCGAGCGATCGGCGCACGACCCTCGCCCGAATCACCGAGGAGGGGCGGAGGGCGATGGCCGCCAGCTGCCGCGACCTCGGCCGCCGCCACTCGGGGCTGGACGCGCTCGACGAGGCCGCCGCCGAGCGGGTCTTCGCCCGGTTGCGACCGGTCCGGGTGGCAGCCGGCGACGTGCCGGCGCACGGAGGTGGCGCCGATCCAGTCCTGGAGGCCGATGCTCACTGGGCCCGTGAGGGCTGGTCGGCGGGGCCGTGGTTTCGTGCCGCGTTCTCGATCTACCAGGCCGCCGACGTGATCGAACGGGCCAATCTGGCCGTGCTCGCGCCGTTGGGGCTCACCCGGGTTCGTCACGAGACGCTGGGGGCGCTGTACTTCGCCCCGCCGGCCGGCTGGCCGATGCATCGGCTGAGCTCGGTCATGCTGGTCCATCCGACGAGCATGACCGGCACCATCGACGGCCTCGAGCGGTTGGGATACGCCCGACGCGGCGCCGACCCCGACGATCGCCGCCGGACCCTGGTCCGCATCACGAACGCTGGTCGCGACGCCATCGAGGTCGCCAACCATGCCATCGCCGCCGACCGGTGCGGGCTCGGAGCGCTCTCCACGACGGCGGCCCAAGCCCTCTTTCGCGAGCTGACGCCGGCTCGGCGCGTCGACCAGTTCTGAGCCCCGTGGACCGGCACACTCGGGCGCGTCGAGACCGGCGCATCGCACATCGCACATCGCATGACGACCACTCGGGCGTGAGCGCCCGTAACCTCGGAGAGTCATGGCGGCCGTCGACCGATCGCGATCAGCACTGGCCACGGTGGTGGGCTGGGTCCTCGTCGCCGTGATCGTCATCATCGGGCTGCGCTTCGTCGCCGGGACGCTCGCGTGGGCGGTTCGCAGCCTGGCCGGTGTCATCGTGGTCGTCGGCCTGGTGGTCGCCTATCTCTGGCTCAAGGCGCCGAGCGAGGACTGAGCGGTGCTCGCCAACATCATCACCGACGCCACCGACTGGCTGGGCGACATCTCGGCCAACTGGTGGTTCCTGCTGATCATCTTCGTGATCGCCTTCCTCGACTCGGTGATCCCGGTCGTGCCCAGCGAGACGGCGGTCATCCTTGGCGGCGTCGCCGCCGGGCAGGGTGACCAGCACCTGCTCGTGGTGATCGCCGCCGGTGCGTTTGGCGCATTTGCCGGCGACAACACCGCCTATTCGATCGGCCGACGGTTCAGCCCGTGGATCGGCCGTCGGGCCGAGCGCAGCCCGAAGACGGCCCGACGGCTGGAGTGGGCGAGTGACCAGATCCGCCAGCGCGGGGGGTTGCTGCTGATCACGGCGCGGTTCATCCCCGGTGGACGGACCGCGCTGACGATCTCCTCGGGCCTCACCCGCCAGCCCCGCCGCTGGTTCGCCGGCTGGGTCGGGATCGCCGCGGTGATCTGGGCCAGCTACGCCGCCGGGCTGGGGGCGATCTTCGGCAACCGGTTCAAGGACAACCACACGATGGCGTTCTTCCTCGCCTTCGGCACCGCGCTCAGCATCACCGTGATCATCGAGGTGGTGCGCCACCGGCGCAGCTCATCTGCCGAGGGACGGGCCGACGCCGCCGAGGAGGTCGGGGGCGATCCGCTGCACGCTGAGGAGCGTGGCGCCCGGACCGACCGATCGTGACCGAGCTCGGCGAGCGGACCTGGGCCGCCATCGACAGCGGTCCGGCGCCGCTCGTTCTCGTCCCCGTCGGTGCCTGTGAGCAACACGGACCGCACCTCCCGCTCGACACCGACACCCGTCTCGCCCAGCATCTCGCCCGACGGGCGGCCAGCGCGCTCGACGCCGCGGTCGTCGCCCCTGCCATCGGCATCGGCGCCAGCGGCGAGCACGCCGGCTTCCCCGGCACGCTGTCGATCGGCTCCGACGCGCTGACCGCCGTGCTGGTCGAGCTGGTCCGCTCGGCCGGCTGGGCCCGCGGCGTGGTCTTGGTCAACGGGCACGGCGGCAACCTCGACGCTGTCGGTCGCGCCGTCGCGACGTTGCACGGCGAGGGTCGGGCGGTGCTCAGCTGGTGGCCGCGCGTCCCCGGTGGCGATGCCCACGCCGGACACACCGAGACCTCGTTGCTGTTGCATCTCGACGAAGCGGTCGTCGACCGGGCCGCCATCGCGCCCGGGGCGACCGCCCCGATCGGCGAGATCATCGATCGGCTCCGCCGCGACGGCGTCGGCGCGCTCAGCCCCGGCGGGGTACTGGGCGACCCGACGACCGCCACCCCCGAAGCGGGACGCCGGATCGTCACCGATCTGGTCGCCGACCTGGTGCGGAGCGTCAACGGGTGGCGGACCCCGCCGTGAGATACACGCTCGATCCCTCGACCGAGATGCTCGGCGACGGATCGGTCGTCCTCGGCGGGTCGCCGCGGCGCCTGTTCCGGCTGACCACCGCGGGTGCGACCCTGCTGGCCCGACTGGCCGGGGGCGGTGACGTCGGTCCCTCGACACTGGTCGAGCGGCTGCTGGCCGCCGGAGCGATCCATCCGATCCCGACCGGTGGCCCGTTCACGGCCGCCGACGTCACCGTCGTCGTCCCGGCCTGGTGCGCCGGCGCAGACCGGCTGGCGACGATCGCCGCGACCGACGCCGCGGCCATCATCGTCATCGACGACGCCTCCCCCACCGCGCTGATCGCACCGCCGGGTGTCGACGTGCGGCGCCGGTCATCCAACGGCGGGCCCGGGGCCGCCCGCAACAGCGGCGCCGCCGAGGTGACGACCCACCTCGTGGCCTTCGTCGACACCGACGTCACACCGACCGCCACCTGGCTCGACGGCCTGCTCGGTCACTTCGCCGACCAGCGTGTGGCCGCGGTCGCGCCCCGGGTGCGATCCCAGCCCGGCCAGGGCGCGCTCGCCCGCTACGAGCTCGACCACTCGCCGCTCGACCTCGGCTGCGATCCGGCAACGGTGGCGCCGGGCACCCGGGTCGGCTACGTGCCCGCCGCCGCGCTCGTGGTGCGCACCGACGCGTTTGGGTCGGTGGGCGGTTTCGACGAATCGCTGCGCACCGGGGAAGACGTCGATCTGATCTGGCGCCTTGTCGAAGCCGGCCACGTGGTCCGCTACGAACCTGGTGTGGTCGTCGACCACCAACCGCGCCGGAGCTGGGCCGGGATGGCCCGGCAACGCCTGGGATACGGCGAGTCGGCCGCACCGCTGGCCCGACGGCACCGCGGGGCACTCGCCCCGGTGCGGATCAACGGCTGGACGGCGGTCGTGTGGGCGCTGCTGGTCGCCGGTCGATGGCGCTGGGCGGCGATCGTCGCCCTCGCAACGACCGCCGCGCTCGTGCGCAAGCTACGCGATGTCCCCGTCGCCACATCGGTGCGCCTGGCCGGGCGCGGGCACCTCGGCGCCGGGCGCCAACTCACCAGTGCGGCACGCCGGGTCTGGTGGCCACTGGTGGTGCTGGGTGCGGCGCGGTCGCGGCGCGGTCGGATGCTCGCCATCGCCGCCGCCATGTCGGCGCTTGGCGAGGGTGGTTGGCGCCGTCTCCTCGACGACGCCGCCTACGGTGCCGGCGTGTGGCGCGGCGTGATCCGAACCGGCGAGGTGGGCCCGCTGCTGCCCTCGTTCGCCGCGTTCGAGCCGCCTGACCATCGGAGCCGGCGGTGACACTGCGTCTGCGGGTGGAGCGGGTCGCCTGGCTCGACCACGTCCACGAGGTCGCCCGTCATCACCCCGGGGTGATCCCGGTGGTCAAGGGGAACGGATACGGCTTCGGGCGACGAGACCTTGCCGAGATCGCCAGCAGCCTGTCCGACACCATCGCCGTGGGCACCGTCCACGAGCTGGCCGACCTGCCCGCCGGAGCCCGGCCGGTCGTGTTGACCCCCACCCGTCGCCCGCCGGCCGACCTCCATCCCATCCTGACCGTGGGCTCGCGCCACGATGTCGCCGCCCTCACCGGCTGGCAGGGTCGGATCGTCGTCAAGCTGGCCTCGTCGATGCGACGCTTCGGGGTCGAACCCGATGGGCTCGGCGAGCTGATGCGGGCGATCCGTCGTGCCGACCTCGACGTCGCGGCGTTCGCCGTGCACCCCCCGCTGGCCGGCACCGACGATGAGCACATCGATGACATCGCCCGCTGGCTTCCGGTGCTCGGCGACGACGACGAGGTATGGGTGAGCCACCTGAGTCGCGCCGGCTACCACGATCTGCGCGAGGCCTGGCCGGATCGCCGGTTCCGGATCCGCCTCGGCACGGCGCTGTGGCACGGCGACAAGTCGATGCTCCGGCTCGGCGCCGATGTGCTGGCCGTGCATGCCGTGCGGGCGGGGGAACCGGTCGGATACCGTCAACGCTCCGCCCCCGGTGACGGCTGGCTCGTCGTCATCGGTGCCGGGTCGGCACACGGGGTGGACCTGCTGGCCGATGGCCGCAGTCCCTTCCACCATGACCGTCGACGCCTCACCCTGATCGAACCCCCGCACATGCACACCTCGATGGCCTTCGTCCCCACCGGCGAGCGCGGCCCCGACGTCGGCGAGACCGTCGACGTCCAGCGGCCGCTGATCACCACCGACGTCGACGAGATTCGGTGGACGTGATCGAGCACCGGTCGGCGGCGCCGACCGGTGACCGCACCCGCCTCCCGGGGCCCGACGTCGTGCGCGCCGTCGCCCTGATCGGTGTCGTGGTCATGAACTATCACGGCTATCTCGTCATCGCCGGCGCCCCCAGGGGCGACGGCTGGTGGGACGAGCTCTTCGACCCCTGGGAGGGGCCGCTCTCCACCCGGTTCGCGGCGACCTTCGTCGTCACCGCCGGTGTAGGGGTCACCCTGCTGACACGTTCGGCAACCACCCCGGCGCTCGTGCGGGCACGCCGCTGGACGCTGCTGCGGCGAGGCCTCGTGCTGTTCGTGCTGGGGTGGTGGATCTACGAAGTCCATTGGGCCGGCTCGATCTTGCCGTACTACGGCGCCCTCTTCGCCCTCGCGGCGTTGATGTTCACCTGGCGATCGTGGGTGCTCGGGATCGTCGGCACGGCCGCCGCCGTCGCCGGCGCCGGCTTGGCGTGGTGGCGTCTGGAGCGCCAACTCGACGGGCGGTCGACCGACTGGCTGTTCGATCCGGACCGCTGGACGCCACGAGGCCTGATCTTGGACACCGTCGTCAACGGCACGCACCCGTTGCTGCCCTGGCTGACGTTCTTCTGCGCCGGGATCGTCCTCGGCCGTGTGCTGGCAACGGCGTGGTGGCGCCCGCTCACCATCGCCGCCGGCATGACGATGTACGCCATGGCGACGATCGTCTCGACGTCGGCTGGGACCGGCCGCCGAGCGGTGGAGCTGACCAGTGTCCACAACGCCGATCGGGCCCTGACCTACACGGCGAGCGCGCTCGGGACCGCCCTCGTCGCGTTCGCCGTCATCTCCTGGATCGCCGACCGCTGGCCGACCAACCCGCTCATCGAGGCGCTGCGCCACGCCGGGGCGATGACGTTGACCTTGTACCTCCTCCACATCGTGGTGTACAAGCTCGTGGTGGACCACCTCGGGTGGGTCGAGCCCAACGGTCTCGGCACCGCCTTGACCTTCGCCGCGATCTTCTGGGTGGTCGCCATCGCGGCGGCCGCCGGGTACCACGGACGCTTCGGCATCGGGCCGGCGGAGTGGGTCTACCGCAAACTTGGCGGCTGACACGTCGCGCCGCCCGCGACCGGCGGGTCCGAGTTCTCAGTCCCCGAAGCTGATGCCCAACTCGCGCGCCGAGCGCACCGTGTCACCCTCGAGCGGGACCGTGCGCATCCGGCTGACCGCATCGGCCAGCGGGACCGCCACCACATCCTGGGATCGCAACGCCATCATCACGCCGTCCTCGCCGGCCTCGATCGCTCGCACGGCGGCCGCGCCGAAGCGCAATCCGAGGACGCGGTCGAGTGCCGAGGGTGAACCGCCACGCAGCAGATGGCCCAGCACGACCGTACGGGCCTCCTTGCCGGTCAAGGCCTCCAACTCCGTGGCGACCGCGGCCCCGATACCACCCAGCCGTTCGGCCTGACCGACCGCCTGCCCGAGGACCGAGCGCCGCCCGTCGCGCCGAACGGCTCCCTCGGCGACGACCACGATGGCGTAGCGCGACCCGTGGGTGGCGCGGTCCCGGATCATCGCCGCCACCGGCTCGGGGTCGTAGGGGATCTCGGGGATCAGGATCCCGTGGGCACCCGCCGCGAGCCCGGCGTGGAGGGCGATCCAGCCGGCGTAGCGACCCATCACCTCGACGACGAAGAGCCGGCTGTGCGACGTCGCTGTCGTGAAGAGCCGGTCGATGCTCTCGGTGGCCACGTTGACCGCGGTGTCGAACCCGAAGGTCGTCTCGGTCCCATCGAGGTCGTTGTCGATCGTCTTGGGCACGCCGATGACGCGCAATCCCGCCTGTTGGAGCCGGTGGCCGATGGCCAGCGAGCCGTCCCCGCCGACGGTGATCAACGCGTCGATCCCCCGCCCCCGGCAGAGGTCGACGACGTGGTCGACGCGATCCTCGGTCCGCCAGGTTCCGTCGGGGTCCTGCACCGGGTACTGCGCCGGGCTCCCCCGGTTGGTGGTACCCAGCACCGTGCCCCCGAGGTGCGCGATCCCGCGGATGAACTCCCGCGACAGCTCGAAGCACCCGGCGCCGGTCGTGCCCTCGTCGCCGTAGCGCTCGGGAAACATCAGACCGTCGAAGCCGTCGCGGATCCCGACCACCTCCCAGCCACGTCGCAATGCCGACAGCGTCGCCGCCCGGATCACCGAGTTGAGGCCGGGCGCGTCACCGCCGCCGGTCGAGATCGCCAGTTGCACGGTGGGAACGTAGCGGCGGTTCCGTGACCGGCGCTCGGAAACTCAGCGGAGCTCGGCGAAGGTGTCGCACCGGGTGGGGTCGCCCGTCTCGAACCCGAGACGGAACCACTCGGCGCGCTGATCGGCGGAGCCATGGGTCCAGCTCTCGGGGTCGGCCCGGCCCTGGGTGCGCTGCTGGATGCGGTCGTCACCGACGGCTTCGGCGGCGTTGATCGCCTCGTTGATGACCTCACCGTCGTCGATCAGCCCCCGCCGGTCGGCGTCGTGGACCCAGGTGCCGGCGTAGCAGTCGGCCTGGAGCTCGAGGGCGACGGAGTACTGGTTGGAGAGACCGGGGTTGGTCCGCTGCACCTGCTGCACCTCCTCACTGGTGCCGTTCAGGTTCTGGATGTGGTGCCCGTACTCGTGGGCGACGATGTACTGAGCGGCGAGATCGCCGGTGGCACCGAATTGGCCTTGAAGCTGCACCAGGAAGTCGAGGTCGAAGTAGACGAGCGCATCGAGCGGGCAATAGAACGGGCCCACCTGCGAGGTCGCCTGTCCGCATCCGGTGGCGGCGTACTGGGAGAAGAAGACGGTCCTGGTCGGGGTGTAGGCCGACCCAAACGCCTGCGGGTACATCTCGGTCCAGTAGGCCTGGACGTCGTTGGTGGCCCCACACAGGATCTGTTCCAGCTCGGTCTCGCAGGTACCGACGCTCGAGGTCGGCTGGCCGTCGCCGGTGCTGACGGCCTCGTTGGCACCGGCCAGCAGCCGGGGCAGGAACATCGCCGCCAGCACGATCAGCACACCGACGAGGCCGCCGCCGGCCTTGGTGGGGATCGGGAGTCCGCCCGCGCCGCCGCCGGTGGGAAACGGAAACCCAAGGCGTCCCCCGCCTGAGCTGCGCCCGCGCCGATCGTCGATCTGGCTGGCGTCGGTGCTCCTGATCCTCGTCACGGTGCGAGGTTAGACACCACCGTCGGCCCGCCCGGACGATGGCCTCGCGCCCGTGACATCCCGCGCATCGCGATCGCACCGGCACCGAGTAGCGGACCCCGATCACCCAAGCGGGTCTGGGTGATGCGTGCCTGACGGCTGTAGGGCAGCCGGGCGTGGGTGCTCAGCTCGGCCTGGGCCGCGTTGAGGAACGTCGAGGCGAACCCGAGCGCGACCCCACCGCCGACCACCACCAGGTCGAGATCGAGGACGTTGCACAGCGAGGCGACCCCGCGGCCGACAAAGCGGCCGGTGCGCTGCATGATCTCGTAGGTCGGCTCGGTCGGGGACCGGCCGGTGATCGCCTCGATCGCCAATCCGGACGCCTCCGCCTCGAGGCAGCCGCGCGCCCCACAGCCGCAACGCCGGCCGTTGGGATCGATGATCGTGTGGCCGACGTGGCCGGCATTGCCCGTCACCCCGCCGAGCAGCTCACCGTCGAGCACGACCCCGGCGCCGATGCCGGTCGACACGGTGATCACACAGAAGTTGCGGACACCGACGGCGGCACCAAGCCAGCCCTCGGCGAGCGCCAACGCCTTGCCATCGAGATCGCCGAACACCCGGTAGCCGCTGTGCTCGCGGACACGGTCGCGCAGCGGGAACTCGCGCCACGCCGGGATGTTGATCGGCGAGACGGTCTCGCAGTTGCCGGTGATCGGGCCGGCGCAGCCGATGCCCACCGAGGCGACCCGCACCCCGTGACGATCGGCCGCCTCGAGTTGCTGGTCGACGATCCCGGCGAGCTTGGTGAAGTGCGCCTCGGGGCCGACGTCATGGTTGACCAGCACCACCGATCGGTCGACGAGATCCCCGGCCGGGCTGATCAGCCCGGCGGCGAACTTGGTGCCACCGATGTCGATCGCCAGCACGACGGGCGGCAGCTTCTGTGGCGGTGGCATCGGCACCGTCGCGTCCAGCTCGCCGTCATCGTCGAGCTGGGATGGGTTGTCGCTGTCGAGCTGCTCCACGCCGAATCCCTGACCACTAGGGTGCCAGCCCATGGCCGGGGCCAGGGGACGATCGGCACCCATGTTCCCACGCGCGACGTCGTCCACCCCATCGGCGGAGCGGGTGCGGTGACCGGGCCGGGACCGGACGGCGACCTCGGCCGGGCCGACGCCGACATCGCCGACGCCGACACCTACGTGGACGGCGTTCCCCACGCCACCTTCCAGCGGCTACGCCGCGACGACCCGGTGAGCTGGTGGGGCGACGACCACAGCGGCGGTCACGGGTTCTGGGCGGTGACCCGGCACGCCGACCTGCTGGCCGTCAGCCGAGATGTGGCGACGTTCTCGAGCGCCCACGGCATCCGTCTCGAGGAGATGGACCGCGACGAGATCGCCGCCCGCCGCACGATGATGGAGCTCGATCCCCCCGAGCACACCGCCTACCGCCGCCTGGTGTCCAAACCGTTCAGCCGGCGCGAGGTGTCGGCGTACGAACGGGCGATCAGGTCGCTCGCCCGTTCGGTGGTCGACGACGCCCTGCGCGATGCGGCCGCGGCCGGTGACGGCACGATCGACTTCGTCGACCGGATCGCCAAGCAGCTCCCGATGCGGATGCTCGGCGCGTTGCTCGGGGTACCCGACGAGGATGGCCCGTGGCTGGTCGAGCAAGGTGACGCGCTGCTGGGCAACAGCGATCCCGAGTTCACCACGCACCCGGTCGGTTTGGTCGATACCGACGAGTTCCGGCTGATGCCGTTCCGCAGCCCGGCCGGCCACGAGTTGTTCCGGTACGCCCAGGAGCAGGCCCGCCGCCGCGCCGAGCATCCCAGCGACGACGTGATCAGCGACCTGCTGGCCCCCAAGGTCGACGGCGAGCGGCTGACCGAACACGAGTTCAACAACTTCTTCACGTTGCTCGTCGCCGCCGGCAACGACACCACCCGGTACACGATGACGGCCGGGTTGAAGGCGCTGATCGAACGACCCGACGCGCTGGGCGAGCTGCGCGACGCGATCGCCGCCGGTGACCGCGAGACCGTCGACCGTGGGGTGGAGGAGCTCATCCGCTGGGGCAGCGTGACGATGCACTTCCGGCGGACCGCCACCCGCGACATCGAGATGCACGGGCGGCAGATCGCGACCGGCGACAAGGTCGTGATCTGGTTCGTGTCGGCCGACTACGACGATGCCGCCTTCGACGCGCCCTACACCCTCGATCTCCACCGCCACCCCAACCCACAGGTCGCGTTCGGGCTGATGAGCCCGCACCTGTGCCTCGGCGCGCATCTCGCCCGACTCGAGATCAGGGTCGTGTTCGAGGAGTTGCTCCCGCGGCTCGCCGATGTCCGCCTGGCGGGGCCGGTCGACCGGCTGCGCAGCAACTTCATCGCCGGGATCAAGCGCCTCCCGGTCGCGCTCGTCGAGGCATGACGTCGGCGGTCCGACCCCGGGGTGTCATCCGAGCAGGTCGGCGTGGTGGCGTTGCGCGACGTCGGGGTGGGCGCGCAAGCGGACCTTGAGCGAGTTGTCGCCGTAGTTGGCCAGGATCGGGTTGTCCGGGTCCGCGCTCTCCCCGCCCGGGGACCGGGCCGCCAGCTCGGCGGGCAGCTCGACGGGGGTGAGCGTCGTCTCGAGCTTGGGGTTGAGGAAGTAGGCCAACGAGATCCGCTCGACCCCCGCCGGCGGGCTGACGACGCGGTGCACGGTGGCCCGGAAGTAGCCGTTGGTGACCAGCTGGAACATCTCTCCGATGTTGACGACGAACGCGTCCTCGACCACCGGGACGTCGACCAGGTGCCCGTCACGCTCGACCTGCAGTCCCCCGACGCCCTGCTGGTGCAGGAACGTGAGAAAGCCGGTGTCGCGGTGGGCGCCGACGCCTTGACCGGGCTCCGACGCGACGTCGGAGCCGGTGTAGCGGATCACCTTCAACAGCACCTCGGGCGGGTCGACGGCCGCCGCGAAGTGGTCACGCTCGAGGCCCAGCGCCTCGGACATCGCGCCGAGCAGGCGGACGCCGAGGGCCTCGAGCGCGGTCATGTACGCGTCGGCGGCGGGACGGAGCTCGGGTAGCGCCGGCGGCCACTGGTTGGGCCCCCGCAGCCGCAGCCACGCCGGTTCCTCGGGACCCGGCCACCGATCGGGCTGTTCGCGACCGATGTCGATCTGGTCGCGCTGGTCGGGACGCCCGTTGGTGTGCTCGTGACCGTGCCGGGTGTAGCCGCGGAACTGCGGCGAGCGGACGTTCTCGATCGCCAGCCGGTCGGATTCGGGAAGGTCGAAGAAGCGTCGTGCCACCGCATGCAGCGCGCTCGGCAGCGCCGGGGCCACCCCGTGACCGACGAGGAGGAAGAACCCCACGTCGTGGACGACGCCGCGCAGCCGGTCGACGAAGTCGCGGCCGCCGACGCCATCGGGATCGGTCAGGTACGCGGCGGCGTCGAGGGTCGGGATCGCACTCATCACGATCGAGGCTAGAGGCCCGAAACTTGAGTTGTTTGGTCGGAATTTGACGCACTACGTTGGCGCGATGCGCTTTCCACGCTCAACCCGGTGGTTGTCGGCGGCCGCGTTCACCGCCGCCGTCGCCCTCGCCGCCGGCAGCGCCGCGGCGACGACCGTGCCCGACGACGCGACCGACGCGACCGACACGGCGGCTCCAACCGACGCCTGTGCCGACGGCGCGGCCACCCAAGCCACCGAAGCCACCCAAGCCACGAACGCCGCCGACGCCGCGAGCACCCCGACGACCGAGGAGGCCTCTGGGTGGCGGCGCCCGGCGACCGCCAACCCCGACGCCAGCCTGGTGGTCGGCGCCGTGTTGGAACCGACCTCGCTCGACATCGTCACCCAGGCCGGTGCCGCAATCGATCAGGTGCTGCTCGACAACGTGTACGAGACCCTCCTGCTGACCAACGACGAGGGCACGACCGAGGCCGGGCTCGTCGAGCTTCCCGAGATCTCCGAGGACGGCTGCACCTACACGATCACCGTGCCCGACGGCATCACGTTCCACAACGGCGACCCGCTGACGGCGAGCGACATCGTCTGGTCGCTCGACGCCTTCCGGGCCGAGACCGGTGTCGGCGCCGAAAACCTCGCCACCATCGCCGCCGTCGAAGCCCCCGACGACCACACCGTGGTCATCACGCTCAGCCAGCGCGACAACGATCTGCTGTTTCGCCTCAGCCGACGCGAGGGCGCCGTGCTGCAGGCCGACGCCACCGACCTCGGCAACACCGCGGTGGGCACCGGCCCGTTCACGCTGTCCCAATGGAATCAAGGCTCGTCGATCACGCTGACGCGCTACGACGGCTACCACGGGGACCCCGCCGGCGTGGCCGAGGTGACGTTCCAGTACTTCACCGACCCGAACGCCGCCGTCAACGCCCTGACCTCCGGTGACGCCGACCTCCTCACCGGCGTCAACACCGACCTCGTCGGCCAGTTCGAGGGTGATGACGACTACGTCGTCACCCAGGGCACCACCAACGGCGAGTTCACGCTGGGCATGAACAACACCCGCGAGCCCTTCGACGACCCCGACGTTCGCCGAGCGATCCGTCAGGCGATCGACAAGGAGGGCTACCTCGCCCTGCTCAACGGGTTCGGCACCATCATCGGCAGCCCGGTCCCGCCGACCGACCCGTGGTACGAGGACCTCACCGGCGTGGCCCCCTACGATCCCGAGGCCGCCGCCCAGGCGCTGCGCGACGCCGGCGTCGCCGAGGGCACGCAGTTCACCCTCAAGTGGCCCAACTTCTACGCCACGACCGGCGCCGAGTACGTCGCCAGCCAGCTCGCCGAGGTCGGCCTGCAGATCGAGATCGTGCCCGTCGAGTTCGCCGTCTGGCTCGACGAGGTCTACACCGCCGGCGACTACGACCTCACCGCCGTGCTCCACGTCGAACCCCGCGACATCGCCAACTACGCCAACCCCGATTACTACTGGCACTACGACAACCCCGAGGTCCAGCAGCTGATCAACGACGCCAAGGTCGCGCCGACCGAGGACGAAGCCAACGACATGATCCGCCAGGCCGCGCAGATCATCGCCGAGGACTCGCCGGTGGACTGGCTGATCCTCCAGGCCGACATCGTCGTGGCGACGCCGAACATCACGGGCTACCCGACCAACGACACCGCCTCACGGTTCGATGCATCCGGCATCGAGATCAGCAGCTGACGCGACACCGGTGAGACTCGACATCTGACGGACCCGTCGCCGATCGACCACACTGGCCGGCGATGGGTCTGTTCATCGTGCGCCGTTTCGGGCTGTTGCTCGTCGCCGTGCTGGTGACGAGCGTCCTGGTCTTCCTGCTGCTGCGACTGCTCCCGGGGGATCTCGCCCGCATCATCGGTGGCACCACGGCGTCGCCCGCTCGGGTCGAGGCGCTGCGCGAGGAGCTGGGGCTCAACCGGCCGCTGTGGAACCAGTACACCGAGTGGATGGGCGGCGTCCTCCACGGCGACTTCGGCCGCTCGGCGCAGAACCAGGCCAGCGTGACCGGCGAGCTCGGTCAGAAGTTGACCGTGACCGGACCGCTGGTGCTGTTCTCGACGGTGCTGTCGGTCGTCGTCGCCGTGCCGCTCGGGATCTTCGCCGCCGCCCGCAACCGCAGCGCCGACGGCGTCGCCGTGTCCGCCATCGGCCAGCTCGGCATCGCGCTCCCCACCTTCTGGGTCGGCCTGATGCTCGCCACCATCGTCGGCGCCCGCTGGGGCTGGTTGCCGGCCCAGGGGTTTCCCCGCGACGGCTGGGCCGACCCCTGGGAGGCGATCAAACGCCTCACCCTGCCGACCATCACCTTGGCGCTGTCGCAAGGCGCGGTGCTGTTGCGGTTCGTACGCTCGGCCACGCTCGACGTGTTGCACCAGGACTACATCCGTACCGCCCGGGCCAAGGGGCTCACCCGCAACCAGGCGCTGTGGCGACACGGGCTGCGCAACGCTGCGCTCCCCATCATCTCGATCCTCGGCGTGCAGATCGCCAGCCTGATCGCCGGTGTGGTCGTCATCGAACGGGTCTTCAACCTGCCCGGCGTGGGCCAGATGCTGGTGCGCGACATCGGCCTGCGCGATCTCGACAAGGTGCAGGGCACCGTGTTGCTGATCGCCGTCATCGTGTTGGTGATCGGGTTCCTGATCGACCTGCTGCACCGCGTCGCCGATCCCCGTCTGCGGAGTCGACCGTGAGGGCCGCTCGGCGTTGGCTGGGGGTGGTCACCGGAACGTGGCCGGGACGAACCGGACTCGTGCTGTCGTCGATCATCGTCGTCGCCGCGCTGGTGTCGATGGTCTGGACCCCCTACGACCCGACCAAGGTGGTGCCCACCGACCGCTGGCTGCCGGTGTCGTGGGACCACTGGTTCGGCACCGACGGCGGCGGCAAGGACCTCTTCTCACAGGTCCTGGCCGGCGCCCGCACCACCTCGGTGGTCGCGCTCCTCACCGTGGTGATCTCGGCGCTGATCGGGCTGACCCTCGGGGTGCTCAGCGGGACCGCCCCGCACTACGTCGGCGAGGCGCTCGCCCACCTCATCGACATCGTGATCGCCCTCCCCACGCTCATCCGCGCCCTGGTGCTGGTCGCCGCGCTCGGCGGCTCGTTCTGGACCATCTCGCTGGCGCTGGGCATCGGCTCGGGGGTCGTGCTGGCTCGCATCGTCAAGGGCGAGGTCGCCCGGGTGCTCACCGAAGACTACGTCCTGGCGGCGAGCGCCGCAGGGTCCTCGACGTTGCGCACCGTCGTGCGTCACGTGCTGCCCAACATCGCCCCGGTCATCATCGTGCAGCTCAGCCTGATCGCCGCCCTGGCGGTGCTGGCCGAGGCCGCGCTCAGCTACCTCGGCCTCACCCCGGTCTCGACGCCGTCGTGGGGTCGGATGCTCGAACAGCTCCAGGCCACGGCGTCGGTGCACCCGTGGGCCATCGTGTTCCCCGGCCTGGCGGTGGTCGCCGCCACGCTGGGCTTCAACCTGCTCGGCGATGGCATCCGCGACGCCGTCGACCCCCGGTTGCGCGGGCGGGTCGCACTGCCCACCCTCGACCTGAGCGGCGCCGCCACCGCGGCCGAGGCCAAGCGATGACGTTGCTGGAGGTCACCGACCTCACCGTCGACTTCGGTCACGGGCCGGTGGTCGATCACGTCTCGTTCGCCCTCGACGCCGGCGAGCGCGTCGGCATCATCGGCGAGTCGGGATCGGGCAAGTCGCTGACCGCGCTGTCGATCGTCGGGCTGGCCCCGGACGCGGCCACCGTCACCGGCAGCGTGCGCTTCGAGGGTCGTGAGCTGCTCGGGCGCAGCGATCGCGAGATGTCCAAGCTGCGCGGCGACGACCTCACCATGGTGTTCCAGAACCCGCTCAACTCGCTCAACCCCGTCATGCGGGTGGGACGCCAGATCGCCGAACCGCTGCGTCTCCACCGTCGGATGACCCGGACGCAGGCGGCCACCGAGGCGGTCCGGTTGTGCGAGCAGGTCGAGCTGCCCGACCCCGCCAACGTCGCCCGATCGTTTCCCCACCAGCTCTCGGGCGGGCAGCGCCAACGGGTCGGCATCGCGATCGCGCTCGCCTGCCAGCCGGCGTTGTTGATCGCCGACGAGCCGACCACGGCGCTCGACGTCACGGTGCAAGACGGCGTGCTGACGTTGCTGCGCGAGCTGATCGACGAGCGCGACACCGCGCTGGTGTTCATCACCCACGACGTTGCGCTGGTGTCGGGGGTCAGCGACCGCCTCCTGGTGATGCGTCGCGGGGCGGTGGTCGAATCCGGACCCACCGAGCGGGTGGTGTCGGCCCCGGACCACGACTACACGGCGTCGCTGATCGCCGCCGCACGCGCGACCGCGCTCGACAGCGAGGAGCGCGCCGGATGATCACCGCCGCCCCGATCCTGCGCGCCCGGGGCGTCGTGCGGGACTTTCCGCTGCCGCGCACGTCGCTGTTCGCGCCCCGGCCGGTTCGCCACGCCCTGCGCGGCGTCGACGTCGACCTCGACGCCGGGGGCAGCCTCGGCATCGTGGGGGAATCCGGGTCGGGCAAGACCACCCTGGTACGCATCCAGCTGGGCCTGGACCCGGCGACGTCGGGATCGGTCGAGTTCCACGGTCGAGCGGTCGAACCGGGGCCGCCGCGGCGGTTGCGCTGGCTGCGACGCGAGATGCAGATCGTGCTCCAGGACCCGGCCAGCTCGCTCGACCCCCGTCAGCGGGTGTCGTCGATCATCGCCGAACCGCTGGTGTGCCTGGCCGTCGACGAGGACCACGACGCGCGCATCGACGAGGTGCTCGGCGCGGTCGGGCTGGAACCCGACATGCGCGAGCGGTACCCCCACGAGTTCTCCGGCGGCCAGCAGCAACGCATCGCCATCGCCCGCGCCATCGCCCCACGCCCGTCGGTGCTGGTGGGCGACGAACCGGTCAGCGCGCTCGACGTGTCGGTGCGCACCCAGATCCTCGACCTGCTCGCCGAGCTGGCCGACCGCCACGACATGGCACTGATCCTGGTCAGCCACGATCTCGGTGTGGTGCGCTACCTGTGCGACGACGTGCTGGTGCTCCACGACGGCGCGGCGGTGGAGCGGGGACGATCCCGCGACGTGCTGCGCGACCCGCACGACGACTACACCCGTCGCTTGGTCGCCGCGGTGCCTCGCCTGCCGCAATGAACCGCGCGACCGGGCCGAGGCCCTCTACCCTGAGCGTTCGGTACGACACGGACAAGGCACGAGCGACGTGGGACGAGCACTGGACATCTTGTTGGACGTGGACGGGGTGATCTACCCCTTCCCCGAACTGTTCACCCCATGGTTGGCGGCGCGCCTGGAACGCGAGCTCGAGCTCGACACCTCCAACTGGGAGTTCTACGAGCACTGGGGTCTGGACTACGCCGAGTTCATCGACCATCTCGTGTCCGGGGTCGACGAGCAGTCGCTGTGGTGGACCGGTGACCCCTATCCCGATGTCGTCGAGTCCTTCGCTCGCCTGCACGACGCCGGACACCGCATCCACCTGGTGACGGCGCGCGACGTGGCCGGCGCCGAGTCCGCGATGGCGGCCACCCAGCACTGGTTGGCCAGCTACGGCTTGGCGGTCAGCAGCGTCAGCCTGGCCCACGACAAGCCGGTGGTGTTGGACGTGCTGGCGCTCGATCCCGCCGGTTGCGTGGCGGTCGACGACGGCCCGCACCACGTCGAGGCCTGGGAGCGCGCCGGGGTCTACGGGATCGTGATGGACCGCTGGGGCAGCTACGCCGGCTCACACCGCAAGGTCACCGACCTCGCCGGCATCGTCGACCACCTCGGCACCCTCCCCGCCGCCAGCTGACCGGTGCGGGTCAGACCCTCGGGTTGACCGTCACCGACGTGGTCACGGCCGTCGGCATCGTCACCGGCGGGCGGACGGGAACCGGGTGAGGTAGCTGTCGAGACCGCCGGCCGAGGTGGCGGCCAGCACGGCGTGGACGATGGCGCGGGCAACGCAGTCGGCGCCGGCGGCGAACACCACGCCGAGCTGACCGACCCGGGTGTGCTCGGGACGGATCGAGCTGGCGTCGTCGCGCACGTCGGGCAGCTCGGTCTGTTGTTCGCCGCCGGCGCCGACTGCGTCGCTCGCGCCGTCGTCCATGCCGTGCTGGCCGCCCGGTCGGCCGGGGGCCTCGACAGCTACCTCACCCGCTTCCCCAGCGCGCTGCGATGACGAATTCGGTATCCGACCCCGAATCCGTCGTCAGCTGGCGGCAGGGAGGGTGGCGAGGTGATCGACGACGGCGGCGAGCTCGCTGACCTTGCGGTGACCGCCGACGTAGGAACCCCAACGGTCCATCACGATGCCGTAGACACCGGCGCGCTCCCAGGCCTCGACGTGGTGCGGACCGTCATCGATGGCGACGCATCCGGCCGGGTCGAGGGCCAGCTCGGCGAGCACCAGCGGCTTGTCCTGGGCCAGGTTGACCGTGGTGACGACCAGGCCGTTGCTGTCGAGCCAGTGTTGGGTCGCGGCCAGCCCGGACTCGGCGCCGACCACGTCACGCGCCGTCACCAGGTGGATGCGGTGCCCCGCGTCGTGCAGCCGGTCGAAGGAGTCGACGACGTCGGGATAGGGGTCGCCGGTCCACCACAACGAGTGCTCGTCGACGGCGGCGACGAGGTGGTCGACGAACTCGGCATTGTCGAGCCCCCACTGCTCGTAGAACTCCCAGTTCGACGTGTCGAGCTCGAGGTCACGCTCGAGGCGCGCCGCGAGCCAAGGGGTGAACAGCTCGGGGAAGGGATAGATCACCCCGTCCACGTCCAGCAAGATGTCCAATCCGTCTCGTTCCACGTTCGCCTGCCTGTTTGTACCAAATGTTCAGGGTAGAGGCAGACGGGGTGGTCGCGCGTGTCAATGGGGCAATCGAGGCACCGCCGCCACCAGGCGTCTGGTGTAGTCGTCGCGGGGGTCGTCGAGCACGACGGTGGAACGGCCGTGCTCGACCACGGTGCCGTCGTGGAGCACGAGGACGTCGTCGCACAGGTACCGCACGACCCCGAGGTCGTGGCTGACGAGGATCAACGCCATCTGGTGGAGCGCCGCGAGGTCGGCGAGCAGGTCGAGGATTTGGGTGCGCACCGACACGTCGAGGGCGCTGACCGGCTCGTCGCCGACCAGCACCGAGGGTCGGGGGGCGATGGCTCGGGCGATGGCGATGCGCTGCTGCTGACCACCCGAGAACTCGTGCGGGTACCGCTCGCGCATCGCCGGCTCGAGACCGACCGCGGC
>JBKEAH010000025.1:0-18629 GCA_047972065.1 Desertimonas sp.
CATCACGCAGATGAAACACCAGGCTCAGCCCGTCCTCGGAGTACTCCCACGACTCCGCCAACCGCGGCCGCACCTCACCCGACACCGTGATGTCGGTCAACGTGTCATACAACGGCGTCCAGAACGGCGTGTTGCCCTGCGTCGGTTCCTGATGCGGATCGATGTTCTGCGGTGTCCCGTCGCTGGTGACGTCGATCACCGCGTCGAGGTCGTACACGACCTCCTCCTCATCCGGCGGCGTCGTCGCCGGCGCCGCCGCGCCGCTCACCCCCGACACCGCCGCGACGCTCACCGTGGCCAACGCCGCCGCGATCACCCTCGCACGGCGCTTCGTCCGTACCGTCATGCTGCTACCCCCTGATCCTGTGGTTGAGTCGTGCTGGGTCGATCTCATCCATCGACCACCCAGCAGATCGATGTCGCTCGCTCCGAAGTTCGGAGAGAACCTGCGAGGACGCTGTGGGCGCCGGCACGTGCATCTGCGCCGACCCCCATCTCGGACGCCCCGCCGTCATGGTCGACCTTCGGGAGCTTCGGCTGGCCGGCACCCCGCGCCAGTCGCCCGTTCCGAGGTTCACTTAATGTCATTAGAATATACCGAGAACGTCCTCGGCCGTCAAGCCATCGTCGAGATCTCTGCGGGCATCCCGATCACCCCGTCACCCCGCAACTCCTCGAGCTCATCGACCGAGAACCCGAGGTCAACAAGCACCTCGGCGGTGTGGGCACCGATCGCCGGGATCGGCTCGTCGTTGCGCACCACGCCACCCTCGGCGCTCCAGAACCCTCCCGGGTTCTCGAACCATCCGTAGGGCGTACCGACGGAGCGGCGCACCAGTCCGGAGCCGGTGGCGAGCTCGCGGTCGAACAAGGCGTCCCGATGATCGAGTGCGACCCGCTCGACCGGGACTCCGGCGTGCTCGAGGGCGCCGACGAGCTGATCGGTCGTGCGTCCGCGGACGGCGGCGCCAAAGCGGGCCGGCGGTGCGCCGAACACCCGCGCCATCGCCTCTCGTTCCGACGCCGTGCAGGCGGACACGGCCACCCATCCATCGGCGACCTCGAAGATGCGACACCACGGCGCGACACCGGTCTGGTCGCGATCGATCGTCGGGTACCGCGCCGGCGTCATGTCGGGACCGACCAACAGCGTCTCACTGGCGAAGGTGGTCGCCGTTGCCAGCAGGGACGTGTCGGCCCGACCGGCGCCACCCAGGCGGCGCTGGCCGACCAGTGCGGCGGCTACGCCCACGAAGTTCGCCAGCCCCGTCATGCAGTCCATCGCCGACATCCGCAGCCACGAGGGGCGCTGGCCCGCACCGGAGATCCCATGCGCCCATCCCGACACCGCGAACCCGGTTGGATCGAACGCCGGCAGTTCGCTCCACGGCCCGGCGGTGCCGTAGCCGGAGGAGTGGGCGAACACGACGTTCGGATTGATCCGGCGTATTGACTCCTCGTCGATGCCCATCTTGCGGCTGGCGGCCAGGCGAACGTTGTGCATCACGACGTCGGCCGACGAGACCAGCCGCTCGAGGATCGCGGCGACCTGCGGGTGACGCAGGTCGAGCGCGACCGAACGCTTCCCCCGCTGACATCCAGTGAACTGGTTGATCTCCCGGCCCTTCTCACCGCCGAGCGGCTCGACCTTGATCACCTCGGCCCCAAAATCGGCGAGGCACTGACTGCCGAAGGGGCCCGCGACGTATGACCCGAAGTCGAGGATCCGCAGTCCGTCGAGCGGCAACCTCCCGCTCGGCGGGCCCGCGCTGGGCGGAGCCCCCGTCAACGCCCAGCCCACCGGCACCGTCCGGTCCGGCACCTCCGGCGCCGATCCCCGCACGATGGGCGGACCGTTGACCTCGAACGGCGCCGCCGCCTGACGGGTGGCGCCATAGACCACGTCATCCACCTCGACCGAGTAGCCGTTGGCCACGGCCTGCTCGATGCCGAGGACCTCACCGACGTCGAGGATGGGCATGCACAACGCGCCGACCGGCCACAACAGATCGGTCCACTCCTCCACCGTGTGTCGGGCGAACACCTCGGCCCAGCGATCTCGGTTGTCCACCGTCGCTCGCTCACCGAACAGATCGCTCGACCCGAGTTCGTCGAGGATCGGACGGAGCGGCTCCATCTTCGTGAAACCACCCATCACCTCGAGCCACCGGCCATCGGCGCACTCGAAGATCGTGACGTGTGGCGGTTCGTCGAGCTTGGGCAGCGTGTGTTCGGCCATCCATCTCGGCGGATGTTCGGCCCGCTGCCAATAGAGCGCTGCGGGGGCCAGCGCGCCTTGCATCAAGCTGGTGGCGATCGCTCGTGCCGCCCCCGTTCGCTCGCGCTCCAGCAGCCGCACGAGCACACCCCCGGCCAGCAGATAGGCCGCCCCCCAGTTGGCGATCGGCAGGCGGATGAACATGGGGCCGTCGCGCAGCGCCTCCTGCTCGTCCATCACTCCGACCCGGGCCTGGACGAGCAGTTCGTCACCGAAGCGCTCGGCGTCAGGGTGATCCGCGGGGTAGGCGGTCACCGACGCGACGATCAAGGACGGCCAGCGCGCCGTTAGTTGCTCGGCGCCGTAGCCCAGGGCCTCTCCCTGCCGTCGCGTCCAACCATGAACGAACACGTCCGCCTGATCGAGCAGCTGCTCGAAGCGGGCGCGGTCCGAAGCCGAGCCGAAGTCGACGATGCTGGCGTCCTTGCTTCGGTTCCACGACGCGAACGCGGCCGGGTGGCGCTCCCTCGTGGGATCGCCACCGGGCGGCTCGATCTTGAGGACGTCGGCACCGAGCTCGGCCAACCATCGGGTGGCGACCGGACCGGCCAGCCCGACGGTCGTGTCGACGACCTTGATGCCGGCCAGTACCCCCGCATGCTCGTTCAACTGGTTCACCCCCGCTCCCCAAGAGTCGCTCGTGCGCCCTCTAATCGATATCGACGTCGAAACTAGCCCGCAGCCGACCGACGCGCACCATCGTAGACGAATTATCTAATCTGACTAGACTCTGCCGAGCGCTCCCGAACAAGGGGAACGTGCTGTGATATCGACATCTGCGTCGAAAAGGGGACGACATGCGGATCGGAGTCATCGCCGACATCCACGGCAACATCGAGGCACTGAGCGGGGCGCTCGAGCAGCTCACCCCGACGGTGGACGAGGTTCTCGTCGCCGGCGACGCCTTCTCGGACCACCGGTTCTCCAACGAGGTGGTCGCCAAGATCAGAGACGACACCACCCGGTACGTGCTCGGGAACCACGAGCTCAGCCTGCTCGCACCCGCGGGGGTGAACGCTCGAACGTCCCCCCGCGTGGACACGGCGCTGCTCGCGTTCGTTGCCGACCAACCACTCCAGATCCGCACCCGCATCGGCGACAAGTCGCTGTTGATGGTGCACGGCAGTCCGTGGGAGCCCTACGGGGACTACCTCGTCCCGGGCAACCCACGCTTCGGCCGCGCCGATGAGCTCGATGCCGACTTCGTGATCATGGGACACACCCACACCGCCTTCACCCATCGGATCGGACGCACGTTGTTCGTCAACCCCGGTTCGCTGGGCAAGTCCGACGACCCCGAACGTCGGACGACGGTCACCTACGCCACGCTGGACACGGAGTCCGAGGAGGTCTGCGTACACGAGCTTCCCAACCCACTCCTCACCTCGATGCCCCACGGAGGCACGTCATGAACCTGGATGCTCGCCCCGACCTGGTCAGCCCGATCCGCTCCTGGGCGCGGCGCGACCCAACCGCACCGGCGATCTCGTGCGGGGACGAGACCATCAGCCGCGGCGAGTTGGACCGACGCAGCGATGCCCTCGCCGCCGAACTGGCGCGTCGCGGGATCGCGGCCGGCGATCGCGTCGGCATCATCGGCGGCATCGGACTGGGCTGGTGCTACAGCGCACTCGGCGTTCTCAAGCTCGGCGCCACGATCGTGCCGATGACCGAGCGGCTGTCGGCGACCGAGATCGCCGCGATGCTCGGACGGGTCGACGCCACGGCGGTACTGGTCGATGCCGAGCGCCAGCCGATCGTCGAGGCCGCCACCGCGGCCGCTCCACAACGCTGGAAGCTGGTGCCGTTCTCCGAGTTGCTCGACGCGCCGGTGCCGGACGCTCCCTTCGAGCATGCGGCGCGTGGCGACCAACTGGCGGTCATCGCCTTCACCTCCGGCTCCACAGGCCTGCCAAAGGGCTCGCTGATGAGTCACGGAGCGATGATGAACGCTCAGTTCGAGTACGTGCTTCAGGAGCCCCACGCCTTGCGTGCCCGCGCCCTCGATGTGGTGTCGTTGGCCTACCTCGGGGGCCTGCTCAACAGCTTCCTTGGTCCGCTGATCGGCGGTGGAAGCGTTGTCCTGCTCCCGAAGTGGGACCCTCGACGCGCCCTCGAACTGATCGAGCGCGAGCGGATCACCGCGATCTCCGGCACGACGATCTTCTACGAGCAGATGGCCGAAGAACCGTCGTTCGCATCCGCCGACCTCAGCTCACTGACGTTGGCGATCGCCGGCGGGAACCCGGTCACGCGCAGCCTGCTGGAGGTATGGGCCGACAAGGGCGTGACGCTTCGGCAGGCGTACGGACTGACCGAGGGCTGCTCGCTGGCGTCGCTCCCGTCGGTCGAACTGGCTCGCTCCCGACCCGAGGTCGCCGGGCAGGGTGGGATCCTCCGCCGGGTCCGTGTGGTCAGCGACGACGGTGAGGACTGCCAGCCGGGGGAACCGGGTCAGATCGTGATCGAGGGTCCAGGGATCGCGGCGGGCTACCTCGATGATCCCGAGACCACCGCCGTCGAGTTCGCCGGTGGCCGTCTCCACACCGGCGACGTCGGCACGATCGACGCCGACGGTGGTCTGCGCGTCGTCGGCCGGACCAAGGACGTCATCATCTCGGGGGGGATCAACATCTACGCGGCCGAGCTCGAGCGCGTCATCGGCGAGCTTCCCGGGGTGGTCGAGGTCGCGGTGATCGGAGTCGCCGACGAGCAGTACGGCGAGACTCCGGCCGCGCTGGTGGTGACCAGCGAGCCGGTCGACGCCGTCGACGTCGTCGACCATTGCCGGAGCCGGCTGGCGACCTACAAGACGCCCCGCTACGTCGAGTTCCTCGACCGGCAGCTGCCGCGCTCACCGCTGGGCAAGCTGGCCAAGGACAGTCTTCGAGTCGAGTTCGCCGACCTTCCCGAACGCGGGCGGCGACTCGACGGATCGTCGACAAGGAGCTGAGCGCCCACCGCCGGTCCGAGTGACCGGCTACCAGCGGGGGGAGCAGCATTTCGACTACTATGTCGACACTGATGAACGATCCTTCTTTCACCGAAACGGACGCATCAGCTGCGCTCGTGCTCATCGAGCGTCACGACCGCGTCGGCGTGTTGACGATCAACCGAGCCGAGGCCCGCAACGCGATCAGTCGACAGGTGACCATCGAGATGGCCGCCGCCATCGACGAGCTCGAAGCGGACCCGTCGATCTGGGTGCTCGTGATCACCGGAGCCGGCGAGCGGTCCTTTTGTGCAGGCGCCGACCTCAAGACCCTTGCCCGCGGCCGTCCGACGGTCCCCGAGCTCGGCGGTTTCGCCGGCATCACCACGCGCACGTTTCTCAAGCCGGTGATCGCGGCGGTCAATGGCTTCGCGCTCGGCGGCGGTACCGAGATCTGCCTGTCGTGCGACCTGGTGGTCGCCGAAGAGCACGCGACGTTCGGCCTTCCCGAGGTACGTCGTGGAATCGTCGCTGGAGCCGGGGGCCTCGAGCGGCTCCCTCGCCGAGTGCCTCCCGCCATCGCGATGGAGATGATCCTGACCGGAGAGCCGATCGACGCCGCCCGTGCGCTCGCGCTCGGACTGGTCAACCGTGTCGTGCCACGTGGCGGTGGGCTCGATGCGGCGAAGTCGTTGGCGGACAAGATCTGCCAGGGCGCGCCACTCGCCGTGCGCTACTCGAAGGCGGTTGCCCGATCCTCGATGGCGGTCGGCGAGATCGACGCCGTGCGCGTCCACGACGATCTTCGACGAGCGGTGTTCGCGAGCGCCGATGCACAGGAAGGGCCACGAGCGTTCGCCGAGAAGCGGACCCCAGCCTGGACCGCCTCGTGACGACCGCGCTCCCGCTCGAGGGGCTGCGTGTCATCGACATGTCCAACGGCCGCGCCGGAGCATGCGGCCGGTTCCTCGCCGATCTCGGCGCCGAAGTCATCCTCGTCGAGCCGCCCGAAGGCGCCGACAGCCGCCGACGGCACCGCGCCGGCGAGGTCGGTCTCGACTTCGCGACCAGCCACGCCAACAAGCTTGGGGTGACGATCGACCTGCGCACCGATGCCGATCGCGACGTGTTGCGGCGTCTCCTGGCAACGGCGGACGTGTGGATCGAGACCAGCGCCCCCGGAACGCTCGACGCCTACGGGCTCGGGCCCGCGGACGTGCTCGCACGCGTGCCGCACCTCGTCATCGCATCGATGACCGACTTCGGCCAACGGGGCCCACGGGCGCACCACGTCGCCAGCGACTGGGTCCACATGGCCTCCAGTGGGATCCTCAGCCGATCGGGTTCACCCAAGCGGGAACCACTGATGCCTCCGGCCGCGTTGGCCGAGACCTCGGCCGCGATCCAAGGCGCCTGGTCGATCCTCGTCGCGTACTGGAATCGCCTCATCACCCAGCGCGGTGAGCACCTTGACATCTCGATCCATGAGACCGTCGCCCAGGTCATCGATCCACCGCTCGGTTCGATCGGCACCGCGGCTGCGGTCCGCCGCGATGGCCGACGACACCGCGACCGCAGCACCTTCCAGCCCTACCCGATCTTCCGATGTGCCGACGGTTATGTGCGAATCGTCGTGCTCTCGTCACGGCAGTGGCGGTCGCTGCGGGCCTGGCTCGGCGAGCCGGCCGAGCTGGCCGACCCCCAGCTCGAGAACCTCCACCGGCGCTACGCCGCCTTTCGGGAGGTCGTGCCCGTGATCGCCCGGTTCTTCGCCGACCGCCCGGCCATGGAGCTGGTGGCGGCCGGCCAGGCCCACGGCGTTCCGATCGCACCGGTGCTCTCGATTGGTGAGGTCCTCGACTGCGAGCACTTCCTCACCCGGGGCGCGATCGCCGACTGTGAGATCGCGCCCGGCGTGACCGGTCGGGTGCCCACGGGCTACGTCGACATCGACGGCCGCCGAGCCGGTGTTCGCCACCGCGCACCACGGCTCGGCGAGCATCAGCTGCTCCTCGAGTCGCTGGACCCGGTCGAGCCGAAGGTGACCGACGCCTCGTCATGCCCGGCCGTTCCACCACGCCGCGCGCTCAACGGACTGCGGGTGCTCGATCTCGGCGTGATCGTGATGGGAGCCGAGGCCGGCCGGCTGTTCGCCGACCAGGGCGCCGAGGTGATCAAGGTCGAGAACCGGGCGTACCCGGACGGGTCGCGGGCAGCGTTGCCAGCGCCGATGACCGACCGCTTCGCGATCGCCCAACGCGGCAAGCTCGGACTCGGCGTCGACCTGCGCACCGTCGCGGGCCGCGATCTCTTCCTGCAACTCGTGTCCAGCTCCGACGTGGTGCTGTCCAACTTCAAGCCCGGCACGATCGAGGAGCTGGGCATCGGCCCTGACGTGCTGCGGTCGGTCAATCCGGCTGTGGTGGTGGTCACCAGCAGCGCGATGGGTGAGACCGGTCCTTGGCGTGACTGGATGGGTTACGGCCCGCTCGTTCGCTGCACCTCGGGGCTCACGAGCCTGTGGCGCTACGCGGACGACGAAGTCGGGTTCGGGGACTCGTCCACGATCTACCCCGACCATCTGGCCGCCCGTGTCGCCGACGCCGCCGCGCTCGCTTGCCTGATCGCCCGGCACGGCCATCGGAAAGGAGCTCACGTCGCGTTGGCACAATCCGAGGCCATCCTGATGGCACTGGCACCCGAGTTGCTCGCCGAGTCACTGCACCCCGGTTCGTCGCGGCCGCACGGCAACGTCGTCGCCGACGAAGCAGGCACCGGCGTCTATCCGTGCTCGGGAGACGACGCCTGGTGCGTCATCACCATCGGCGACGACGAGGACTGGGCCGGTTTGTGTGGTGTCATCACCGAGCCGGCATGGCTCGGTGGGCCGGAGTTGCGGCGAGCTGAACGTCGGCTGCGCCAGCGCGACGAGATCGCCAGTGCCATCTCGGCGTGGACCACATTGCACGCGCCCGATGAGGTTGAGCGCCTGCTGCAGGCCGCCGGAGTTCCCGCCGCGGCGATGCGCCACCTCGCCGAGATCGTCGACGACGAGCAGCTCCGCAGCCGCGGGTCTCTCCGCACGGCGACGCATCCCCATCTCGACGACGCGGTGCGCATGGAGAACGGACCCTTCCTCGCCCCGGGAATCCTCGACCCGGAGCTACGACCGGCTCCGCTGCTGGGCGAGCACACCCGCTACGTGGCCCGGGAGTTGCTCAAGATGTCGGAGGCGGAGATCGACGAAGCGGTCGGCGCCGGGGTGCTTCAGGTTCCCGAGACGGCCTGAGCACCACCCCACACCTCGGGCCGCCGCCGACCGGTACTCAACCGTTGCGGGGAATGTCCCGGAAGGGCTGGTCCTTCTCCGGGGCCGGCTCACGCGGCAGGCCGAGAACCTTCTCGCCGATGATGTTCCGTTGGATCTCGTCGGTGCCACCGGCGATCGATTGTGCCGGCACCGAGATGAGGACTTCGGTGATCAGCCCGTCATCGGGGGCATCGTCCCCGCTGAGCAGGCCCGCCGCACCGCCGATCGATGAGTGCACCCGTGCCGCTTGCCGGGCGATATTGCTGATGGCCAGCTTGCCGAGCGATCCCTCGGCACCAGGCGGGCGCCCGAGATCGAGCGCGGCACGGGCCCGGCTGGCCGTCCACTGGGCACAACGCTGCAGTTCGATGAGACGGGCGATCTCCTGCCGAACGACGGGGTCGGTGTTCCGTCCGGTCTGCTCGGCGCGCGGCCGGACGAGATCGACTCGGCCAGCGCGCTGGGGGTACCAGGCGTAGGTCTCGTAGTAGCTGGCCGCCTCGCGGCGAGCTTCATCGAGGGCACGGCCCGCCGCTTCGGTGTACTGGGGCCGACCCAACGTGCCCATCCGACGTTCGTACGCCAGGGTCGTGAGGGCCACCTTCCAGCCGTCGCCGATCTCACCGATGACGTAGTCCTTCGGGATGCGGGCGTCGCTCATGAACACCTCGTTGAAGGAGCTGTGGAAGTTCATCTGCTTGAGCGGGCGTACCTCGACTCCGGGTTGGCGCATCGGGATCGCGAAGTACGTCAGTCCGCGATGCTTCGGGACGTCCCAGTTCGTGCGGGCGACGAGGATGCCGAAGTCGGCGTGGTGGGCGCTGGTGTTCCAGAGCTTCTGACCGTTGATGACCCACTCATCGCCATCGAGCTCGGCCCGCGTCGTCAGCCCGGCGAGGTCGGAGCCGGCACCCGGCTCGCTGAACAGCTGACACCACGTGTCGCGGCCGGTGAGGATCGAGCGGAGGAAGCGCTCGCGCACGTGGTCCGGTCCATGGGCGAGGATCGTCGGACCGGCCAGACCGACCCCTCCCCCAACCGGCAGCCCGACCGCGCCGGTGGCGACGATCTCATCGGCGACGTGCGGCACGACGGCGTCGGGGAGCCCGCGCCCGTACCAGCGCTCCGGCCAAGCGGGCACGGCCCACCCAGATTCGAGGAGACGGTCGCGCCACTCGACGAGCGGCAGCTCCGGGTCCCACCGCTCGCTCACCCACGCCCGCACCTCGGCGCGGACCTGGTCGATCAGCGTGTCGTGCCCCTCTGCAGTTCCCACATCGTCATTGTAGTCGAAGTCGATATACATGTCGATGTCGCGATAGGGTGCGGACATGGAGGCAGCTGAACTCGGGGTCAGCCTGAACCCCGACCACACCGCCGAGGTTGAGATACGACGCGGGCCGAACAACTTCTTCGACATCGACCTCATCGAGGCGTTGGCCGACACCTTCGAACGCCTCGAGAGCGAGGGATGCCGGGCGATCGTGCTGTGCAGCGAGGGACGGCACTTCTGCGCCGGCGCCGACTTCTCCGGCAGTCCGACCACGCGGGCTCCGGGCGCGCCCCACCTGTACGAGGCGGCGACCCGCCTGTTCGACGGCAAGGTGCCCATCATCGCCGCCGTGCAAGGTGCTGCCATCGGTGGGGGGCTGGGGCTGGCCCTCGTCGCTGACTTTCGCATCGCTGCTCCCGAGGCACGATTCGCCGCCAACTTCGCCCGGCTCGGATTTCACCACGGCTTCGGCCTGACGGCGACGTTGCCACCGGTCATCGGCCAGCAGGCCACACTTGATCTCCTCTACACCGGCCGGCGTGTCAACGGGGCGGAGGCCGCCGCGATCGGTTTGTGTGACGAACTCGTCGCCCTCGATGAGGTGCGCCCCGCCGCCCAGGCCCGGGCCGCCACGATCGCGGCATCCGCTCCCCTCGCCGTCGCCTCGATCCGCGAGACGATGCGGGGGCCGCTGGCCGCGGCCGTACGTGTTGCCGTCGCCCGCGAGCGAGCCGAGCAGGAACGCCTGATGACCACCGACGACTGGCGCGAAGGCGTCGCCGCCACCGCCGATCGTCGCGACCCGGTGTTCATGGGGCGATGACCAGCACCGCCAGCACTGCCGAAGGGGCCACCATGACCAAGATCTGCGAAGGCCGTGTCGTTGCGATCACCGGAGCAGGACGCGGCATCGGTCGGGAGTACGCGCTGGAGTTCGCCCGCCAGGGCGCCAACGTGGTCGTCAACGACCTCGGCGCCGGTGGCGATGGCACCGGCGCGGCATCGGCCGGACCCGCCGAAGAGGTGGCCGAGGAGGTTCACCGCCTCGGCGGGCGGGCCGTCGTCAACGGTGGCGACGTCTCCGACTTCGATGATGCCCGGGCGCTCATCGACCAGGCGGTTGCCGAGTTCGGACGCCTCGACGTGCTGGTCAACAACGCGGGCATCCTGCGCGACCGCACGATTGCCAACATGTCACCCGAGGAGTGGGACTCGGTGGTGCGCGTCCATCTGCGTGGCACGTTCGCCCCGACCCATTGGGCGGCACGGCACTGGCGGGATCGGGCCAAGGCGGGCGAGACCGTGAACGGTCGATTGATCAACACGACGTCATCGTCGGGCTTGTACGCCAACGCCGGACAGGCCAACTACGCCGCGGCCAAGGCCGGCATCGCCTCGTTCTCGATCGTCGCCAGCCGAGAGCTCGAGCGCTACGGGGTGACCGCCAATGCGGTCTATCCGACCGCGCTGAGCCGGCTGACCGCGGGGGTCTTCGAACGAGCTGGGATGCTGGCGGGCGAAGGTGCCGACTTCGACCCGGTCGACCCGGGCAACATCGCCCCGCTCGTGGTCTGGCTCGGCAGCCAGCGGTCGGCGGCGGTCACCGGACGGGTCTTCGGCGTCCGTGGCGGACGGATCGTCGTCGCCGACGGTTGGGTCGCCGGGCCGACGGTCGACGTGGAACGACGTTGGGATCCCGTCGAGCTCGACGAGGTCGTCGCCGGTCTCCTCGCCGAAGCACCCGCCAACGCCGGCACGAACGGGCTACGGCCCGAAGGGAGCACGACATGACCGAGTACTGGGGTTTTGGTCGGTCCGAACCGGGCCGGTTCGCCGAGCACGCTCGCGCCGACGAGGCCGACGGCTGGGACGGCCTCGTCTTCACCGACTCGCAGAACCTACGACCCGACGTCTTCGTCGTGATGGCCACCGCCCTGGCGGCAACCTCACGGCTCAAGGTCACGCCTGGCGTCTCCAACCCGGTCACCCGTCATCCCGCGGTGAGCGCGTCGGCGATGGCGGCGCTGCAGGCCGAATCCGGCGGGCGGGCCTCCTACGGGATCGGCCGCGGGGACTCGGCACTCGCCTACATCGGTCAGGCGCCGGCGTCGATGGCGGTGTTCGAGACGTACGTGCGCCACGTCCAGTCCTATCTGAGCGGCGGACGGGTCCCGTTCGAGGAGCTGCTCCGCGAGGGCGCCGACATCTCGACCCTTGAGCTCGGCGACCAACCCAGCGACAGCTGGGTGCGCTGGCTCGATCCGGACGTGCCCAAGGTGCCGGTCGAGGTCATCGCCACCGGCCCGAAGGCGATCGGCGTGGGCGGCCGACACGCCGACATCGTCACCTTCACCGTGGGCGCCGACCTCGAGCGAATCGCCTGGGGCATCGACACGGCCCGGGCCGCCGCCGTGGAGGCGGGTCGAGATCCGGCTGAGCTGCGATTCGGCGTCTACGTCAACGTGGCCTGCCATCCGGATCTACCGACCGCACGGACGCTGGTGTCTGGTGGCTTGGCGTCGTTCTCGCGTTTCTCGGCGATGCACGGCAAGCCGGTTGGACCGCTGAGCGGTGGGGCCGAGCATGTCGTCCGGCAGATCCGCGATCGGTACGACATGAAACACCACGGCGAGCCTGAGAGCGCGCAGACCGAGACCCTGACCGACGACTTCGTCGACCGGTTCGCGGTCGTCGGTGGCCCCGATCGCTTCCGCGAGCGGGTCGCCGAGATCGTCGCCCTCGGCATCGATCGGGTGGTGATGACGATCCCCAATCAGGCCACCCGGGAGCGCTACCCCGACGAGACCACCGTTGCCCATCAGCACCTCGTGCGCGACGTGCTGCCGCGCCTGCCCCGCTGATCCCGCGCGGCGACGGTCTCATATGGTGGCCACGCGAGCAACCCGTCAGCGGCGAGCGGTAAGGACCGGCAGCCGACGCATCGAAGGAGGTAGCTGATGGTTCGCGCCGTCGCCGTCGTCGACTTTGGTGGCCCCGAGGTGTTGCGAATCGTCGAGCTTCCCGAACGCCACGCGGGCACCGGTGAGGTCCGCGTGCGTGTCCGGGCCGCCGCGGTCAACCCGACCGACACGATGCTGCGCAGCGGGTCGCGCGCCGACATTGTGCGCAAGGCCGGGCCGCCACCCTACGTGCCGGGAATGGACGTCGCCGGTGAGGTCGACGAGGTCGGCGCCGACGTGACGACCGGGGTCGCCGTGGGCGACCGGGTGATGGCGATCGTCGCTCCCACGGGAGCCCACGGCGGCTACACGGAGTCGTTGGTCCTTCCCGCCGAGTCGGTCGTGGCCGTGCCCGCAGGGGCGTCGTTCCCCGAAGCCGCCTCGCTCCCGATGAACGCGCTGACGGCGCGCCTATCGCTCGACCTGCTCGACCTGCCGACGGGGGCCACGCTCGCCGTCAGCGGCGCGGCCGGCGCCTACGGCGGTTATGTGGTCCAGCTGGCCAGGGCCGACGGCCTGCGGGTCATCGCCGATGCGTCCGAGGCCGACGAGGCGTTGGTCCGCTCGTTCGGGAGCGACGAGGTGGTGCGCCGCGGCGACGACGCTGCCCACCGGATACTCGCCGTGGTGCCCGGCGGGGTGGACGCGCTCGCCGATGGCTCGGTGCAGCGCGAGCTGCTGTACCCGGCGGTGCGCGACGGTGGCGACATCGCCGTGGTCCGTGGGACGCCGACCGAGGCGCCGGGGCGCGGCATCACGATCCACGAGGTGTGGGTCCGCGCCTACGCCCGCAACCACGAGGCGCTCGACCGGCTGCGCCAGCAGGTCGAGCGGGGCGAGATCACGCCGCGGGTGGCCGCGACGTTCACACCCGAGCGCGCCGCCGACGCCCACCGAGCCCTCGAAGCCGGCGGCGTGCGCGGCCGCCTGATCATCGAGTTCTGACCGCCGGCGGGGTCGCGTGATCGGTGCCCGCGTCCCCCGCATCGTCCATCGCCGCGACGAGGACCCGCAGGCTGCGACGCAGGTCGGCGCGCGCCGTCGGTGACAGACGGTCAAACAGGCGACCGATCCTGGACAGGCGGGGCTCGAGAGACTCGTCGGCCGCCGCCTGCCCGGTCGGGGTGAGCTCCAGCAGCGTCGATCGCCGATCGCACGGGTTGGCCGACCGACGCACCAGACCGTCGGCCTCGAGGGCATCGGCCGCGGTCGTCAAGTTCCTCGCGCTGAGCCCGAGCAGGTCGGCAAGGTCCTTCATCTTCTGGGGACCCCGGCAGTGGAGCACCTCGAGCACACCGAGGCGCGGGTAGGTCAACCCATCATCGGAGCCGGCGTCGAGCCATCTCGCGAAGGCATGGGCGAAGCGCGTCGACAGCTCCACGAGATCGCGGTGCGCGGTTTCGGCCGAAGCAGCTGGCGGCGCTCCCTCGGGCTGATCCACGTGACCAGCGTACCGTCCACCCGCCACGCGATCGTGTTGCTCGACATTGTTACGAGCGTTACTATCACCTGCGTTCGTTCTCTCGACCCGATTCGGAGGAATCGTGAGCTCACTCCCCCTGACCGCCGGCACCTGGCAGATCGACCCCAACCACTCGAGCGTCCACTTCAAGGTCCGACACCTCGGCCTCACCAATGTGCGGGGGCGCTTCAACGGCATCGACGCATCCTTGGACGTCGGCGAGAGTCTCACCGCGACCAAGTTCGGGGCCACCATCGACATCGCCACGATCGACACCAACCAGCCCGATCGCGACGCCCACCTCCGCTCCACCGACTTCTTCTCGGCCGACTCGAACCCGACGATGACGTTCGCGTCGACGGGGATCACCGACGCCGGCGATGGTGAGTACCGGGCCGCCGGTGATCTGACGATCAATGGCGTGACCCGTCCGGTCACCCTCGACGTCGAGTTCACCGGTGTCATGGTCCACCCCGGCGACGGCCTCGAGCACGCCGGCTTCATCGCCACGACCAAGATCGCCCGCGACGACTTCGGCATCGACTTCAACATGCCCCTCGGCGTCGACAAGGTCGCGCTGGGCAAGAAGGTCGACATCGAGATCGACATCCAGTTCGCCCTCCCGACCTGAGGCCTCTCAGCGAGAGTCGTCGTCGCCCAGACCCAGCCCGTTCCCAACTGCCGTACGAGATCCGTGCGCACGAGCATGCGACCGTCTTCGAAGTACGCCACCGGGTCGGTGCGGCCGTCGTCGAGCAACTTGAAGTAGTGCCCGCTCTCGTCGTCGCGCCACAGATTGTGGAACAGCACGAACTCGTCGATGAGGCGCGGAGCGGGGTCGGGTTTGAGACCGTAGAAGCTCTGTGTGATCACCAGCGGGTGTAGGCCTTCGTCATTGCCTGTCGGGAGGTACTCCCGTACTCGGTGGTCCTCACCCCAGTGCTCGACGAACGCAGGGCCGTTGTCGTAGCCATGCGGCCAGCCGGGCCCGCGCTCGATCACGCGCTGGCGAGCGCTCGGCTCAACGAAGAGCGCGGAACGACCAACGCTCGCGTCCGCGTCGAGGCTCGACTCGTGGGCAACGGTCCAGCGATGCGAGAACGGGTCGCGAAAGTCCCGCTGGATGTCCCGCTGCTCGACGAACTCGATCAACTTCGGATCAGGCTCAGGTGCCATTCGTGCCGTCCTGCCTCTTTCATTCAGCCTTCGGCCGTCGCCTGTGCTTCGTCGCCGCGTACTCCTTGACGGCGTTGCGGGAGCTGCGCCAGATGCCGTCCGAGCCCTGAACGGCGTCGAGACGGCCGCGCTGTGCTGCCTGTCGGAGCGCCGGCACGGAGAAGTCGTCGTCGGCAAGTGCCGCCAGCGGCACGAGCCGAGCGGGTCCGGCAACGTTTGGCACGACGAACCGATTGAGGTTGTCGAGCATCGCCCTGGCGATGATCTCTCCGAGCGCGCCGTGATCGCCTTCGTCGGAACGCTGGAGCGCGCGCAGGTACGCGTCGCGCTGCTTCTTGAAGATGACCACCGGCGGGTAGCCGAGACGCACCAGCACCAGGTTCAGCGCGAGGCGGCCGACTCGTCCGTTGCCGTCGATGAACGGGTGGATGCACTCGAACCGATGATGTAGCTGTGCCAGTAGCTCTGGCAGCGGGACATCGAGTTCAGCGCCCGACGCCACGGTCTCGCCGAGCTTGACCACGTCGGCGACCCAGTCGGCGAGCATCGCCGACACCTCTGGCCACGGCGGTGGCGTCATGCCGCCGTCGAACTCTGCAATCTCGTGCTGTCGGAAGCTCCCCGGCGACTCGGCGTCGGTCGCGTCGGGGTGAGGGGCGACGCCCCACACGGGCGTCATCGCCATGTGGTGAATCCGGCGGACCTCGTTCAGGTTGATCAAGCCGCCGTCGCTCCAGTCGTCGGGATCGAGCGCCTGGCCGTATACCCATCGGGCCGCGTCGCTGTAGCCCTCGACTTCCATGTACTCCTTGAGTGGCTTCGCGCCAACCGCCCGACGCTGGTCGAGAAGCTGAGCGACCTCACGGAGAACGAGGGTGTTGCCTTCGAGCGCCGTCGAGTGGTGGGCCTCGAGGTGCCAGATGTCCGACCAGACCGTTTCCGACTCCTTCGGAGTAGGCAGGCCCCCGAATCGTTCGTTCAGCTCGTCGAGCGCGTCGTCGAGCCGCTGGTAGATCGTCGCCCTACTGGGTCGTCCTCGTGCCATGCGGGCCTCTGTCCGTTCGATCGCGTGAAGTTGAGTAGCCGATCCCTCGGCAAAGCGAACTTATCAAGTCCGGCGCGAAGTTGATACGCAGTCCCGAGATCGAATCGAACTTATCAAGTTCAGCCGAAGGCTCAGGGCGTGCGTCGCAGGTGTTCGTGTTGCCACGACGGAAGACTCCGCTGCATCGCCTCGAGCAGTTGCTCGCCTTCGGACGGCATCCGGGCGTTGCCGGTGAGCAGATCGATCGCGGTCTGGGCGGCGGACACTCGCGGGTAGCTGCCCTCGGTCCCGGTCCTGTCGAAGACGATCGGGTCGAAGGGCTCAGCGAGCACGACATTCGCACCGGTGTCGGTGGGAAGCAGCCGAGCGAGCTTGGCCAGCCGCTCAGCATCGTCGGTGTAGATCACGGCGACCGTTGGCGCCGTCACCGAGATGAGCCCGGACGCGGCGAACGATCCGCTCACTGCCCAACGACGAGTGTTCTTACCGGTGAGGTCGTCGAGGAGCTGAGCGGGTCCGCTCGACGCGACCCACGTCGAGGTCTCATTGCTGTCGAACATCGAGTACGACGACGCGATCCGACGGATCAGCGGTTCCCATGCGACGTCCGTGACAGGGCCTCGGGGAGCCCGGTCGATCAGCCGATTGGCAGCCAGCGCCTGGAGGACCTTCGAGACGTAGCCCTTGTCGATCCCGAGGAACGCAGCCAGGTCGCCTGCCGTGTAGGGCGGGCGGACCTCGGCCATCGTTCGCATGAGCGCCCAGGCTCGAGGACCGCGGAGCGTCGGGCCACTCGTTGCCTTCGGGTCGGGGTCTCGGTCGGCGCCGTCGGTGCGGACCATCAGCGCTGGCCGGCTGAGCCGGAGATCCGCGTTGCCAGTGCCATCGAGGTAGCCGACTCGGCGTTCTCGCAGCAGGTCGCGCGTCCGCGGGCTGAGCCACTCGGCATAGACCATCGCCGGCAACTCGGTGAACGCGATGCGCTCGACCGAGCGTGGATCGAGACGCTTCCGCGTGACGGTGGCGATCCTCGACTCGGTGCCGTCCTCTCCGACGACGAGCACATCGCCGCCGTCGGCGGTCCGCCGAGCCACTCGCACCCCCCAGGTCGCCGGCACGAGCGAGCGGAGTCGCTCGACCGCAGCGTCGAGCCGCCGCCGGCTCGCCTCCGGAATCGCTGGACGCCCCACGAGGGGATTCTAGATCGAGTTGCCTGAAACATGGAGTTGCCTGACGCAGGCAAATCAACGTTCTAGGCAACTCTTCTAACCATTCTTCTAACCATCTGGTCGTCACGGGCTGATACGAGCCGTCAAGGCCCGACATCATGAAGCCACGAAACCCCAGCTAGACGGCATGATCCGGCACTACCCGTCACAGCCCGACATGACCCCGAGCCAGCTCATAACCCGAAGGTCGCAGGTTCAAATCCTGCCCCCGCCACCAACGAAAGCCCTGGTAGATCACAAGATCTGCCAGGGCTTCGTCGCGTCATGGGGCCGATCTTCTAACCATGTGGTGTGCTGTTCCGGGTCATGGTGGACATGTTGGCTCCGGTAGGTGGGTGACACTTTCGGGACTGGCTCCGGTAGCTGGGCGACAGTGGTTCCGGTAGCTGTGTGACGCGCTGGTGTTCGCTTGGCTGGTGCTGAGCCTCTTCGATGATGACGGTGGGTCCGTCGTCGGTCCGCGGGGAGGTCGTCATCGTGTTGGTGGAGTTGGGGCTGGTGGAGCAGCGCTATCAGGCAGTGCTCGAGGTGTTGAACCAGGCGTCGACGGTGACGGATGTGGCGGTCCGGTTCGGGGTGACGCGTCAGACGGTGCATCGGTGGTTGCGGAAGTACGCGGCAGAGGGGATCGCGGGGTTGGCGGATCGGTCGGCGCGACCGTTGTCGTGTCCGCATCAGATGTCACCGGAGGTGGAGGCTCGGATCGTGGAGCTCCGCCGGTCAAATCCGGGGTGGGGTCCGCGGACGATCTTGTTCCGGCTCGAAGCCGAGCGGGTGGTGCCGTTGCCTGGCCGGTCGTCGATCTATCGGTGTTTGGTGCGTCACGGTTTGATCGAGCCGGAGGCTGAACGTGACCCGGTTTCTTGGACACGGGGTTATGCCAGATTCGGGTGTCCGTGGTCGTGGCGCCACTTGTCAGCGTACTCGGCGGGGGTGAGGTGCCCGAGGCCGCCTTGATGCCGTT
>JBKEAH010000059.1:0-3211 GCA_047972065.1 Desertimonas sp.
TCACCGACGACGCCGTGTACCACAACATCCCGTTCCCACCGGCGGAGGGCCGTGACGCGATCCGGGCGACGCTCGAGACGTACGTGCCGGGGTCGCCGACGATCGAGTTCGAGATCCGCAACATCGCCAGTGCGGGTGCCGTCGTCCACACCGAGCGCATCGATCGAATGACCTTTGGCGGACGGGATGTGGTGTTGCCGGTCGCCGGCGTGTTCGCGCTGCGCGACGGTCGGATCGCCGCGTGGCGCGATTACTTCGACGCCCAGATGTTCTTTGGCGCGCCCGACGCGGGGACCTGAGTCCCGTCCGCCGGGCCCGCCCGCGGTGTCGGTGTCGGTGTCGGTGTCGGCGTCGCGGGCGACTCGGGGCGGCCGACGATCGACGATCGAGGGTCGGTGCGCTGGTCACTCACGACGGTGTCCGGGGGGCGTACGCTGCATCGTCGTCACCGACAGGGGAGGTCTGGGACCATGACCGAAGTGATCGTCGGCCTGTTGGCCATCGTCGTCGGCGTCGCGTTCTGCTGGCGTGGTTACGTCGCGATGCGTGTGCTCATCCCGATCTGGGGGATGTTCGCCGGGTTCGTGCTCGGCGCCGGGCTGGTCGCGGGCACCAGCGACGACGGGTTTCTCCGCACGACGGCGTCATGGGTCGTGGGGATCATCGTGGCGCTCGTGTTCGGCATCCTCGCCTACCTCTACTACCAGGTGTCGGTCGTGCTGGCCATGGCCACCGTCGGGTTCGCGTTGGGCACCGCCGTGCTCACGGCATTCGGGGTGTCGTGGTCCTGGTTGATCGTGCTGGCCGGGGTGGTGGTCGGTCTCGGTCTCGCGGTCCTCGCTGTGCGCGCCGATGTGCCGGCGGTGCTGCTGATCGTGCTCACCGCGCTCGGCGGGGCCAGCGTCGCGGTGTTCGGGGTGATGCTGGTGGCCGGCACGATCGACGTCGATCAACTCGAGCGGGGCTCGACGACCGAGCGGGCCGCCGACAACGGGTGGTGGTACCTGTTGTACGTGGCGATCGCTGTCGTCGGTGTCGTCGCCCAGGTGCGTCAGGCGACTGGGTTGGGCTCCGCCCGCCAGCAGTGGGGGTCAGAGACGATGTCCCGCGCCTGATCGCTACACGTCCACCCAGCTGGCGCAGGCATCCCCACCCGTCTCGCGTTTCCGCCTGTCGGTTGTGGTGACCCATTGGGGGGTGTGGGCACGAACCGACCGACGAGGGGTGCAGCGGTAGGGTCCGCGGCGGCGGGGGCCAACCAGCGAGGTGGACACAGGTGGAACGACGGGTTCGGCTGCTGGTGGTGATCGGGGCGCTGGTGGCCGTCACGGCCGCGGCGTGCGACGGCGGCGAGTCCTCGACCGGGTCGACCGCCGCCGGCGACACGCTGTCGCCGGCAACCCGGCCGGCGACGACCCCGCCATCTGACACCGCGTCGCCGCCGACCGAGTCTCCCGCCGCCGCGTCGACGTCGAGCACGATGGCCTCGTCGATCACGGCCACGATTCCGGCGACTTCGATTCCGGCGACTTCGTCGACCAGCCAGGATCAGGCCGACGAGGCGCTCCGCCAACAGATCGCTGCCGACTACATCGAGAACTTCGCCGAGGTCGACGCGATCGTCGCCAACCCCTCCCTCGACGGCCTCGACGCCCGCCTCGCCGAGGCGTTCGAACCCGGATCGGCGGCGTTCGTTGCCGTCCATGACCACGTTGCCGATCTCGTCGCGACGGGCGATGTCGTCGCACGGAACAACCCAGACCTGTTCTCGGTGACCGTCGAGTCGGTCGAGCTGGTCGGGGACCGGCCATTCGTCGACGCCGTCGTTGTGGCGTGCGAAGTCGACAATCGCCAGCGCATCACCCCGCCCGAGAATTCCCCGACAGGTCAACCGGTCCTCGTCGCCGGAACCGGAATGCTGCTCGTCGGGCGCTACCGCGAGCCCATGCGTCTGACCGACGGGGGTTGGATCACCTACCAGTCCCCTCGACAGGCCCGCGGGTACGAGGGGGTTCAGACGTGCCCCGTCGAGTAGTGCTGGTGTCGGTGTCGCTCACGCTGGTGCACGCAGGGTTGACCACGACCACGTCGGTGTCAGCCCAAGCGTGTCGGCAGGTGACGGTCACGAACGTCGCTGGCCAGGTCGCGACGATGACCATCTGTGATGAGCCGGAGCCTTCGCCGGCGCCTCCACCGCCTCGGCCGACGCCGGGTGGTGGTGATGGCGGGCACCGTGAGTGTGGATGGGAGCCGGTGTCGCCACGGCAGGTCCGCGAACCACCGTTCACTCCGACCGAGGTGTTGAGCGTCAACACGTGCACCGGCGCCCAGGAGTGGGTCATCGAGCGGCTGGAAGGGCTCCGAGTCGCGCGACCAGCACCACCACCAACACCGCAAGATCTGATCCCCAGCGCCTTCGCCAGCGTCGAAGAACGACTCCCCACCCCGGTACTGCGGATCAACCCCGCCGACGGCGACGCCCAAGGTTTCGCCTACGTCCACGTCGAGACGTTCTTCTGGATCGACCAGATCGACGGTCAATGGGCACCCGTCAGCGCCACCGTCTCGTTGCGCGGTCTCACCCTCACCCTCATCGCGACCCCGGCACGGCTGACCATCGACACCGGCGACGACCACCACACGGTGTGCGACGGCCCACCACCGCCCTACCCGGCGAGCATGCCCGACGAGTTCCCCGAAGGCTGCGGCCACACCTACGTCGACTCGTCGGCGATGGCGCCCAACGGCCGCACCTATCCCGTCACCGCCACGATCACCTGGACCACGGCGTGGGCGGCGAGCGACGGCCAGTCCGGAACCCTCGAGACCTCGACCACCACCTCAGCGGTCCGTGACCTCCCCGTCGCCGAGATCCAAGCCGTCATCGTCGCCAACCCCGACTGAACAGCCGACACGGCCCGCCGACGTGTCAGCTTCGGTGCCCGCCCGTGCGGTACCGGATCTGACACCTCGCTCGGCCAACGCCCGACCCGCTGGCGCCAGACAACACGACGACGACACCGCGACGCGGCGGGCATGATGGCGGCATGCCGTTGAGTCCGCAAGAGGCCCGTGTGCTCGCCTGCCTGGTGGAGAAGGTAGCAACCGTGCCCGACGTCGAGGTCCGTCCACGGACGGACCTCAAGTGGACCAAGTATCGGGCCGGCTCTCGAAGTACGACCGTCTCTGGTGGGCGAGGGGGGACTTGAAC
>JBKEAH010000228.1:0-18542 GCA_047972065.1 Desertimonas sp.
CCGACCAGCACCATGCCGCCCGAGCGGCCCCCGACATTGGAGATCATCATCGCGAAGTTCTCCGAGAACGCCAGCGGCAGCCAGCGATACCACTCGATCGCCTGCCAGTACCGAGGCCCCCAGGACTTGTCACGCAGACCGAGGCCGTCGATGTCGAGGACCTCCTCGCCGACTCGAATCGTCCCGTTCACCTTGCAGTGCTGTTCGTAGTGGGCTTTGGCGAAGGACCTCTCGGCGTCGGTCTCGATGTCGCTGCCGTCGGGCTTGACCGGGCGCCCGCCATACATCGGTGACACGCCGTGGAAGTCGAGGTCGATCTCGCACTCGACCCACGGATTGTTCTTGAACGCCACGCGTGGTTCGGCCATCTGCCCGGGTTCGTCGAGCAGACAGACCTTGCCCGAGTAGCGCACCCTGAGGTGCTCGAAGGGTGTCACCACCTCGATGGAGAGTCCCCCGGCTGCCATCGTGTCGTTGTTGTCGATCGCCGGACGCTGATACGCGAACCCGACCCGGCCGCCGGGGAGGTACACGCAGACCGTCATCTCGGCGTAGCCCTCGTTCACCCGGTTGCCGAGCCTGAACCAGCCGCCGACCTCGGCCCCCAGGTCGAACGCGTTGAGGTACATCGATTCGTTGTAGTTCGACGCCTCATCGGGCTGGTGGGTGTACTCGTCGTCGGGCTCGAGGACCATTCGGACGTCGTGGCGCGCCATCTCGGAATCGTCGCGCACCACCAACCGACGACACGTGGCCGAGCCCGCGTCGACGGCCAGCCGACCGGGGCCGGCCCGCGTCCCGTCAGTCGTCGAGCTCGTAGGTGTCGCCGAAGCGACCGAGCCGGGTCGCGCAGGGCCCAACACGAACCGTCACCGCCGTGTGACCATCCTCGCTGAGGTACGCGAGCACCTTCACGTCGTCGCCGACGGCCTCGAGTCCGCGACCCCGAGCCGCCGGATGGGTCTGGCGGTAGTGACGCACGGTCAGACCGATCCCCCGAAAGTGGTCGGACAGTGCCTCCTCGATCGCGATCTGCGTTCCCACGCTCGGGGCGACGGAGCTGTCTCGGTCCCCGACCCACCGATCATCCTCGGGCAGGTCCACGCAGGCGGCGCTGTGATCGCCGACGAAGTCGTAGCGGTATGACCCAACCGAGACCTGCGCACGGTCCAGCCCCGTCGCCGCCCACATCGCCTCCGTGATCACGAGCGTCCGGTCCTCCGGGGACTCGCCGCCCACTGAGCCGGCCGTCGAAGAGTCCGATTCGATGCTCGTCGAGACGACCGCCGGACCTTCGTCGTCGCCCGAACAGCCGCCCACCCCCACCATCCCGGCGACGATACCGAGCAACGCCGAACGTGCCCGCTCAGCCACCGGGTGACACCATCGGGTCGAGCCAGCCAACGTCGTCCATCGGTATGTCGTTCCGGGAGGTGTCGAACAACCGGTCCGACGTGTGGTTCTGCTCGAAGAGACGAAGGATGGCGTTCATCCGCTCCTCCCAATCGGGCCAGCTGCTGGCACCCGAACCGGCCAGGCTGTCCGGATTCTCCGCGTTCCCCCCGCCCTCGAGGATCCACACCTCGGTCGACGGCGAGAACTCCGGGCGCGAGAGCTCGGTCCCACTCATCGGCTCGAGATCGACCACACCGGCGTCGGCGGGGCCGCCCGTGGCGAACACCACGCCGCCACGGCTGAATTGCTCGGCGGTGGCGTCCCCGGTGTCGAGCGACAGGATCGGCTGCGGGATGATCAGGTTGTTGGTCGTCGGCCCGGGCGGGATGTCGAGGTTCATGTCGAGCGTCTCGCCACCGACACCGGCGTCGACGAAGTGTGCCGTGATCACGTCCGGGCCCAAGCTCACCCGTTCGAGGTAGATCTGCGCACCGGCCTGTTCGTGGGTCGCGACCAAGACGTTGCCCTGGAACAGCAGCGACTGCGCGTCGAGGGGGTTGTCGGTCTGGGTGGCGCCGACGTAGGCGGCGAAGCCGGTGCGGATCGTGCCGTCACCCTCGTCGAAGTTCTGCCGGAAGAACCGTTCGAGCTCGGCCTCGGTGGGGTTCGGGGACCGCTCGTAGAGCTCGATGAACGCGCTGTATCGGCGACCGATGTCGTCGAAGATCCATTGGTTGCCGTCGGCCCCGGCCTGCTGGATCTCACTGGTGGTGAACCCGAACGGCCCGGTCGTGTCGCCCCTGATCACACCACCGACGGTGTCCGACGCCCACGGCGCCATGTGCAGCCAGTTCGATCCGGGGTGTCCGGCGACCGTGGGAAAGCCGGTGAGGTCGCCGGCGAAGATCGCATCGGCCCGCTTGGCCAGCAGGTCATAGAACCCCGTGATCAACCGGTTGCGGTCACCGGCGATCGTCTCGGGCAGGTGGCTGATGGTGGCCTGCTGCGTGCCGAGTTCGCCGACGCCGTCGGCGAGCGCGGCGTTGGCCAACGCCCGCGTGCCCTCCGAGGACGCCAGCATGAACGACAGACCGCCGTCACCGTTGCGGTCGGCCATCGGGAGCGACATCACGAACCGGTTGGCGGCCACCGGGTCGGAGCCGAACGCCTGCTGGTCGATGGTGAGAGCCACCACATCGTCGTAGCCAAAGTCCATCGACCCCTGCGGCATGTCGACCTCGGCCCACGAGTTCAACGTGTAGCGATCGAAGTTGGCCCGCCCGTAGCGACCGAGGCGCTGGGTCAGCAGTGGGTTGTCGACCAGAAACTGGGCGGCCTCGCGCTGCGCGGCGGTTGCCTCGGGGTCGTCGGCGAGCGCAGCAAGCCCGGCGGGTGAGACGACGCCGTCGAGGTCGCCATCGTCGTCCCCGGCGCGGTCGAACGCGTCAAAGCCGAGAGCGATGGTGCGCAGCGCGGCGTTGTAGTCGAGGAACAGCCGGATGCCATCGGCGGTGATCTTGTGCTCGCCGATGTTCACCACCTCGTAGCTCAGCGGTGTGTCCACGATGCTGACCTGGCTGAGCAGCAGCCGATTGTCAAGCAGGTACCGAGCGGCGGCTCGGAGGTGGGCGGGAGCGGAGGCGTCGGCGGCCACCGCCTCCAGATCGGGCAGCCCGACCACGTGGTCGACGTCGCCGCGCCCCGCCGCGGTGTCGTAGGCGTCGAGATGGACCAGCACGACCAGCAGGGCAAGCTCGCCGGTCATCTCGCCGTCGTTGGTCGAGTCGCCGTCCAGGAACCGGGCCAGCGTCGGATACTCCACGAGCAGTTCGAGCAGCGTCCGGTCGGCGTTGTCCAGCGCCGTGGCAACGACGGTGGCCCACGCCGCAGCGTCGAGCGCCAGCCGCTCCACCTCCGCGGCGGAGACGCCCAGGTCGGCGAGCACGAACACCTCCGACACGGGAACGGCGACGGCCGGTCCCCACCTCCACATGCTGTCGACCTCGAACGCGGGGAGTCCGGCGTCGAGGTAGGGCTGGGCCTCGGCCGGGGTGAGGCCCCGCTGGGTCGAGACGGTGGCCGACAGTCCATCGGCCGTCACCGCCGTCGCGAGGGCTCGGAGCGCCGAGCGCTCCGCCGTGCTCGTGGCATAGGTGCGCAACGCCGTCGGCGAGGCACTCAACGCCCCACCCGAGACCGCCGGGCTCACCCGGTTCGATGGGTAGGCGTAGGCGCTCACCGGCCCCCAGTAGGGAGCATCGGGGAACGATCGGCACCGGGCCGCCTCGAGGGCGGCGGCCCCGCACAGCCCGCTGGCCGACATCAGCAGGTCGTTGACGATGCCGGCGAACACATCGGCGGTGGTGCCCCGCCACGATTCCAGCGCGTGGGTGGCGGCGGCATGCACCACGGCGTACAGATCGAGGACCCGGCCGCGGGCGACGCTGATCGCCTCCGCCTTGGACTCCAGCCCGTACACCAGGTACTTGGACTGGCCGATGAAGAGCTCCGCCACCACCGCCGATCACTGTATTGCGCCTGTGCCGTAGCCGTCCGTCGGCACCGCGCCTTCAGAACACGAGCTGACCGACGGTGTGGATGGCGACGCCGGCGAGGCCGCCGACGACGGTGCCGTTGATGCGGATGAACTGGAGGTCACGGCCGACCTGCAACTCGATGCGGCGCGAGGTGTCGGCCGAATCCCACCGCTCGACGGTCGTGGCGATGATGTCGGACACCTCGCTGCGATAGTGCTCGACGACATACACCGCGGCCCGCTCGACCCAGTCGTCGACCTTGGCCTGCAACTCGGGGTCCCGCTGCAGCCGCTCCCCCACACGGGCCACCGTCACCCCGAGTCGTTGACGCAACTCGCTGTGCGGATCCTCGGTGGCGGCGAGGATCGCCCGCTTCAGCTCCAGCCACAGCGACCCGATCCACTGCTGCACGTCGCGGTGGGCGAGCACCTCGAGCTTGAGCTCCTCGGCCTTGGCGATCAGCGCCGGGTCGTTGCGCATCCGCTGGGCGAGCTGCTGAATCCGGGTGTCGATCGACCGTCGAACCTCGTGGTCGGGATCGCGACCGATGTCGTCGAGGAAGCGGTGGACGGCGTCGTAGATCTTGTTGAAGATGCGATCGTCGATCGACTCGGGCACCCACCACGGCGACTCCTGGTCGAGCCGCTGACGGAACGTGCCCCGGTTCTCGTCGAGGAATGAGGCCAACCCGATCAGGACGCTGTCGAGCGCCTTCTGGTGATGACCCCCGTCGACGGCGACATCGATCGCCTTGCCGACCAGCGGTGCGATCTCGGTCTCGCGCAGCCGGGCCTCGACCGCCGCGCCGAGCGCGTCCTGCACGTCGCGGTCGTCGATCACCTCGATCGACCCGCGCAGCGTGTCGGTGACGGCGTTGGCGGCACGCGCCGCGTGAGCGGGATCGGCCAGCCAGCCGCCGAGCCGCCGCCCGATCTGTGCCCCGTGGATCCGGTCGGTGAGGATCTCGGCGGTCAGGAAGTTCTCCTCGACGAACTCGCCGAGGTTGCGCCCGATCTGATCCTTGCGGCGCGGGATGATCGCGGTGTGGGGGATCGGCAGGCCGAGCGGATGGCGGAACAGGGCAGTGACGGCAAACCAGTCGGCGAGGGCGCCGACCATCGCCGCCTCGGCGGCGGCCCGCACGTAGCCGACCCATCCGGCACCCCCGGCCTCGTTGGCCTTGGCGATGAGGTAGACGATGGCCGCGCCGACGAGGAAGCTCAACGCCACGAGCTTCATCCGCCGTAGCTCACGTTGACGGGTGGCGTCGTCGATCACTGCATCCGGCCCCGCCACGGCCGCGACGCTACCCACCCGGAGGCTCGGGTGACCCGGCCGGGCTCCATCGTTCGGGGCGGCAGCCAGCACCCGCGCATCGATGGCAGGTTTCTGGTATCACTGCCGCCCACGCTCTCACCATCGATCGGGCAGGCCGGCTCGTGGTGCCCAAGGCGCTCCGCGACGAATTGGGGCTACAGGCAGGGCAACCTTTGAACGCGCGGGTGTGTGACGGGCGCCTCGAGATCGAGCCACTGCCGCTGGACACCCGGCTCGTCGATGTCGACGGACTGCTCGTGATCGAGGCGGTTGAGCCCCAATCCCCGCTCGGCCGAGAGAGCGTCCGTTCGGCGGTCGAGTCCGTCCGGCGATGACCCACACCGGTCGGGCCGTCGACACCGAAGCGTTGTGAGGTAGGACGCTCCGGCCGCGTCCGAGCGAGGATACGGCGCGGTCGAGTCGAGCACGTCGCATCGGCCGTCCGCGGTGCCGCGGCGATCGGACCGATCAACCTCAGCGGAGGGTGCCGGCCACCTGGGCGGCGTCGATCAGCCAGCCGGGCAGGATGCCGACGGCCAGGGTGAAGACGGCGGCGGCGCCGATGGCCAGACCACTCGTGAACGGGACCGCGAAGGTCTCGGCGTCCTCGGACGACTCCTCGTCGGTCATCCAAGTGCTGACCATGATCCGCAGGTACAGGTAGGCGGCCACCACAGAACTGACCATGGCGATGATCGCCAGGGCGTAGCTGCGCTCCTCGATGGCGGCGCGGATCACACCGAACTTGGCGACGAACCCCGAGGTGAACGGCACCCCGGCCTGAGCGATGAGGAACACCGTCAAGGCCAACGCCAGCACCGGGCGGCGACGACCGAGGCCCCGGAACGCGTCGAGGCTGGTGTCGCCATCGGACGCCCGGCCCACCAGCGACACGACGCCAAAGGTGCCGGCGACGATGACGGCGTAGGCGAACAGGTACACCAGGGTGCTCGACACCCCTTCGCCTTCGGCGCCGACGGTCGCCCCGGCGGCCTCGACCCCGACGAGCATGAACCCGGCGTGGCTGATCGAGCTGTAGGCCAACATCCGCTTGACGTTGGTCTGCACGACGGCCAGGAACGAACCCACCAGCAGCGAGGCGACGGCGAGGACCCAGATCACCGGGCGCCAGTCGTCGCGATAGAACGGAAGGCCCGACACCAGCACCCGCAGCACGGCGGCGAAGGCGGCGACCTTGCCGACCGACGCCATGAACCCGGTCACCGGGCTGGGTGCCCCCTGGTACACATCGGGCGTCCAGACGTGGAACGGTGCGGCGGCCACCTTGAACGCCAGACCGACCATCAACAGCGCCACCCCGGCGAGCGCCAGCGAGTCGTTGCCACCGATCAGCACCGTGTCACCCATCGCGTCGGCGATGCGGCTGAAGTTGGTCGAGCCGATCGCCCCGTAGATCAACGCCGCGCCGTAGAGGAAGAACGCCGAGGAGAACCCGCCGAGGATGAAGTACTTCAGCCCGGCCTCACCGCTGCGGCTGCGACGGCGGTTGCTGGCGGCCAGGACGTACAGCGCCAGCGACAGCGTCTCCAACCCGATGAACAGCACGATCAGATCGTTGGCTGCACCCATCACGACACCACCGGTGGCCGCTACCAGGTAGAGCGCATAGACCTCGGGGCCCTGGTATCCCTCACGCTCGAGGTAGTCGTCGGTGATCAGCGCGGCCAACGCCACCGCGGCGCACAGGGCGATCGTCACGAACAGAGCGAACCGGTCAAAAGCCAGTGCGTCGGCGACCAGCGTGCCGCCGGCTCCACCGCTGTCGGTGATGTCGTCCCAGTTGAACATGGCCAGCGCCGCCGCGACACCGGCGACGACCACGGTCACGCCGGCGTAGAGACGCCGTGGCCACGCCGGGGTCAGCGCCCCGACCACCAGCAACAGCAACGCCCCGGCGACCAGGGCGATGGCCGGCGACAGCGCGAACCACTCGACATCGGGACCGACGAAGCTCATCTCATCCTGGGCCGGCAGCATCAGCCCTCACCCTCCGTGGTCACGGTCGCGGTCTCCGTCGTCGCGGTCTCGGTCGTCGCGGTCTCGCTCGTCTCGGTCTCGTGCTCCTCGGCCGGAACCTCGACAACCGCCGGCTGGCCCAGATCGGCACCGGTGCGCGCCTCGACGTGGGTGATCAGCGCATCGACGCTGGGTTCGATGCGGTCGATCAACGGCTTCGGGTACAAGCCGGTGAACACGATGATCCCGATGAACACCGACAGCACCGCCCCTTCCCGGAGCTTGAGCTCGGGGAAGGTCTTGTTCTCCTCGTCGGGCTCACCGTGGAAGACGCGCTGGTAGGCCCACAACAGATAGAGGGCGGCCAGGATCACGCCGGCGGTGGCGAGCACCGTCCACCAGCGGGCGGTGAGGAACGAGCCCATCAGGATCAGGTACTCGCCGACGAACCCGTTGAGACCGGGCACACCGATCGAGCTGAGCATCACGACCATGAACCCGGCGGCGAAGATCGGGGCGACGGACTGGATGCCACGGAGCTCGCTGATCTGACGGGTGTGGCGACGTTCGTAGATCCATCCGACGAGGAGGAACAAGGCGCCGGTCGACACGCCGTGGTTGACGTTCTGGAGCACACTGCCGGTCAGGGACTGGCTGGTCACGGCGAACGTGCCGAGCACGATGAAGCCGAGGTGGGCGATCGAGCTGTAGGCCACCAACCGTTTCAGGTCGGTCTGCATCGTCGCCACGATCGCCCCGTACAGCACGCCGATCACGGCGAGGGTCAGGAACAGCGGGCGCGCCCACCAGGCGGCCTCGGGAAACAGGTACAGGCCAAAGCGCAACAATCCGTACGTTCCGAGCTTCAGCATGACGCCGGCGAGGATCACCGAACCGGCCGTCGGTGCCTGCGTGTGCGCATCGGGTAGCCAGGTGTGGAGCGGGAAGATCGGCACCTTCACGGCGAAGGCGATGGCGAAGGCGAAGAACAACCACCGTCCGGTGGCGACAGGGAAGCTCGCCTCCTCGGCCAGACGCACGAGGTCGAACGTGATCTCGCCGACACCGTGATCACGGGCCAGGATCGCCGTCGCCACGATGCCGACCAGCATGAACGCCGAGCCGAACATCGTGAACAAGAAGAACTTCAAGGAGGCGTAGACCCGGTCGGCGTAGCCCCAGCCGCCGATCAGGAAGTACATCGGCACCAGCACGATCTCGAAGAAGATGAAGAACAGGAACAGATCGAGGCTGAGGAAGCTCCCCATCACGCCGGCCTCGAGGAGCAGCAGCCACGCGAGATAGGGCTTCTCGTCGTGGTGCGGATCGGCGCCGAGCATCGCCAACGGGAACAGCACCCCGGTCAGGGCGACCAACGGCAACGAGATGCCGTCGACACCGAGGTGCCAGGAGATCCCCCACGCCTCGATCCACGGGTGGTGGCTGACGAACTGGTAGCCGGCCTCGCCGGTCTCGAAGGCGGCGAGCAGCCAGATGGCCAGGGCCCCTGTGAGCACCGCCGACAGCAGCCCGACCAGTCGGACCAGCTCCGGACGGCGCTTGCTGACGATCGCCGTCAACACGGCCCCGGCGGCCGGTACGACCACCAGCATGGTCAGGATCGGGAACGACAACGACGAACCGTGCATCACAGGATCCCTCGCACGATCACGAACCAGGCGAGTAGGGCCACGACACCGACACCGATGAGACCCGCGTAGGTGCGCACGTAGCCGGTCTGGGCCTTGCGGCCGACGGTGGCGACCTCGCGGACGGCCCGACCGGCACCGTTGACGGCTCCGTCGACCACGTTGGCGTCGAACCACGCCAATGCCTCGAAGCCCTCGCGACCCGGCCCGCCCATGAAGTCGCTGATCGTGCGGTCGTAGTACCAGCCCTGGGCGAACAGCTCCGGCTCGATCGCGTCGACACGACGCTTCTGGTACACGAGATACGCCAGCGTGATCCCGACCGCCGCGGTGAGGATCGCGACGACCATCAACAGGTACTTGTTCTCATAGGCCCACGTGTCATGGATGTCGGCCTCGCCGGGCACGAGGTGATGCAGCCAGTTCCCCAAACGGTGGGTCGAATCACTGAACGGGAGCTGGATGGCTCCACCGACGATCGACAATCCGGCCAACACGATCAGCGGAAACAGCATGATCCAGGGCGACTCGTGCGGCGTGACGTCGTGATGCTCCGCGTCGGCCAACGCCGGCTCCTCCTCGGGGTCGGGCACCAGGTCGCCGTGCGCGCCGTGCTCGTGGGCTCGATCCTTCCAGCGGGCCTCGCCAAAGAAGACCATGATCACCTGACGGGTCATGTAGAAGGCGGTCAGCAGCGCGGTGACCAGCCCGATCACATAGAGGACCGGGCTCTCGGCGAGACTGAACAGCAGGATCTCGTCCTTCGACCAGAAACCGGCGAACGGCGGCACCCCGGCGATCGCCAACCATCCGACGATGAACGTGGCGGCCGTGACGGGCATCCATTTCCGCAGGGCACCCATCTTGCGCATGTCCTGCTCCTCGTGCATCCCGTGGATCACCGATCCGGACCCGAGGAACAGCAGGGCCTTGAAGAAGGCGTGTGTGATCATGTGGAAGACGGCGGCCACGTAGGCGCCGGTGCCCACGGCGAGGAACATGTAGCCGAGTTGGCTGACCGTCGAGTAGGCCAACACCTTCTTGATGTCGTTCTGGGCCAACGCGATCGTCGCCGCGAACAGGGCCGTGATGACACCGATCCAGGCGATCATCGTCGGCACCCAGTCGGCCGAGGCGGCCAGCATCGGGTTGATCCGCACCATCAGGAACACGCCGGCGGTCACCATCGTCGCCGCATGGATCAGCGCCGACACCGGGGTCGGACCCTCCATCGCGTCGGGCAACCAGAAGTACAGCGGGAGCTGGGCCGACTTGCCGACGGCCCCGACGAACAACAGCGCGGCGATCGCCGTGGCCGTCGACGTGGCGAGCGTTCCCGCCGCGGCGGCGCCGTTGATGGCGTCGTAGCTGATGCTCCCGACCGCCTGGAAGGCCAGGAACATCGCCAGCATCACGCCGAAGTCGCCGACGCGGTTGGTGACGAACGCCTTCTTCCCCGCCGTGGCCGCCGACTCGCGGGTGTGCCAGAACGCGATCAGGAAGTACGAGCAGGTCCCGACGCCCTCCCACCCGAGAAAGGTGACCAGCAGGTTCTCGCCCAGCACGAGCATCAACATCGAGAAGGCGAAGAGGTTGAGGTACAGGAAGAACTTGGAGAACTTGGGGTCCCCGTGCATGTAGCCGGCGGCGTATAGATGGATCAGCGAGCCGATGCCGGTGACGAACAGGCACATCGTGATGCTGAGTGGGTCGACCAGGAACGCCATGTCGACCTGCAAGGACCCCACCGGCAACCACTCGAACAGCGTCACCACGTGGTGACGCGCCTCGGCCGGTTCGCCCAACAGATCGAAGAAGATGGCGACCGCGACCACGAAGCTGGCGGCGACCATCGCGGTGGCGAGATAGGCCGCCTTGGGGTCGCCAAGCCGGCGGCCGAACACCAGGATCAGCAAGAACCCGGCCAGTGGAAAGGCCGGGATCAACCAGACCAGATCGCTCATGACGCCACCTGCGTTCCCCGGCCGCGCCGGCCGTCTCGCCGACGCGCTCGGTCGGCGTGCCGCTCACCTGTGACGGAGCGTTCCGGCGCGCTCGCGTCCGCTCGCTGGACCGCCCTCATCCTCGTAGCTCCGCGAGGTCGTCAGCCGTGGCCTGGGGCCGCCGGCGCATGATGGACACGATGATGCCAAGCCCGACGACGACCTCGGCGGCGGCCACGACGAGCACGAAGAACACCGCCGTCTGTCCACCGATGTCCCCGAGACGGCGCGACAGCGCGACGAACGACAGGTTCACGGCGTTGAGCATCAGTTCGATGCACATGAACATCACCAGCGGGTTGCGTCGCACCAGCACCCCGACCGCTCCGAGCGCGAACACCACGGCCGACAGGATCAGGTACCAGGTCGGCGTCGGTTCGAGGGCCGCGATCACGAGCCATCCCGTTCGGAGGTCAGCGGCGAGCCCTTGCGGTCGCGGCGGGTGAGGATGACGGTGCCGGCGACGGCGACGATCAGCAGCACCGACGTCAGCTCGAAGGCGAGCACCTGGTTGCTGAACAGGTCGACGCTCAGCTGCTTGATGTTGGCGTCATGATCGGCGCTGCCGACGACCCCAGCGGCGTCGTTGCCACCGGCGATCGCGACACCCTCCCCGACCGAGCGGGCAACGATGTCGCGAGTCGAGACGATGGCGGCGATCAACAACCCGACGATGCCGAGCCCCATCACCGCCGCCAACGGACGTTGGACGGGGATCGGCTCGATCCGCAGGTCCTCGCTGGTGTCGACCCCGAGCAGCATGATGACGAACAGGAACAGCACGACGATCGCACCGGCGTAGACGATCACCTGCACGGCGGCGAGGAAGTGGGCCTCCATCGCCACGAAGTGCACGGCGACACCGAACAGGGTCAACACGAGACTGAGCGCGGCGTGTACCGGGTGCCGGTTGAGGATCACCCCACCCGCGCCGGCCAGCACCATGGCCGATGCGATCACAAAGACGACGAGCTGCATCAGACGGCGTTTCCCGTCCACGCAGGCTGGCGCTCCGGTCGCCTACCGCGGCGATCGCCGGGACACTCGCTGCACGCGATGAACACGCGACTCATCACGGCGCCGGGTCCTCTGCGGGACGGATGCCGTGGCCGAGGTCACCGCTCCAGCCGACCCGACCGACGAAGTCGGCGTCGCCGCCGGGGGCGGTGGCACGAACCCATCCGCTGGTGTGCTCGTCCTCGCCCTCACGCCAGTCCTCCCACGGCATCCGCTGCGGCTTGCCGTCATCGTCGACGACCAGCTCGGTCTTGGTGTAGATGGCGTCCTGACGGTTGGTAAAGGAGAACTCGAACAGCTTGGACTCGGTGATCGCCTCGGTCGGGCACGCCTCGACGCACAGATCGCAGTGGATGCAGCGCAGGTAGTTGATCTCGTAGACGAAGCCGAAGCGCTCGCCGGGCGACGTCGGGTTCTGCGGATCGTTGTCCGCCCCGCGCACGTAGATGCACTTCGCCGGGCAGACGCCCGCGCACAGCTCACATCCGATGCACTTCTCCATGCCGTCCTCGTAGCGATTGAGGACGTGACGGCCGTGCAGCCGCTCGGGCTTCGGCGCCTTGTCGTCGCCCCGAGCCTCGGGGGGCGCCAGACCGTCGGCATCGGCACCGCGCTCGCGACGGGCGGTCCGCCCGCCGGAGTAGCGCCGGGTGTAGCGCGTGCCGCCGAACAGGCGGTGCTGGCGCAGCGTGACGCCAAATCCCTCGAGGTACCCCATCAGTACGCCGCCCCTTCTCGTTCACGGTTGCGGGCGCTCACCGCGTTCGCCGTGAGCATCAGCGCCGCGCCGACGATCAACGCCACCAGCGAGCCGACGACGACCGCGACGATATTCCAGTCCTGGTCTTGGCCGACGCGGATCGCCGCCAACAGCAGGAACCAGCCGAGCGCCAGCGGGATCATCACCTTCCAGCCGAGATCCATCAACTGGTCATAGCGCAGGCGGGGCAGCGTGGCCCGGATCCACACGTAGGTGTACAGGAAGACGAACAGCTTGAGCACGAACCAGACGGTGCCCTCCAACGCCCCGGGGATGATCGGGATGTCGAGCACGGTGTCGCCGATCGCGATCGGCTGTGGTCCACCGAAGAAGAGGGTGACGATGACACCGCTCATCGTGATCGTGTTCATGAACTCGGCGAGGAAGAAGAGGGCGAACCCGAACGCCGAGTACTCGGTGTTGAACCCTCCGACCAGCTCCTGTTCGGCCTCGACCAGGTCGAACGGGGGGCGGTTGAGCTCGGCGGTGGCGGCGATCAGGAAGACGACGAACGGGACGACGCCGGTGGCGACGACGTTCCAGTCCCCGAGCGAACCCTGCGCGGCGACGATGCCGGCGGTCGACAACGTGCCGGTGACCAGCAGCACCGCACCAAGGCTGAGGCCGAGCGCCGCCTCGTAGCTGACCATCTGGGCGCTGGCGCGCACGGCGCCCAGCAGCGGGTACTTCGAGCCGCTCGACCACCCGGCCAGCATGATGCCGTAGACGGCGATCGACGAGAGGGCCAGCACCAGCAGGATGCCCACCGGCGGATCGGCCAGCTGCACGCGGGTGAGGTGACCGAACCATGTGACCGTGCCGTCGTTGCCGTTGCTGAAGTCCCCGCCGAGTGGGATGACCGCCCACACGAGAAAGGCGGGCACGAAGGCGAGGACCGGCGCCAGCCGGTAGACCCAGCGGTCGGCCCGGTCGGGCATGAAGTCCTCTTTGAAGATCAGCTTCATGCCATCGGCGAGCGTCTGCAGCAACCCGAACGGGCCGGCCTTGTTCGGACCGATGCGGTTCTGCAGACCGGCGACGATCTTGCGCTCGAACCAGACCATGAACATGGTCCCGACGAGTCCGATCGTGAACACGACGAGGACCTTGAGCGCCACGATCAGCAGCGGCGTCCACTTCAATCCACCGATCAGGATCGGGTCGACAGCGATCATCGCACCACCCCCGACGTCATGGGGGTCGACGTCATCGGCGTCGGAGACCAGATCCGTCTCACGACAACCGCTCGATTCGGACGTCGAGGGCGGCGGCCGTCGCGTCGACGATGTCGTTGATCGTCGACCCGGGCACGTTGAACGGCAGCCACACGACACCGCGCGGCACCCGGGCATCGGTGGCCACCGGAGCCACCACCCGCCCACGGGGGCCGGTGATCGACACCTCGGTGCCGGCGGCCACGCCAAGGCGATCGAGATCGAGCGGATGGATGGTAGCCGCCGTCGGGCGAGCGAGGGGGGCCAGCGATGGGGACGTCACCGTGCTCACCGCTCGGTCATAGAGCCGGCGTGACACGACGACGCGATGGTCGTAGGCGTTTGGCTCGGCGGCCGCCCCGCCCGTGTCGGCGAGCGCGGTCGGCGGGGCGGAGGCGACGGCCAGGATCCCGTCGCGCTCGGCCGCCAGCGCCTGGCGGGTCGCCGCCGCATACGCCGGGACGGTGGCGGCGATGGTGTCGGTGATCTGCTCCAGCGAGCCGAGCTCGGCGGCGAGGGCCTCGAGACCGAGACGGTCGGCGAGCTCGGCGGCGATCATCCAGTCGGGTCGGCTGGTGCCCACCGGGTTGACACGTCGGGCCAGGGTCGAGACCCGCCCTTCGAGGTTGGTGGTCGTCCCGGCCTGTTCGGCGTAGCCGGCGGCGGCCAGGATCACGTCGGCGTGCGACGACGAGTCGGTGACGCACGTGTCCAACGCGATGACCCGTCGCGCCCCGGCCAGGGCCCGCCGGGCGAGATCGGTGTCGGGGCAGTCCGACAGCGGGTCGGCGCCGAGCAACACGAGCAGCTCGACCTTGCCCTCGGCGGCGGCGGTGAGGATCCCGAGACCGTCGCGCTCGGCCCGCGGCCGCAGCCCGAGCTGCAACGCACCGACGACGTTGCCACGCCGCAACGCCGGCAGGACGGGGGCATCGGGCAGCACGTCAAGCACCGCCTGCACGGTGGCGGCCGCCGACGACTCGGCCTCGGCCAGGTTGGCTCGGCCGGCCACGACGACGACGGGCCCGGAGGCGAGCTGCGACGCGACGTCGGGCGTCGACAACGCCTGACGCACCGCTGCGAGGTCGCCGGGGACGATGCGAACGGACCGCCAGGCGAGCGAGGTGAGGCCGGTCTCGACCGGCGACAGCTCGACCAGCTTGGTGTGCCCCTGGGTGACGGCGTGCCGAAGCCGCAGGTACAGGACCGGCAGCTCTTCTTTGAGATCGGGCCCGACAAGGACCACCGTGGCGGCATCCCCGGCGTCGTCGATCGTCGCCCGGGGGCGATCCAGCAGCTGGGCCGGGAGCCCGTCACCGAACTGCGGGTCGCGGGCCGTGACGCCGAGCGCGTCGGCGAGTTGCGCCCAGGCGAACACGCTCTCGTTGCTCAGCCTCGCCCCGCCGAGGACAGCGATGCCCTCGGCGCCGCCGGCGTCGAGCGCGGCGTCGAACAGGCTGGTGGCACGCTCCATCGAGGTCGCCCACGACGCCTCGGCCAGCTGTCCGTCGTCGCGGACCATCGGCCCCCGCAGGCGCTGCTCGCTGCGACCGGATTCGAAGTTGAACCGACCGCGATCGCACAACCAACCCCAGTTGACGGGATCGATGTCGACGCCTTGGTATCGCACGACCTCGTCACGGCTGGACTGGACCAGCTTCCGGCACCCCACCGAACAGCTGGTGCACGTGCTCTCAGCCTGGTTGAGATCCCACGGACGGGCCTTGAAACGGTACGGCTCGGCGGTGAGCGCACCGACCGGACAGATCTGCACCGTGTTGCCCGAGAAGTACGAGCTGAACGGCTGATCGGGGAACGTCATCACCTGGGTGTCGTTGCCACGTTGGACGAAGTGGATGAGCGCGTCGCCGGCGACCTCGTCGGCAAACCGGGTGCAGCGGTCACAGAGGATGCAACGCTCTCGGTCGAGGTTGACCAGGTCGCTGATCGGGATCGGCTTCTCGTAGTGCCGCTTCTCCTCGACGTAGCGGCTCTCGCCCGGGCCGTGGGTGTAGGCCTGGTCCTGAAGCGGACACTCGCCGCCCTTGTCGCACACCGGGCAGTCGAGCGGGTGGTTGGCCAGCAACAGCTCGAGCACACCCTCCTGCATCCGCTTGGTCGTCGGCGACTCGGTGTCGACGGCCATGTCGGGGGCCACGTTGACCATGCACGACGGGGTGATCTGGGGACCGCGGCCGCTGTCGACCTCGACCAGACACATCCGGCACATCCCCACCGGGTTCATTCGCTCGTGCCAGCAGAAGCGAGGGATGTAGACACCGGCCCGCTCGGCGGCCGCTATCAGCAGTTCGCCCTTGCGGGCGATGACGGCACGACCGTTGATCGTGATCGGCACGGCGTTCGGGTCCGGCTCGGGCTCGGGCTCGGTCACCTCGTCGACCTGGTCGGTCCCGGTCTCATCGCTCACTGGTCACCTCCGGCGACGGTCACGGGGATCCGGGTGCGGCGCGGGGCGGTGATCTTCGCCTCGAACTCGTCGCGGAACAGGGTCAACGCCGAGTCCACCGCGTTGTAAGCGGACGGCCCGACGAAGCAGATCGTGGTCATCTTGAACGGGAACGGCGCCGCTTCCAGCCCCAGCCGCTCGCTGGCGGCGTGGGGGTACTGGCCCGGACAGATCGACTGGCCGATCTCGAGCATCAGGTCGAGATCCTCGTGCTGACCGTGGCCGTCACAGATGCGCTGGAGGATCCGCGCCAGCCATGTACCGCCCTCGCGGCAGGGCACGCACTTGCCACAGGACTCGTGGGCGTAGAAGCGGGTCAGGGACAGCGCGGCACGGGGGATGTCGGTCTCGTCGTCCATCACGATGACCGCACCGGACCCGAGCATCGAACCGGCGGCGCCGGCCACCTTCGACTCGAACGGCACGTCGAGCTGGTCGGGCAGGAACCACGGGGCCGATCCGCCACCGGGGACGAAGGCCTTGAGTTCGCGTCCGGCGCGGATGCCCTGGCAGAACTCGTCGCCGTAGATCAGATCGCGGAACGTCGTGACGCCGTTGACGATCTCGAACACACCCGGTCGTTTGACGTGGCCGGACACGGCGACCATGCGGGTGCCGGGCGACGTCTCGGTGCCGATGGCGGTGTAGGCGGCCGGGCCGTTGGTCGCCAACCACGGCAGGTTGGACAGCGTCTCGACGTTGTTGACGATCGTCGGCTTGCCGTACAGGCCGATGGCGGCCGGGAAGTACGGCGGCTTGAGCCGCGGCATGCCCCGGTTGCCCTCGAGGCTCTCGATCAGCGCCGTCTCCTCACCGACGACGTAGGCGCCAGCGCCCCACGCCATGACCACGTCGACGGAGAACTCGCTCCCACCGATGTTGGTCCCGACGAAGCCGGCGGCGTAGGCATCGTTGAGCGCCTGGGCGACCCGCTCCTGGGCGAGGGCCATCTCACCGCGGATGTACAGGAAGCACCGCGACAGCCCGGCGGCATAGCAGGCGATCAGGCAGCCTTCGATCAGCTGGTGCGGATCGCGCTCCATGAGGAGGCGGTCCTTGTAGGTGCCCGGCTCGCTCTCGTCGCCGTTGACGACGAGGTAGCGCGGCCACACGCCCTGCGGCGTGAGCCCCCACTTGACACCGGCCGGGAAGCCGGCGCCGCCGCGACCGAGCACGGTCGCCGAGCGAACGTCGTCGTGCACCTGCTGGGGCGTCTTGGCCAGCGCGGCCTTGAGCCCCTCGTAACCACCGGTGGCGAGGTAACGCTCGAGGGTGTGGCTGTCCTCGTAGCGGAAGCGACCGGTGACGATGGCCGGCCGATCCCCCTCCACGAACCCCGGCACCCACGGGAACGTCGTCATGAGGTCCCTCCGTCGGACACGGGGACCCACGCCGGTGGGCCCGTGACCTCGTCGGGTGGTACCGGGCCGACGGCGCGGTCGGCCGGGATGTGCTGCCGGGCACGCTGCAAGACACCGTAATCGGGAATCTCGTCGCGCAGCCGCCCGGAGCGAAGACCGTCGACCAACTCGTCGAAGGACTCGGGCGTCACGCGGAATCGGTACCGATAGTTGACCTGGAGGCACGGGGCCTCGGTGCAGGCCGCCTGGCACTCGGCGTGGGCGATCGTGATCAGTCCGTCCTCGGTCGTCTGCCCGGCGTGGATGCCGAGCGTCTCTTCGGCGTGGTGCATCAACTCGTCGGCGCCCATCAGCGCACACGACATTGTCTGGCAGACGTTGATGACGTACCTGCCGACGGGTTCGAACTTGAACATCTCGTAGAACGTCGCCGTACCGAGCACCTCGGCCGGGGTGACCCCGACGAGCTCGGCGAGATGCTCCATGGCGTCGTCGGTGACGTAGCCGTCCTGCTCCTGGGCGAGATGGAGCAACGGGATCAACGCCGACTTCGGCTTCGGATAGCGACCGATGATCTCCTTGGCCAGCGTCACGTTGGCAGCGCTCAAGCGGGCCACGGCAACACCCCCCGCGACACGAGGGCGCGGCCACCGACGGCCTGCGTGGCCGGGGAACGCCCTGAGCGCACCATCACGACGCTCCCGTGACCTGGAACGAGTCGCAGAAGGCGGCCACGTCGGGGTCGGTGGTGTCGAACGTCCCGGCGGCCGTGACGGCGATCTGCCACACCCGATGCTGGTCCGAGTAGAGGCGGCTGACGTAGCTGCCGTCGACGCCGCCGGAGG
>JBKEAH010000265.1:0-16166 GCA_047972065.1 Desertimonas sp.
TGGCCGTGTCCAAGTCGTCGTCGGCCAGCGCCAGCTGATCGTCGACCGAACGCACGGCGTGGCCCAGCTTCAGCCCGGCGTCCCACAGCGGGTACCACAACGCGGTGGCCAACGCTTCGACGCCCCCGGCGCGCTTCTCGTGGACGAGGACGACATCGATGTCGGACTGCGGAGCCAGTTCGCGGCGACCGTACCCGCCAACGGCGAGCAGGGCGACCGCCCCCTTGCGTCGACGACGCCCCACGAGGTGGGCGGCGGCCTCGTAGATCTCGTGCAGGCCGGCGTCGGTGGCATCGCTGAGGGCCCGGCACAGCTCACGGCCGGCGAGGCCCGCATCGTCGACGACCGTCGAGCGCCGGGCCGCCAGCTCGATGGGCGCGACGGTTTCCATCGCACCATCTTCCACCAGCGGCGGTGGGCCGTGTCGGGCAGAGTGACCGATTCCTGGCGACGACGATCGGTACGCTCGCCCGGGTGTCGGCGTCGCGTCGCACCCTGTCACTGGTCACCACGGCTGCGCTGGCCGCGGTGGTCCTGGCCTGCGACGGCGGCCACGACTCGGCGCCATCGACCACGACGGCGACCACCATCACGACGGTGCCGGTCACCATCGACGACACGCCGCGACCCGACGGCGTGCTGTCGATCGGGCTGCTGGTGCCCACCAGCGGGACCGGAGCCAACATCGGACAAGCGCTGGTCGACGGCGCCTCCCGGGCGATCAACGAGGTCAACGCCGCCGGCGGCGTCGCCGGGGCGCAGATCGAGGTCGTGCCGGCCGACGAAGGGGAGACCACCGCCCAGGCCAACGCCGCCATCGAGGCGTTGGTCGATGCCGGGGTCGATGCGGTGATCGGCCCGGTCTCGTCGGCCACGGCCCTGGCCACGCTCGACCAGCTCGTCGGCGACGAGGTCGTGACCTGCTCGCCGACCGCCAGCGCGATCTCCCTCGACACGTTCCCCAACCGCGACCTGTTCGTGCGCACCGCACCCAGCGACACGCTCCAGGCGGTCGGGCTCGCCACGCTCGCCGAACAGACCGGACGTCGGTCGGTCGCCGTGGTCTGGGTCGACGACGCCTACGGACGCCCCTTCGCCCGGGCCATCGACGAGGCGTTGCGTGCCCGACCGTCGATGGAGGTGACCGCCGAGGTCTCGTTCCCATCGAGCGGCGAGACGGGTCCGGCCCTCGACGAGTTGATCGCCGCCGAACCCGGTGTCGTCATCGTCGCCGCCGGCACCGACTTGGGCTGGAACCTGTTGTCGGCCTACGACGCCGCCTTGCGCGCCAACCCCGACCTCGCCCGACCCGACATCATCGTCAACGACGGCATGCGCGTCCCCCCGTCGTCGGGCGTCGTCGCCGCCTTGGCCCCCGACTTCCGCGCGTCGATCCAGGGGCTGTCGCCGATGGCGTTCTACACCGCTGACCCTATCCAACCGTTCTTCGCCAACGCCTACGACTGCGCGATGTTGATCGCCTTGGCCGCCATCCAGGTCGGCCCCGACGACCACCGGGCCATGGCCGGCGCGATCAGCGCCACCAGCACCGATGGTGCCAGCTGCATCACCTTCGACGAGTGTCGTCAGGTGTTGGCCGAGAGCCTTGACGTCGACTACGACGGTCTCTCCGACTTCGCCATCGAGATCGCCACCGACGGCGACCCCGCCCGGGCCCGGTACGACCAGTTCCGCTACGACGACGCCGGCGTCGACATGACCGAACGGACGATCACCGTCAATCGCTGACGTAGGGGTCGCGCCTCGGCGGCACTCCGTAGCCTGATCCGATGCGCGTCGAGACCGGCCTCGGAGTCCTCCACCTGTTCGCCCACCCGGCGGCCGACGGTCTCGACCACGATCGCGCCGGTGCCGCCATCGAGCAGGCCGAGCACGACGGGGCGCAGGTCGTCACGGCGGCGTTGCTCGGCCACAAGGCCGACATCGCGGTGATGGCGCTACACGCCGACTGGGCCGTGCTGCGGCGCCTCCAGACCGGTCTGCAACAAGCTGGTCTCGACATCATCGACTCGTACGTGTCGATCACCGAGGTCAGCGAGTACGCCAAGGGCATGCCCGAGCACATGCTGCAGGACCGGCTGTACCCCCAGCTTCCGCCGGCGGACAAGCCGGTGTTCTGCTTCTATCCGATGACCAAGCGGCGCGAGGCACACGCCAACTGGTACGCGACGTCCTTCGACGAGCGCAACGAGATGATGCGTGAGCACGGCAAGAGTGGCCGGACCTTTGCCGGCAAGGTCGTCCAGCTGATCACCGGTTCGACCGGGCTCGACGACTTCGAGTGGGGCGTCACGCTGTTCGCGGTGACCCCCGAGATCGTCAAGGACGTCGTGTACACGATGCGCTTCGACAAGGGCTCGGCGCTCTACGGCGAGTTCGGCCGCTTCTACGTCGGCTACGTCATCCCTCCCGTCGATCTCGGGGTCGTGGTCGGGGTCGAGCGCTCCGGTCAGGCGTAGACGTTGTAGGCGTTACCGCGGACGAAGCCGACGAGCGTCATCGCCGCCCGTTGCGCCGCCTCGACGGCCAGCGCTGTCGGGGCCGACACGGCGACCAGCGACCCGAACCCGGCCGCCCACGCCTTCTGGACCATCTCGACCGAGGCCCGCCCACTCACGAACAGCCCGCGCCCGAGGGCGGGGAGCTCACCACCGAGCGCGAGCGCGCCGACCACCTTGTCCACCGCGTTGTGACGACCGACGTCCTCGCGCACGACGACGACCTCGCCCGAGGGCTCGAAGGCGGCGGCGGCATGCACCGAGCCGGTGTCGGCGAAGAGCCGCTGGCGGGCCCGCACCCGGTCGGGGACCCCCGCCAGCACCGCCTCGTCGATCGGCGAGGTCGGCGGGAGCACCGCCAGCCGGGCCAGCAGGTCGTCGATCTGATCGCTGCCGCACCAGCCGCAACTCGACGTGGTCACCCCGCCGCGGCGGGGCACGACGGCCCCGGCCCGACCGGCGGTCTCGACGTTGACGACGTTGTGGTTCGTCTCGAGGGCGCTGGCGGTGTCGCTGCAGTAGCGGACCGCGACGATCGGGGCATCGGCGAGCAGCCCATCGGTGATGCAGAGTCCGGCGGCCAGCTCGAAATCGTTGCCGGGGGTTCGCATCGTCGTGGTGACGACCACGCCGTCGAGCTGGATCGTCATCGGCTCCTCGACGATCAGCTGATCCGGTCGACGACGACGAGCCGACGGAGTGACATGCGTCACCAGGCGACGTTCGGTCCGCTTGCGGGCCACGAGGACCAAGGCTATGGCCAACCGCCCCGGCCACGCCCGTTACAGTCCGCGCCATGGCTTCCGACGCCGTGCCCGACCCGGCGGCCGTGCCGGCCCCGATCGCCGATACCAGCGGCGTCCGCTTCGACTTCGGTCGCATCCTCGCCGCCGAACTGGTCGGCACGGCGGTCCTGGTCTTGTGCGGACCGGGCTCGGCCATCTTGGTACCGGGATTCCCGGGCAAGCAGATCCTCGTCGCCTTCGCCTTCGGCCTCGCGCTGATGTCGATGGCCTATGTGATCGGCCCGGTCAGCGGATGCCACATCAACCCGGCGGTCACGTTGGGGATGGTGATCGCCAGGAAGGTCTCGCACCGCCACGCCGCGTACGCCATGGTCGGCCAGCTGATCGGCGGGATCGGCGCCGCCGCCGTGATCTGGGGCATCGCCAGCGGACGAGGCGGCTATGAGCGGGGCGGGTTCGCCTCCAACGGGTGGGATCGCCCGTTCACCGACGCCGGCCACATCTACGGGCTCGGCTCGGTCATCATCGTCGAGGTCGTGTTCACCGCGCTGCTGGTGTTCGTCGTGCTGGCCACCACCGGCTCGAGGTTTCCCGCCGGATTCGGCGGTCTCGTCGCCGGTCTCACCCTGACGCTGATCCACCTCGTCACCATCCCGATCGACAACACGAGCGTCAACCCGGTTCGCAGCCTGGCGACGGCGATCTTCGCCGACAGCGATCCCAACGCGCTCGGCCAGGTGTGGGCCTTCATCCTGTTCCCGCTGATCGGAGCGGTGATCGGCGTCGTCGTCTGGCTGTTGGTCGACGAGTCGTCGCTCGAGGACACGATGCTCGACACCGACTTCCTGCGCGCCGCCCGCGACGCCGCCGACGACCTGGTCGAGTAGCCGAATCGCCGACGGCCGAGACCGACCGTCACCCGGATGCCGGGGCGGTGGCGTCGCAAGGGGGTGATGCACGAGATGGCGATACCGCCGCCGCCCGATGACGAGGCGATCTATCGGCGCTACGCCGACGACCTCGTCCGCTATGCCACCGTGCTCGTCGGGCCAACCGACGCTCCCGACGTGGTCGCCGATGCGGTGCTGCGAGCCATGCGGTCACGCGGCTGGCCCGCCGTCGACAACCGCCGGGCCTATCTGTACCGGGCGGTGTACAACCAGGCGGTCAGCCTGCATCGTTCCGGCGCCCGACGGCGTCGACGCGAGCAGGTGGTGGCGCTGCGCGAACCTCGACCGGTCCCCGCCGCCAGCGACGGCCAGCTCGATGCCCACCAGGCGTTGGCCCAACTCAGCGAACAGCAGCGAGCCGTCGTCTTTCTCACCTACTGGGAGGACCTCACCCCCGCCCAGATCGCCAACCTCCTCCAGGTCGCCGAGGGCACCGTGCGCAAACAGCTCGCCCGCGGCCGCGACCGTCTGCGAAGGATCCTCGATGTCTGATCACCCGACCCTCCCCGAGCGTGAGCTCGACGACCGCATCCGCCAGCTGGTCGGCCGAGCCATCGCCGACGCCCCGCCACCGCCGTTGCTGGCGACACAGCCGGTGGCCGCCAACGCCGATCGCCGTGGACGGCGCCCGTGGTACATCGTCGGCACCAGCCTCTTGGGAGCCGCCGCAGCAACGATCGCCGTGGTGATCGCCATCGGGCGCGGCGAGGGAACCCTCGGCCCGGCCGGTTCGCCGCCGGATCCGACGGCTACCGCGGTGCCGGCGATCGCCGACCCGCTCCCCCGGGTGGCGATCGCCGACGGCAACTCGGTGACGATCACCGACGCCGATGGCGCACCGATCGCCGAGATCGCCGAGCCGTGGTCGATCGCGCTGGCGGTCGGTGACGGACGGGTCGTCGGCCAGACCCGCTCGGGGCCCGGCTACGGGCGCTGGGAGACCGCGGCCACCACCCCGTACATCTGGTCCCCCGACGGCACCGTGGCCCGCCTGTTCCCGACCGTCGGCGAACGCAGCATCACCCTCCACGACATCGGCATCGTCGACTCGGTCCCCTGGCTGCTCTACTCGGTGCACAACGGGAACCAGACACCGGATGGCCAGCGTGAGGACCTCCACGCGGTCTCCCTCGATGGCCGGGCCCAGGTACGTGCCGTCGGTCAGATCGGCGCCTGGGAGTCCGGTACCCACCGGCTTCATCTCGCCGCCAACGGCTTGATCGTCGGTGAGCGCTCTGCCGAGGGCTACACCTCGCTCGTGGTGTTGGCGCTGCCGGACTCGCCCGCGGCGGCGTGGGCCGCCACGGTCACACCCGCCACGCTCGGTCTCGACGAGCACTACCTCGATTGCGCCGACACCTGCCCACGGGCCTACACCGTGGACGACACCGGCACCCGGCTGGCCTGGTTGGAGGGCACCGGGATGGTCATCGTGGCGCTCGACGCCGGGATCCCCGGCACCCGCGGCGGCACGGCCGTCGCCACCCCGACCGCGGCGGTGGTCGACCTCGACCTCATCGCCGGCGACGGCTCACGCTTCCTCACCTCCTACCTCCAGGACGCCGAGGCACCCGGGCACCCAAGCCAACTCGTCCTGACCGACGGCACCGTCCGTTCGTTGAACGGCCTCACCGCGACGTGGGGACCGGCCGGTGCCGACGCCCAGCCGACGACGGCGCCCGCGCTACCAGCACCGGCGGCGGGCGATCCACTCACCGTGTTCACGGCCGGACCCAACGGCATCGCCCGGGTCACCCCGCCGACACCCACGCAGCCACAGGAGATGTTCTCACTCGACCCGGCGGCGATCGCGTTCGACCTCGGTGACGACGGCGTGCTGGCCCAACCGGCGTCCGGCTACCGCGAGGGAGCATCCGCCGCCGAGACCGCACCGATCTTGATCGGACCCGACGGGGCCGGTGCGACCTGGAGCGTCGCCGCCACCGACACCGACCAGACATCGTCGTGGCAGCTGCACGACGTGGTCAGGTTCCAGGATGCGTGGTGGGTCGTCTACTCACGTCAGAGCGAAGGCCGGGTGGTCGGCGAGCTCTCCGGCCGCGACATCCACGAGACCCTCGACCGGCTCTTCGCCGTGCCGCTGGCCGGCGGGGTACCCACCGATCTCGGCGAGATCGGCGGGTGGGAGTGGGGCACCAGCCGGGTGCAGGCCAACCCCGACGGGGTGTTGGTGGCCTCCCGCTCGATCTCGGTGACGACCGAGTGGTGGACCGCCTCGCTGCCCGGGGCCACCGCCTCGACGCCGACGCCGACCGAGCTGGGGATCGAGGCGACCACGAGCGAGTGCGGAACCTGTCCCCGCCTGTTCGGATGGACCAGCGACGGTCGTGCCGTGACATGGCTCGAGGACACGACGGTGGTGATCCACCCGTTGGACGGCGGCGACGAGCGCCGCATCGACCTCGGCGACACCATCACCACCACCGGTGTTGGCGTCGTCAGCCTCGATGTCGGCATCAGCCCCGACGGGTCGGATGTCGTGGCGATCTCGATCATCGGCCCCGACGAGGCGACGAGCGCGATCGCCGTGGTGATCGACGGCGATCGCACCGTCAGCCCGCTCCAGATCGACCAGAGCACGGCGACGATCACCATCAGCTGACGGACGCGAACGACCCGTCACCCCCGTGGCGAACCCCGGGGTGTGACGGGTCGTTGCAGTCAGCGACTGATCAGCCGATGATCAGAAGTCCATGTCGCCGCCGGGCATCGCCGGGGCGGCCTCGGGCTCGGGCTTGTCGGCGATGACGGCCTCGGTGGTGAGGAACAGCGCGGCGATCGACGCGGCGTTCTGGAGCGCCGAGCGGGTGACCTTGGCGGCGTCGATGACACCGATCTTGACCAGGTCCTCGTAGTCGCCGGTGGCGGCGTTGAGGCCCTCGGGCCCGGTGAGCGAGCGCACCCGCTCGACCACGACGCCGCCCTCGAGGCCGGCGTTCTCGGCGATCTGCTTGATCGGGGCTTCGAGCGCCTTGGCGACCATGCGGGCGCCGGTGGCCTCGTCGCCGGCCAGCGAGTCGGCAGCACCGTTGACGGCGGCCTGGGCACGCAGCAGCGAGACGCCGCCGCCGGGCACGACACCCTCCTCGATGGCGGCCTTGGTGGTCGACACGGCGTCTTCGATGCGGTGCTTCTTCTCCTTCAGCTCCACCTCGGTGGCGGCGCCGACCTTGAGCACGGCGACACCGCCCGACAGCTTGGCCAGACGCTCCTGCAGCTTCTCGCGGTCGTAGTCCGAGTCGGTGTTGTCGATCTCGGCCTTGATCTGGTTGATACGGCCCTTGATGTCGTCTTCGGTGCCGGCACCCTCGACGATGGTCGTCTCGTCCTTGGTGATGATGACCCGCTTGGCCTGACCGAGCAGATCGAGGGTGGCGTTCTCGAGCTTGAGGCCGACCTCTTCGGAGATGACCTGACCACCGGTGAGGATGGCCATGTCCTGGAGCATCGCCTTGCGGCGATCGCCGAACCCGGGGGCCTTGACGGCGGCGGACTTGAAGGTGCCGCGGATCTTGTTGACCACAAGGGTGGCGAGGGCCTCACCCTCGACGTCCTCGGCGAGGATCACCAGCGGACGACCACCCTGCATGACCTTCTCAAGCACCGGGACGAGGTCGCGGACCGAGGAGATCTTCGAGCTGACGAGCAGGATGTAGGCGTCGTCGAGGCTGGCTTCCATCCGGTCGGTGTCGGTGACGAAGTACGGCGAGATGTACCCCTTGTCGAAGCGCATGCCCTCGACGAGGTCCATCTCCATGCCGAAGGTCTGGCTCTCCTCGACGGTGATGACACCGTCTTTGCCGACCTTGTCGATGGCCTCGGAGATCATCTGGCCGATCTCTTCGTCGGCGGCCGAGATGCTGGCGACCTGGGCGATCTGCGCCTTGTCGTCGACGTCCTTGGCGAGGTCCTTGATCGAACCGACGGCCGCTTCGACGGCGGCCTCGATGCCCTTCTTGACGCTCATCGGGTTGGCGCCGGCGGCGACGTTGCGCAAGCCCTCGCGGACCATCGCCCAGGCCAGCACGGTGGCGGTCGTCGTGCCGTCACCGGCGACGTCGTCGGTCTTCTTGGCGACTTCCTTGACCAGCTCGGCGCCGATCTTCTCGTACGGATCCTCGAGCTCGATCTCCTTGGCGATCGAGACACCGTCGTTGGTGATCGTGGGAGCGCCCCACTTCTTCTCCAGCACGACGTTGCGGCCCTTGGGGCCGAGCGTGACGCGAACGGCGTCGGCGAGCTTGTTCATGCCCGCCTCGAGCCCGCGCCGGGCCTCCGAGTCGAACGCGATCATCTTGGCCATGTGGTGGTCCTCCGTTGGACGGTCTCAGAGCAACCCACCCGAGCATTAGCACTCGAATGAGCAGAGTGCTAGCACTCTACGACCGGAACTGCCAACGGGGCAACCGCCCCGATTTTCCGTAGGTCACGTTGCGCCACGCGCAACAGCGCCACCGCGAAGCCAGGTGGGGCGCCGCTCGCCGTCGGGTCAGCCTCCCGCCACGGCGGGGATGATGCTGACGGTCTGACCGTCGGGGACGTTGGTGTCGAGCCCGTCGAGGTAGCGCACGTCATCGTCGTCGACGAAGACGTTGACGAACTTGCGCAGCGCGCCGGTCTCGTCGAGCAGACGATCCTGGAACCCCGCGTGCGCCCCATCGAGCGCCTTGATGACGTCGGCCAACGAGCCGGCCTCGACCTCGACGGTCGAGCTCCCACCCGAGAGCGGACGCAGGGTCGTGGGGATGCGCACGGTGACGGCCATGACCCAAACCCTACTGTCGGGGTCGGGAATCCCGGCAGTACCCGCCACGGGGTACCGTCCGCTCGCATGCGGGTCGTCGTCGCGATGGACAAGTTCCGCGGGACGCTGACGGCGGCCGAGGCTTGTGCGGCAGCGGCCGACGCCTGCTGGGACGCCGGCGCCGAGGTCGACGAGATCCCGTTGTCCGACGGTGGTGAAGGGCTCCTCGACGTCCTCGGCGGACCCAACCGGACCACCATCGTCACCGGACCGCTCGGGCGGCCCGTCGAAGCGATGTGGCGGCTCGACCGGCGCACCGCGGTGATCGAGATGGCCCGTGCCAGCGGACTCTTGCTGGCCGGCGGGAGCGACGGCAACGACCCGATGCTGGCGACGACCCGCGGGACCGGCGAGCTGATCCGCCGCGCCGTCGACGAAGGGGCCCGCCACGTGATCGTCGGCCTCGGCGGCTCGGCGACCACCGACGGCGGGCTCGGCGCCCTGGAGGCGATGGGGCACACCAAGCGATGGCGGGGCATCGAGTTGGAGGTCGCCGTCGACGTGCGCACCCGCTTCATCGACGCCGCCGAAGTGTTCGCCCCGCAGAAGGGTGCGTCGCCGGGACAGGTTGGCCTGTTGCGGGCGCGACTCGAAGGGTTGGCCACCCGCTACCGGGACGAGTACGGCGTCGATGTCACCGAGCTGGACGGCGCCGGCGCCGCGGGCGGGCTGGCGGGCGGGCTGGCCGCCGTCGGCGGTCGTATCGTGCCGGGCTTCGAGCTCGTCGCCGAACGCACCGACCTGGCCGAACGGCTGAAGCCGGCCGACCTGATCGTCACTGGGGAGGGCCACCTCGACGACCAGAGCCTCGAAGGCAAGGTCGTCGGCGGCATGCTCGACCTCGCCGCGACCTCGGCGCGCCCGGTCGCCGTCATCGTCGGCGACGCCGACCCCGATGCCCGCGACGCCGTCAGCGGGCGAGGCGCGACCGTTGTCAGGCTGGTCGAGCTGGCCGGCGAGCAGGGCGCTCTCGGTCAGCCCAAGGCGGCCGTGCGTCAGGCGATGAGGGCCGTGCTCGACGGCTGAGCGTCGGTCAGCCGGCTGTCGTGTCGGCGGTGGCGGCGCTGAGCTCGGCGATGCTCTTGCCGGCAGCGTCGGTGCCGAGCATCACCAGCACCGTCGCGGTGGCGGTGTCCCCCCCGGTCGCCGGGCGCTGGTCGGGAATCGCCGAGACGGCGACACCGCCGAAGTCGGCGGCGATCGACTCGGCCACCGCCTGAGCGGCGGCATCACCGGTGAGGAAGTGGATGGTCGACGCCTCTTGCTGGGCACCCGTCGTGTTCCCCGGCGTGACCAGGCCCGTGTAGCCGGCCGTCTCGAGCGCCGTACTCATCTGCGCCGCCGAACCGCCCACGCCACTGGCGTTGACGACGGCGATCGTGGCTCCCGCCGTGACGCGCGTCGATGCCGGCGAGGAGGTGGTCGTGGTGCCGCCGATCGCATTGGTCGGCGACACGCCCGAACCCGCCGTCCCGGTGGTGTCGCCGGTCGCGATCGAGTTCGCCGTGATGTCGTCGATCCCGCCGCCGCCACCGTCGTCGTCGGTCAGCTCGCGCAGGATGAGGAAACCGGCGACCACCGCGACCACGGCGAGCACGATGCTCAGGGTCGACCCGACCGGAGAACGCGCATCACCAAGTCGTGGCATCCGACCCGACGTGCCGCGGGCCTCCTCGTTGCCTTCCGGCATCTCCGTGCTCATCCGTCTGCGTCTCCTCGCGTCGCTCTCGGGACTGTAGCCAGCCGACCCTCACCCGCGGGCGCAGCGGCGTCCACCGAACATCACCCGGGAGCGTCGGGTCGTCATCGGCCCTTGGAGGTTCTGTGTGAAGATCCGAGCCAACGATGGCGGGGATCCGGCGTCAGAACCGGCTTTCGGGGTTCCGGCTCGGGTCGATCGGGTGGGGCGACGGGCGCGAGAGTCGGGCATGACCGACAACAGGGATCATGTCCGCTACGAAGTCGAGGACCCAGTGGCGGTCATCACGCTCGACCGCCCCGAAGCGCTCAACGCGTTCACCCACTCGATGCTCAACGACATCCGTCGGTCGGTCGAGGCAGCGTCGGCCGACCCCAGCGTGGTCGGGATCGTCATCACCGGTACCGGGCGCGGGTTCTGCGCCGGGCTCGACGCCACCGTGCTCGCCGCCACCACCTCCGCCGGTTCCGCCGAACGCCCCGACCACGACCGCCCACGCGACGGCGAACTACCCGGGCTGTTCTCGTACCTCATCCAGCAACCCAAACCGATCATCGCCGCCGTCAACGGGGTGGCGGCCGGTGGCGGCTTCGTGCTGGCCACGATGTGCGATCTGCGATTCGCCTCCAGCGAGGCGTCGTTCATCTCGGTGTTCACCAAGCGCGGGCTGATCGCCGAGCACGGCACCACCTGGGCGGTCCCCCGCCTGGTCGGCACGGGACACGCCCTCGACCTGTTGTGGTCGTCACGCAAGGTCGGCGCCGACGAGGCGCAGCGGCTTGGTCTGGTCGAACGGGTCGTGGCGCCCGAGACCCTCCTCGACGAGGCCAAGGCCTACATCGCCGAGCTGGCGGTCAACGCCTCGCCGGCGGCAATCGCCGACACCAAGCGCCTGGTCTACGACCACGCCGGGCTCGAGTTCCACCCGGCGCTGATCCAGGCCGACGCCGCCACCTGGGCGGCGATCGATCGGCCGGACGCGACCGAGGGTGCCCGGGCGCTCATCGAGCGCCGGGCACCCTCGTTCGATCGTCTCGGCGGCTAACACCTGGGGTCTGACCCCCGGCGTTAGCCGGCCGTCAGGACCTGACGACGGTGGCGCAGACCGAGTGCGGTCAGGACCAGCATCACGACGGCGGCCGCCCATGCCGCCCACGCCGCCCATCCGGCGATCGAACCGACCGTCGCCCAGGCGTAGGCGCTGAGCAACAGGCCGCGCAGCGTCTCGCCGCGGAACAGCGTGGACCGCTGTCCACTGACCTCGTCGTAGGCAGCCTGCAACTCCTCGATAGTGGCGTCGTCCTCGCCGGCCTCCTGAGCCTCTTGCAGCGCGGCGCGGGCCGCCGACTCCGGTCCACTCAGCTCGGCGTAGGTCTGACCGCCGGCGATGTTGGCCAGGTGACCGTCGATGTAGCTGGCGTAGGCCTCGGCCTCGTCGCCGGTGTTGACCTGCTCGCCGGCGTGGCTGACGAGGTCGTCACGGCCCTCGGCGCGCAGTTCCTCTTCCGAGGGGAAGTACACGTTCTGCGAGCCGAGCTCCCGGTCGACGTAGTCCGCCGAGAAGCTCGATCCCCACAACAGCAGGGCGCCGGCGACGACGAACACGAGCGTCAACACGCCGCCGGTGGCGCTGAGCACGGTGTCGATCGAGCGGCGCCGCAGCACCACTCGATCATCGGCACGGGGGGTGTCGGTCAGGGTCACGGGTATCGACCTTCCTGGTGTCGTGGCTCCGACCGGTTCGGGCCGGAGACCCGGATCTCACCCTTCCGGGCACCGTCGACGGTACGGAGCGCCCGGCGCCACCAGATGCGGTCGAAGGTCCCGATCGGGCGTCCCGCCCCGACCCGTCACGGCGCCGGGCGCTGGGCGGCGAAGCGCCGCCCGGTCAACTCGTCAGGTGTGATGCGCACGAAGCGGTGCTTCGGGCTGTCGTGCCACGGGAACAACGGCAGCTCGAGCGCATCGAAGACGTCGTGCATCGCTTCGATCTCGACGGCGCGCCCCTTGAGCACGACGCTCCACGCCTCGCCCGACGCGGCGTCGTAGCCGTCCACCTCGAAGGCCACCGAGGCGTTCAGGACCGCTCCGGCCAACTTGGTGCCCTCGGCGGTGCGGAACACCACCGAGCCATGGTCGACGACGAAGTTGATCGGGAAGATGTCGGGGTGACCGGCCAGCGAGACGGCCAGCCGGCCGACTTCCTCGGCTCGCAGCAGGTCCCAGCACTCGTGGTGGTCGAGGACGGTCATGCCGAAACGGTCGAGTTCCATCGTTGCCTCCTCGGCACCCGGGGTGACGGTCGGGGCCGCTGCCTCCAGGCTTTCCCACCCCACCGCCCCCCGGGACGGGCCAAAGGTCCCAAATCGCCGCCGTCGACCGCCCACGACGAGACTGGCGGGCATGGAGAACTGGTCCACGATCCGCTGGGAGGTCGCCGACGGTGTCGGCCGGCTCACCCTCAACCGTCCCGAGCAGCTCAACGGGATGACCAACCTGATGGCCCACGAGACGGTGACGCTGTTGCGGTCGGTGGCCGAGAACGATGACGTCGCGGTGGTCGTCGTCACCGGTGCCGGCCGAGCCTTCTGCCCCGGAGCCGACCTCAAGCACTACACGTCCACGACCAGCGAGCCCGACCGCGTGATCGAGGCCGACGATTTCGATGTCCCGGTGCTGCTGCACACGATGCCCCAGGTGACGATCGCCGCCATCAACGGGGCGTGTGCGGGCGCCGGGCTCGGGTGGGCCTGCGCCTGCGACCTGCGATACGCCGTCGCCGACGCCAAGTTGAACACCGCATTCCTCGACGTGGCGGTGGCTGGCGACATGGGGTTGCCGTGGTCGCTCCCACGTCTCGTGGGCGCGGGCCGGGCCCGCGAGCTGTCGCTGCTGCCGCGCAAGCTGACCGGGGCCGACGCCGCCGCCATCGGGCTGGTCAACGAGGCGTTCGCCGACGTCGCCGGGCTCGAGGCCGCGGTCGCCGAGCGGGCGTCACGCCTCGCCGGTTCGGCACCGCTGGCCCGACGGGCGATGAAGGCCCACTACGTCGCCGCCGAGACCATGAGCTTCGCCGACCTCGTCGCCGTCGAGACCGAAGCCCATCTTCGGATCACCCAAACCGACGACTGCAAGGAGGCATTCCAAGCCTTCGTGCAGAAGCGCCAGCCGGTGTTCCAGGGACACTGACATGGCCGACACCACCACCACCGGCGGCTGGCTACGGCTCCGCCAGGTCGCACTCGTCTCCCGCGACCTCGATCCGGTCCTCGACGACCTGCATGCCGTGTTCGGCCTCGAGGTCGGCTTTCGCGATCCGCACATCGGATCGCTCGGGCTGCACAACATCGTCGTCCCGGTCGGCGGGCAATTCCTCGAGGTCGTCAGCCCCATCATCGAGGGCACGACGGCCGAGCGCTACCTCGACCGTCGCGGCGGCGACGGCGGCTACATGATCATCACCCAGACCGAACGCCACGCACCGCGCCGGGCCCACGTCGACCGGCTGGGCATCCGCATCGTCGGCCAGTTCGACGCCGACGGGTTCACCAACATGCAGTTGCATCCGGCCGACACCGGCGGGTCGTTCCTCGAGATCGACCAGCAGGAGGACGGCGAGTCCCTGGACGGCCCCTGGAGCCCGGCCGGGCCACAGTGGCAGGCGGCCCGGAGGACCGGGGTTGTGGACGCCATCACCGCGGCCGAACTCCAGTGTGATGATCCCGGCCGCACCGCCGCCCGCTGGTCCGAGATCGTCGAGCTCCCCGTCACCGCGGCATCCAGCGGACCGACGATCGAACTGGACAACGCCACGCTTCGCTTCGTCCCGGTGACCGACGGCCGCGGCGAGGGCCTCGGCGCCGTCGACGTCCACGTCGTCGATGGCGACCGGGTACGGGCCGCGGCGACCGAGCGCGGAATCCTCGCCTCCGACGGCAGCCACGTCCTGATCGGCGGGACGCGCTTCCATCTGACCTGACCACATCGTTCGTCGTCGCGCCATGAGCGCGAGTCGACGGCGGTGGGCTGCCACCCCTTCGGTTCGCAGTAGGACCAGACTGCTCGCGTGGTTGATTCCAAACTGGCGCTCGGCGTGCTCACGCTGGCGGTGCTCAACATCCCGACGACAGGCGACACGACCGACGCGTCGACGCCAACCTCGTCGTCGGACGAGACGACGGCGGCGGGCTCCCTGATCGTCGACGGCCTCGCGCAACTGCCCGCCAACGACCTCAACGACCCTGCACTGATCATGGTCGCCGACCTCGATGCAGTTACCGAAGCGAACGACTTGCAACGTCCGACGAGCCCGGAGGACCCCGATGGTGGACGGTGGATGATGGGTCTGACCGGTGTTGCACCGAACGGCGGGCCACCACCGCCGGTGTTCGTCGCCATGCCACGCCGCTTCTTTCAGACGTTCGACCCGTCGGGCTTCGCCGACATCGTCGGCTGGTCGATCATCGACGTCGGGACCATTGCCGCCATCGACTCCCCGCCCGACGAGTTCATCGTCGTCGGCGACGAGTTCGCCTCCGACGATCTGTCGTCGGAGCTGGTCGAGGTGTCTGATGGTGTCGTCACCGATCGCGAGGGCGACGACCATATGCAGACCCTGAGCGACCGTGGACCCGTCGACTTCCTCGGCCGACCGGTGCGGTTCGCCGCCGCCGACGGCCGCATCGCGCTGGGCCTCTCGACCGAAGACGTCGAATCCTGGCTGGCGGGAACCGCCGCGACCCTCGCCGACGATGCCTCGCTACTGGCGATCGGCACCGCGTTGGACGATGCCGGGGTGATCTCGGCGCAGCTGATCGCCGGGCCCGCCCCCACGCTGGGTTCCGCGGTGGGACTCGATCCGAACGCGGCCGCCGAGGATCTCGAGGAGCTGACCGAGGAGTTGTCTGGCATCGCCCTCGATCAACCCTACGACGCGCTCGGCGCCGGCTCGAGCGTGGGCGACACGGGCGCACCGCTGATCACCCTCGCATACCACTTCGCCAGCGCCGACGCCGCGGCCGACTCCGCCGAACGGCTCGGACGGATCTTCACCGAGGGTGCCTCGATCCATACGGGACAACCGCTCAGCGAGTTTGCCGAGGTCCTGGAGACCACCAGCGACGGCGAGGTCGCCGTGGTCACGCTCGCCGTCGTCGGCGACGCAAACCCGATGAGCATCTCCAACATGATGTTGCGGGGCGACCTCCCGTTCGTGGTGCTCCCGTCGTGACCAACGAGGGGTGAACGCACCACCGTGACGCGCTCACCCCTCGTCTGCGGTTCAACCCTCGATCGGGTCAGCTGCGGCGGCGGGTGCCGGGTTGGCGGGGGCGGTCGCTGAACTGGCGGCCCTCGAAATAGCCCGGTCTGGTGTCGGGGCGGCCACGGCGACTGGTCCAGCGCCACGTCAACGAGATGCGCTCCCGG
>JBKEAH010000281.1:0-1956 GCA_047972065.1 Desertimonas sp.
GCCGATGGCGACCGGCGCGCCGGTCACGCCTCGGCGCGTGTCTTCAGCTCGCGCACCGTGTTGAGGATGCGCACCTCGGCGCGGCGCTTGACGAACCCCGGCAACGGGGCCGCCAGCTCGATGGCCAGGTCGTAGCGAACCTCGGTGCCACCGTCGGATGTCGCCGACAGGTGGTACGCGCCCTCGATCGAACGCTGGATGTCGCCCTTGACCATCTTCCACGCCAGCACGCCCGGAGCCCGGGTGTAGTCGTAGGCGAGCGTGTAGTGGGTGCTGCGACCGAGCGCGGAGGCCCGGAACTCGACCTCGACGGGTCGATGCTGCTCGTCACGCGACCGCACGACGACGTCCTTGACGTCGCGCGCCCACTCGGGGTAGCGCTCGACGTCCGCGGCGATGGCCCACACCCGGTCGGGTGCGGTGGCGATGGTGATGGTCTCGGAGGCTGTCTCCGCCATGACGGTCATTCTGTCACGCCGGGGTCGCCGGACTGGTTCTTCATCGCCCGCGGCGGGAACGCGGCGTGATACGCCGCCCACAACCCGTTGAGCCCGAGCCCGAACATCGGCACCAGCACGCCGAGCGCCAACGAGGTCCCCGGGGAGCCATCGGCCCCGTTGGCACGGGCCAACGCGGTGCCGATCCCGACGCCGACCTGCACGGCCAGCAGCGTCAACATCGTGCGCCGGACCGGGGCCGGCGTCGGCGGTCCGATCAGCAGGTAGAGCTGCATGACCGACAGCTCCTCGGTCCGACTCCGTTGCACCGCGTTGTAGTACGACCACAAGAACGTAAACACCCCGACGGCGAAGAGCACCAGCGCCGTGATCGCACCGATCCACTGCCATGTCGAGGTGAACCGCCAGGCGGCCACGAAGGCGGTCACGACGAACACGGCGGTGCCGGCCAGGTCGGCTCGGATGACCACGTCGCCGGCACCACCGACCGGCGCTCGGTACACCCCGTCGTCCCCGTGCTTCATCGGCCGCAACCGCTCGTCGTCGATGTCGGGTCGGATGTTGCCGCGCTCGGTCACGTGCCGACCTCCAGCGCTTCGCCGAGACGCCGGGCGAGGACGTCGTAGGAGAACTCCTCGACGGCCCGACGACGCGAGGCTTCTGCCATCCGGGCTCGCTGGGCGGTGTCGGCCAGCAGGCTCTCGATCGCCTCGGCGACCGCCGAGGCGTCATCGGGTCGGCGCACCACCAACCCCGTCTCACGGTCGGCGACCGCCTCGGCGGCGCCACCGGATCGACCCGCCACCTGCGGCACCCCGCAGGCGGCCGCCTCGACGAACACGATGCCGAACCCCTCCTGCTCCAACCCACCCCAGCGGTTTCGGCAGGGCATCGTGAAGACATCGGCGCATCCGTACAGGCGCGGCAGATCGTCGTTGGACACCCGTCCGAGAAACCGCACCGGGAGTTCGTGCTGGCGGGCCAGCTTCCTGAGCCGGCCCTCGTCACGCCCGCTGCCCGAGATCGCCAGCACGAGGTCGGGACGCGACGTCGACAGCTTGGCGACGGCTTCGATGGTGACGTCGAACCCCTTGCGGGGCACCAGGCGCGAGATGCCGACGACCAGCTCGGCGCCGACGGGGAGGTCGAAGTGACGGCGCGCCTCGTCACGCTCGGCGGCGCTCAGCGGACGGAACCGGTCGGTGTCCACCCCGGGTGGCACCACCGTGACCGGGAGCTCACGCCCCGCCGCCCGCTCGGCTTCACGCGCCGCGTACTCCCCCGCCGAGATGACCCGGCGGGCCTGGCGCAGCACTCGTCCGAGGGCCTGGCGTGTCCCGGGAACCCGGCCCGGCACGGTCACCTCGGCGCCGTGGAGCACCACGTCATAGGGCAACGCCAGCGACGGCCCGACCAAGCCCAGCGGGATGGCCGGGTCGAGGACCACCAGGTCGGCACCGACCTCGGCGGCCAGCCGGTCGATGTGGCGGACCATCCA
>JBKEAH010000287.1:0-19268 GCA_047972065.1 Desertimonas sp.
CGCACCACCAGCGAGCGCGTCTCGGCCAGCTCTTGCACGTTCTCCTCGGCCATCGCGCCGGACGGTACTCAGTGGCCATCCCTTCGCCCGTGGCCGGCGTGTGACGACCGTGTGAACCAGACCGAGGCCCACACGCCCCGACTCGAGCGGCGATCGAAGCGGAGGGCGCCCGGTGTGGGCGACCTGGCTGCGGCTGCGTTCCGCACATCCGCCCACATCTCGAAGGTCTGTTTGCTGTCTGGTGGTGGCCGTTCCGCTCCTCGGCCGGGACCGCGCCGCGGCCGATGCCGCCGAGCCTGACACGTCAACGGATCGGTGGTGGCGAGACTCCCCGCTCGACGGTGACCGAAGTCGGCGACGATGACGGCGTGACCGATCCTGGCAAGATGCCGGCCGCGCCGGCGTCTCGGGGGATTCGTTTCCCGAGGTGGGCGATGGGGACGTGGAGGTCGTCGCGGTCCTCGACCCGGCGGGGCGCGAGTCCGGCGCGGTGGTGATCCGCAACGGGATGGCCACTGCGATCACCGGAGCGGAGAGATCCGAAGCGTTGGCTGGGAGTGTCCGGGATCGTCGGTCAGACGGCCCAGCCGCGAGAGCGGTCGACGGCGCGTTGCCAGGTGGCGTAGGCGGCGTCGGCGGCCGCTCGGTCGGGGTCAGGGGCGAAGCTGCGCTCCAGCGACCACTGCGAGCCGACGGCGGCGAGGTCGGGCCACACCCCCTCGGCGAGACCGGCGAGATACGCGGCGCCGAGCGCGGTGGTCTCCTGGTCGACCGGCCGTTGCACGGTGACCCCGAGCTGATCGGCCTGGTATTGGCACAGCACGTCCATCACCGAGGCGCCACCATCGACGCGCAGCTCGGTGATCGTGGTGCCGCTGGCGGCGACCATCGCCTCGACGACGGCGCGGGTCTGCAACGCCATCGATTCGACCACCGCCCGAGCGAGGTGGGCGCGCGTCGTGCCGCGGGTGATGCCGAGCATCGTCCCGCGGGCGTAGGGATCCCAGAACGGTGAGCCCAGCCCGGTGAAGGCCGGGACGATCACCAGGCCGTTGGCGTCGGGCACCGACTCGGCGAGCGGCCCGGTCTCGGCGGCGTCAGCGATGACGCCGAGACCGTCGCGCAACCACTGGATCGCCGCCCCGGTCACGAAGATCGAGCCCTCGAGGGCGTAGGTCGCCGACCCGTTGGCGTCGGTCCATGCCGCCGTCGTCAGCATCCCCTCGGTCGGCTCGGGACAGGTCGTCCCGACGTTGAGGAGCACGAAGCTGCCGGTGCCGTACGTGTTCTTCGCCATGCCGGGTTCGACGCACGCTTGGCCGAACAGCGCCGCGTGCTGGTCGCCGGCGATCCCGCTGATCGGGATGCCCTCGGGTACACCGCAGCGCGGCGACGTCACGCCGACACGGCCGCTCGACGGCACGATCTCGGCCAGCGCCGGCAGCGGGACGTGCAACAGGTCGCACAGCTCCTGATCCCACGTCAGGGCGCGGATGTCGAACAACATCGTGCGGCTGGCGTTGGTCGCGTCGGTGACGAACCGCTCACCGCCGGTGAGGTTCCAGATCACCCAGCTGTCGATCGTGCCGAGCGCGAGATCGTCGTCGACGGCGACACCGCCGTCGGCCAACAGCCACTCGTACTTGGTGCCGCTGAAGTACGGGTCGAGGACCAGCCCGGTGCGCGAGCGGACCAGATCGAGGTACCCGGCCGCCGCCAGGTCGTCGCATCGTTGGGCGGTGCGACGGTCCTGCCACACGATGGCCCGAGCTCGTGGTCGACCACTGGCCCGGTCCCATGCGACGACCGTCTCGCGTTGGTTGGTGATGCCGATGCCGGCGATCGCTTGGCGCCCCACCCGCTCGATGACCTCGTTCAGCGTGTCCTGGACGGCGGCCCAGATCTCCTCGGCGTCGTGTTCGACCCAGCCCGGCCGGGGGAAGTGCTGGGTGAACTCGCGATAGGCGGCCACGGTCGGACGATCGTCGGTGAACACCGCCCGGGAACGGATCCCGGTGGTGCCGGCGTCGATGGCGATGATGCAGTCGGCGCTCATCAGCGCTTCCTCCGGTTCGGTCGGTTCGGTCGGTTGCGTCCGGCCGAGGTTCGTCGGGTCGGCGCCGGGCGCGACCGCGGCGCGCTGGGTCGATCGGCGCCCGACTCGTCGTTGCCGGCGCTCGCCCGTGGGGTTCGCAGCTCGGCCAGGGTCTTGCGCTGGTAGCCGAACTTGGCCATCACCGCGCCGAGACCGACATAGATCGGACCGGCCGCCACCAGCCCGATCAACAGCGAGCCGTAGTCGCGGCCCTGGGTGAGGATCGCCAGCACGACGGCAGCGATCCCCGCATAGATGGCGTACTCCTTGACGAGACGTCGCCACGGCACCGGTCGATCGCGATCCCAACCCACGTGCGGGATTGATAGCACGGCGCCGCCAAGACTCGTAGCCTGCGCGCCGTGCGTGTCGGGATCCTGACCGGAGGCGGGGACTGCCCAGGGCTCAACGCGGTCATCCGCGCCATCGTCCGCAAGGGCGAACGCGGCTACGGCGACGAGCTGATCGGATTCCGTGATGCCTGGGACGGGATCCGAGAGCGGCACACCGTGGCCCTCTCGGTCGAGTCGATGCGTGGCTCGTTGCCCCGTGGCGGCACCGTGCTGGGCACCCGGCGTGGGAGCCCCTTCGACACCTCCGAGGGCGTCGCCGAGGTCGAAGCCACCCTGTCGGACCTCGGGATCGAGGCGCTGATCGTGATCGGTGGGAACGGCTCGTTGTCGATCGCCGCTCGCCTGGCGGCCGAGCATCGGCTGCCCATCGTCGGGGTCCCCAAGACCATCGACAACGACATCGTCGGCACCGACGTCACCTTCGGCTTCAACACCGCCGTCCAGATCGCCACCGATGCCATCGACCGGTTGCACACCACCGCCGAGAGCCATGACCGGGTGATGGTGGTGGAGGTGATGGGCCGCCACAGCGGCTGGATCGCCACCACCGCCGGCATCGCCGGCGGGGCCACGATGGTGATGATCCCCGAGATCCCCTTCGACATCGAACAGATCTGCGTCCGTCTGCGGGCCCGGCACGACCGCAACCGGTACGCCTCGATCATCGTCGTCGCCGAGGGCGCCGAGCCGGTGCCCGGCACGCTCGACGTCGGCGAGAAGGTCTACGACAAGTTCGGTCACGTCCGCCTCGGTGGGGTAGCTGAGCTGGTGGCGCGCGAGATCGGTGAGCGGACCGGCTTCGAGACACGGGTCGTCATGCTCGGCCACGTTCAGCGCGGCGGGACCCCGACGGCGTTCGATCGGGTGCTGTCGACCCGCTTCGGGGTCGCTGCGATCGACCTGGTGCATCGGGGCGGCTGGGGCCAGATGGTGGTGGCCAAGGGCACCGGGATCGTGCCGGTGCCGCTGGCCGAGGCGGTGGGCAAGACCCGCCCGGTCGACATGTCGCTGTATCGCGATGTCGCCGAGGTGTTCTTCGCCTGAGGGGCCGAGCCGGTCGGCGAGGCGACCGCTCGACTCCCGAGCGGTGCTCAGCCGTCGGTGGCCGACGCCGCCTCACGCGGGCTGGGGACGACGGGAAAATGCGGCTGGCTGCTCTCGGCGAACCCGGGGAAGTCGTAGACGTCGAGCGGCGCGCTGGTCAGCGTCCCGCGCCCGTTCGGCCACGCCCGGGTGCTGCCATCGACGAGGATGCGCACGTCACGTACGCCGTCGATCTCACCGGCGGTGAACACCAGCTGGGCGATCGCCATCCGGAGCTGAGCGCTGCTGAGGTTGAGCAGCTGGTCGCTGACGTCGATCGTGAACGTGCTGCCGACCGCCCGGGGCGGGGTGTTGAGCATCAGCTCGGGCGGGATCGCCGACTGCAACCCGGCGTCGAGCTCGCCTTCGTTGGGCCCGTCGATGAGCGCCTGGATGATCTGTTGGCCGGTCTCGGCGTCGCGAGGCACCGTGCGCAGGCTCTGCTCACCCATGCTGCCGGCGAGCAGAAACACCCTCCCGGCCCCGATCGCCTGTCCCGCCTCGGGTGCCGGAGCGAGCTGTGGGCGCTGGGCGGCGGGGACGTTGCGTGGCGCATCGTTGGGTTGGATCGAGCACGCCGTCGCAGCCAGCGATGCGGCGACACCCGCCACCAGGGCACGCGTCAGCGGTCGGACCCTCACGCCAGGTCGTCCTCGCTGCTGAGGTCGGGGTCGCGCTCGGTGGCGTTGAGCTCGATGACGAACCGGGCGCCGGTCTCGCCGTCGAGCCGATCCTCCACCCACACCCGCCCGCCGTGCATCCGCACGTGCTCATCGACCAGGGCGAGGCCAAGACCGGCGCCCTCCGAGCCGGTGCGCCGGCCGGCGGTGGCGCCACGGGCGAACCGTTCGAAGATGAGCGCCCGTTCCTCGACCGGGACCCCGGGGCCGTGATCCTCCACGCCGAGACGTACGTGGGTGAGCGGTTCATCGGGAAGGTTGGCGTCGTCGATGGTGATCTCCGGGTCACCCCCGCCGTAGGCGAGCGCATTGTCGATGAGGTTGGCGATCACGCGCGCCAGCCGGCGTCGGTCGCCACGGACCCACGCCCGTTCGGCGCGCGCCGTCGCGGTGACCTTGACCGACGGTGCCGCGCTGATCGCCACCGCGTTGCGCACGAAGGCGCTGACCTGCAGGTCCTCCAGGTGGAGCCGGATCGCCCCGGCATCGAAGCGGCTGATCTCCAACAGGTCCTCGACCAGTCCCTGGAACCGGCTGACGTCCCCGGTCAACAGATCGAGGGCCGACTGGCCGCGCTCGGACATCTCGTGGCGTCGGGCCTCCATCACCTCGACCGAGGCCGACAGGGTCATCAGCGGCGAGCGCAGCTCGTGGCTCACGTCGGAGGCGAAGCGGGCGTCACGCTCGATGCGTTGCTGGAGGGCGGAGGCCATGTCGTTGAACGAGCTCGACAGCACACCGAGATCGGGGTCATCGCTGGGTGGGAGTCGGGTCTCGAGATGCCCGCCGGCGATCGCCTTCGCCGCCAGCGCCGTCTCGGCGACCGGCCGGACGGCTCGGCGCGCCGCCAGCACGCCGAGCAGGACACCCAGCGCGGTGGTGATCACGCTGGCGAGCAGCAACGACAAGGCGACGTTGTTCAACGTCTGCTGGTCGTCGTCGAGATCGAAGAACTCGAAGTACGCCCCCAGTTGCTCCAGCGGGATGCCGAACACGAGGACGGTGGCCTCGCCGGTGTCGACGATCATGCGGGCCCACTCGCCGTCTTGGAGCACCCGCTGGCGCAGCGACAGCGGGATGTCGTCGTCGGTGAAGCGCCCGACCCCGGCACGCCACTCGTCGGCGTAGCGGATCACCGGTGCCGACACCCCGAGCTCGGTGAGGCGTTCGATGGCGGCGTCGGCGTCGTCGCTCGATCGCAGCTCGCGCTGCACCTCCTGGGCATTGCGGGCGGCCGCCTGCAGGCTGGAGGAGTCGCGTTGTTCGAGCAGGTTCGACCTCACCAGTCCGTAGGTGGTGGCGGCGAGAAACGCCGCCAGCGAGAGCGAGCCGAAGGTGAAGGTCAGCAGGATCCGTCGGCGCAGACCGACGGTGGTCGACATCCAGTGGCGGAACCACACGAACGGCCCCCGCCGGGCCGGGCCGAGACGGCGGGCCCGCAGCTGGGCGAGGGCCTCGTCACCGCGGCCGGGGTTGGGACGTCGCTCGGGAGCGACGGCTTCGGTGTCGGTTGGCGCACCGGGCGGGCCCGCGCCCTCGGTCGCGGCCTGGTCGGCCACGGCCGTCAGCCCTCGAGCCGGTAACCCAGCCCGCGGACCGTCACGACGTGGCGCGGCGCCGCCGGATCGGTCTCGACCTTCGTGCGCAGCCGCCGGATGTGGACGTCGACGAGCCGGCCGTCACCGAAGTAGTCGTAGCCCCACACCTTGTCGAGCAGCTCCTCGCGGCTGAACACCTTGCCGCGGTTCTCGGCCAGCTCGCAGAGCAAGCGGAACTCGGTCTTGGTGAGGTGCACCTCGTCGCCGTCGCGCATCACCTTCCCCTCCTCGGGGATCAGCTCGAGGTCACCGAACACGAGGCGCTCATGGCCCGGTGCGGTTGGGCGTACCCGTCTCAGCAGGGCGCGGATGCGGGCCGAGAGCTCCTTGGGGGCGAACGGCTTGGTCAGGTAGTCATCGGCGCCGGCCTCGAGCCCGGCGACCACATCGTGGGTGTCGTTGCGGGCCGTCACCATGACGATCGGCACATCACTCCCGCGGCGCAGCGTGCGGCACAGCTCGAAGCCGTCCATCCCCGGGAGCATGATGTCGATCAGCACGACGTCGGGGGTGTGACGGCCGAACAGCTCCACGGCCTCCTCACCCGATGCCGCGCCTTCCACCGACCAGCCCTCGTCCTCGAGGGCAAGCTGCACGGCTTCCCGGATGCGCTCGTCGTCTTCCACCGCCAGGATGCGCGTCCCCATAGGCCCTCAATCATGCCCGGGAAACGGGCGAAGCGGGGGTATCCCCACGGGCATCGAGATGGGCGAGCAACTCGGTGTGGATGCCCGGGGCGGCGGCGACGACCTGGCGCGGCGTTGGTGTCGCCCCGCCGAAGTCGCTGGTCACACAGCCTGCCTCGCGAGCGATCAGCTCCCCGGCGGCGATGTCCCAGACGTTGAGGCCGGCCTCGAAGTAGGCGTCGACCCGCCCGCACGCGGCATGGCACAGGTCGACGGCGGCTGCACCGAGTCGGCGGATGTCGCGTACGGCACCGAGCAGGTCGGCGACGAGCCGGCCCTGACGGCGACGCTGCTCGGGGGCATAGCCGAACCCCGTGGCGACCAGGGACACGGCGAGGTCCGACGCCGCCGACGCCCGGATCGGTCGGCCATTGAGCGTTGCGCCGCGACCGCGCGCGGCGCAGAACAGCTCGTCGAGGGCGGGGATGAACACCACCCCGACGAGCATGCCGCCGCCGTCGCCGGCGGCCACCGACGTCGCCCACCCGGGCAACCCGTACACGAAGTTGGTGGTGCCATCGATCGGGTCGAGGTACCACGAGATGCCGGAACGCCCGGGGCGGTCGGTTCCCTCCTCGCCGACGATGGCGTCGTCGGGCCGGGCGCTGATGATCCGGTCGACCAGGACGTTCTCGGCGGCGCGGTCATGCTCGGTGACCAAGTCGGTGATCGTCGACTTGCTGTCGACCTCGAGCCCCGAGGCCCCGGGAGACGTGCCCCGGCCGGCGGCGGCACGGGTGCCGGCGTCGACCGCCGCGCCGGTCGCCAGCTCGAGGAGGTCGTCGAGCGTCGGCGGGTTCACGTGCGATCCCCGAGCTCGCGCCACTCGCCGAGGGCCCGGAGCACCAGCACGGCGACGACGCTCATTCCGCCGGCGGCGACGACGGCACCGGCGATCAGGCCGAGCCCGCGTGCGACGGTGCAGTCACCATCGCACTGCAACTCCACCAGGCTCATCCCGATGATCGCGCCGGCCAACCCGGCCAGGCAGATCGCCACGAAGGCGGCGCCGCGTGCCCACGGTGAGGGCAGCGCCGACAAGGGGCGATCGTCGCCGACGGGGGAGGGCTCCACGGCCGGCGAGGCTAGCGACGCGGGGGCGGGTCGGCCCCCTAGTCTCCGCCCGATGCGCGCCGTGGCGGTCATCCCGACCTACGACGAGGTCGACAACCTGAGGCCACTCGTGGTTCGGCTGCGCGCCGCGGTGGCCGATCTGGGCATCGTCATCGTCGACGACGCCAGCCCCGATGGCACCGCGGCCCTGGCCCGCTCGCTGGCCGCCGAGCTCGGCGACATCGATGTCATCGAACGGCCGGCCAAGCAGGGGCTGGGATCGGCCTACCGAAGCGGGTTCGCCCACGCCCTCGCCGCCGGCGCCGAGGTGTGCGTGCAGCTCGATGCCGACCTGTCCCATGACCCGGCGGTCCTGCCAGCATTGCTCGCCAACATCGAACACGGCGCCGACCTTGCCATCGGCAGCCGTTACGTGCCCGGCGGCCGGACCGTCGAGTGGCCGTGGGGACGGCGGTGGCTGTCACGGTGGGCGAACCGCTATGCCGCCGGCGTCCTGGGCCTCGCCGTGAACGACGCCACGTCCGGGTACCGGGCGTACCGCGCCGAGCTGCTGTCACGGATGGACGTCGACACGATCACCGCCGAGGGCTACGGGTTCCAGATCGAGATGACGCATCGGCTGGTGCGCGCCGGGGGAAGCGTGGTCGAGTTCCCGATCGAGTTCCGCGACCGCCAGGCGGGCAGCTCCAAGCTCTCGGGCGGAATCGTACGCGAAGCGTTCGGGCTGGTTGGGCGGCTGTGGCTCGACGATCGACGGGATCGGCGCCGACGTCGACGTCTCAGCGGCTAGACCGACAGCGTGGCGGTGCCTCCGCGGACCATCCTGCACGTCGACATGGACGCCTTCTTCGTGTCCGTCGAGCTGCGGCGTCGTCCTGAGCTCGCCGGGCTACCGGTGGTCGTCGGTGGCGCCGGCCCTCGCGGTGTCGTCGCCGCCGCCTCCTACGAGGCGCGACGCTACGGGGTGTTCTCCGCGATGCCCTCGGCGGTGGCCCGTCGTCGTTGCCCGCAGGCGGTGTTCCTGCCTGGTGACCACGCCACGTACGCCGCGGTGAGCCGCGAGGTGCGGGCGATCTTCGAGCGTGTCACCCCGCTGGTCGAACCGTTGGCCCTCGACGAGGCCTTCCTCGATGTCAGCGGGGCCCGGACGCTGTTCGGTGACGGCGCATCGATCGCCCGGCGGATCCGCGCCGCGATCAACGACGAGCTTGCGTTGACGTGTTCGGTCGGCGTCGCACCGAACAAGTTTCTGGCCAAGCTCGCCTCGGTTGACGCCAAACCCATCGCGGGCGTCGACGGGGTCCGGCCCGGTCCGGGGGTGTTCGAGGTCCGGCCTGGTGGCGAGCTGACGTATCTGCATGCCCTCCCCGTCGGTCGTCTCTGGGGTGTCGGGCCCAAGACCCTCGCCCGGCTCGAGCCGATGGGGGTGGCCACGGTCGGCGATCTCGCCCGGACCGAGCGTGCGGCGTTGGCGGCGAGGGTCGGACGCGTCCACGCCGATCACCTGCTCGCGCTGTCGGCGGGCCGCGACGACCGACCGGTGGAATCCGAGCGGGTCGTCAAGTCGGTCAGCCACGAAGAGACCTTCGCCGAGGACCTCCACGAGCCCGACGAGATCCGCCGCGAGCTGGTCCGTCTCGCCGACGCGGTGGCGGGGCGCCTGCGGGCCGGCGGACTGGCGGCCCGGACGATCACGGTCAAGGTGCGCGACGGCACCTTCACGACCGTCACCCGCTCCACGACCCGGCCCGGTGGGGTCGACACCGCGCCGGCCTTGCTGGCCACCGCCCAGCCGCTCGTCGACCGGCTCGATCTGGACCGCGGGGTGCGGCTGCTGGGCCTTGCGGCGTCCCGGTTCGCGCCCGCCGCCGAGCAGCTGGTGCTCGACGTCGACGGGACCGGGGACGTGCCCGGATGGGATGCGGCGAGCGCGGCGATCGATATCGTCCGGCGTCGCTTCGGCGATCGGGCCATCGGCCCGGCGAGCGCGGTGCGAGACGGCGAACTTCGATTGCTGCGCTCCGGCGATCAGCAGTGGGGCCCCGATCAAGGGTCGCGTTGAGCGGCGGCCGAAAACCTGTGATGATGGGTGGCGATGCCGCTCTCCGAGGACGAGCAACGGATCCTCCGCCAGATCGAGCAGGAGCTCCAATCGGACCCGACGTTCGCGACGCGCGTCCATCACGTGCCTCGTCGGCGTCTCGTCCTGTTGGGTCTCGGTCTGGTGATGGCGATCGTCGCCACCGTCGCCGCGCTGACGGTGCACTGGGCGCTGGCTGTGGCGGCGTTCGTCGGTGTGATGGCGATCGCGGTGGTGCTCGAACGCGAGATCCGGGTGATCGCCCGTGAACGGCTGGGCACCTTGCCGATCAGCGTGTGGCTCGGCGCCGCCCGCCGTCGTCCCGACGACTGAACTGGTGGGGCTCGGCCGGTCGGCGGAGCCGCCGGCGCTCGCCTGCCGTGTTCGCTCGGACCCTGTGGGTCCTCGCTCACCCCTGCTGGCGGGTGTGACGGGTCTGGTGTGGTGGGGCTCGGCCGGTCGGCGGAGCCGCCGGCGCTCGCCTGCCGTGTTCCGGCTCGGGTTCAGTCCCAGTTGGTGAAGTACTCGCGCACGCGCACCGACGTCGACATCGCGTCGGTGGCGATCTCCTCGATCTCGTGGCACCACTGGTCGGGGCCGTCGCCGACCTCGATTCGATCCCAACCGGTGCCGGCCAGTGCGCCGGGCGGGCCGTACGCCGCGGTCGTCGCCGCCTCGGCGAGGGATCGCAGCGGCTGGGCCGCCGCCGGAAGCCGGGGTGCCAGGTCGCTGGCCTGTTCCAGCGGTGTGTGCGTGGGGTCGAGACGGTCACCCGTGGACGCCTCGGCGAGGTGGCGGGCGCGGCCCCACAGCTCGGTGATGTGCTGGGCTGGGTCGGCGGCACGTCGCTGACGGCGCAGCCGCCGGATGACGGCTGGAGTGGCGATGCCGCCGCCGATCAACACCACGGCCAACAGCAGCCACCGCCACGGGAGTCCACCCGCGCCATCGGTGCGGGCGGCCTGGTCGGGTGGCGGTGCGGGTGTGGCGCCGTCGTTGGCCGGCGCCTGGTTGGCGGCCGCCGTGGTCGTCGGTGCGCCGTCCTGGGCCGGTGCCGTCGCCGGCGGCGGGGTCTGTTCGGTCGGCGGTGGGGGAGCGTCCTGGGCCGGGGCCGCCCCGGTCACCTCCTCCATCCCGGGAGCGCCCCGGCCGGGTGTCGGCTCGAACGCCACCCAGCCGTAACCGTCGAACCAGATCTCGGGCCAGGCGTGGGCCTGTCGACCGGTGACATGAAACGCCCCCGTCTCGTCGCGCGTGCCCGGGGTGAACCCGACGGCGACACGCGCCGGGAGGCCGAGCGAGCGGGCCATCGCCGCCATCGTCCCGGCGAACTGCTCGCAGTATCCCGAGCGGCGTTCGAGGAAGGCCTCGATCGCCGAGATGCTGTGCCCCGCCGGCACCTCGAGCGTGTACTCGAACTGGCTGCGGAACCAGTCCTGCAGCGTGCGGGCCTGGTCGTAGGGCGTCGCCGCCCCGGCGGTCACCTCGGCGGCAAGCGCCCGAACGGTGTCGGGGAAGTCGTCGGGCAGCGCCAGGTAGATGTCATCGCTCGGGTCGCTGGCCGATGCGGCCTGGAGCGCAGCCACCTCGAAGGAGGGCATCGCGGAGTCGACCGCGTAGACGTCCCCGGCGGCCAGCTCGCGGTCGGTGCGCACGAGGGTCGAACTGTCGTCGTTGAACCGCAGCCCCTCGCCCTCGACGCGCACCGGGTCGGCGGCGGCGGGCACCAGGCGCCCGCCGAGGTTGACGATGCGCACGATCTGTTCGTTGCGGGTGCTCGCCGGTCGCGGCTCGTTGAGCTCCCCGCCGGCGCTGCCCAGCGATCGTTGGGGAAGCCCCCACGTGGTGCCGTCGAACTGGGCCAGCGTGCTGACCCGCCAGTTGGCCTCGGCGGTCGCCGTGACGACCATCATCTCGGCGTCGGATTGGTCGACGAGGCGGGAGCGGATGTCGACCAGCGGGCTGGTGACCAGCGTCACCCCACCCCCGCCGTTGCCGCGGGTGTCGACCCAGGGCTCGTCGTCGGCGCCGGGCAGACGAGGGCCGACCGTCCACGCAGACAGCACCACCACGACCCCGACCAGCACCGCCGCCGGCACGACCGTCACCAGCGGGTGACGGGTCGGCCCCAGCGTGGTGCGGGCCGGCGGGGCGAAGTTGGCGCGGAGCGCGGCGACGACGGCCACCCCGGTGGCGATCAGCGCCAACGTCAACGGGATCGCCGAACGGCTGGTCCCGAGGGCGGCGACGAACACGAACAGCACGGCCCCCGGCACCAGCGCCTCACCCCGGCCGCGGGCCGAGAACGCGAACGCGTCGGCCAGCCACACCACCGCCGCCAACGCCGCCATCCCCAGCAGCGCCCAACCACCGCCGTAGGGGACCGGGGCGACCGCACCGGCGAACTCGTCGCCGATGAAGCGAAGATCGGCGGCCACCGCGTCCCACGACGCGCCCGTTGGCACCAGGCCGGCACGCACCGTGTCGGGATGGACCAACCGCACCACCAGCATCGCCAGTACAGGGAAGGGCACCACCACGCTGAGCAGGGCCGGAACGCGGATGCGACGGATCAGGAACGGCAGACCGTGGCCGACGAGGACCACCGCCACCGCGTCGCCGAAGAACCCCCAGTCGTCGTAGACCCGGATGAGCGCCGCCGCGGTGGCCAGCGAGTAGGCGATCAACGCCAGCGTCGCGGTGGTCTCGAGCAGCACGCTCCCGTGTCGGGGGGGCTCCTCGGGCAGGTCGCCGTCGATGCTCACGACGTGCTCCCGGCCAGCGCCCAGGTGTCGACGTCGGAGCCCGTGGGCATCCATGTTCGGCGACCGGTTCGGGTGCCGGCGAGGCGCCCCCAGTCGGCGAGGAAGCGACCGATGCTGCGGGCATCGACGACCAACGGACCGGGCCGCGACGGAAGCCGTTCGGTGAAGACCCCCACCGGTGTCAGGGCGGGATCATGGACTCTGGCCAACGCCCGCCATGGAGCGGCGGCCGGGTCCGAGGCGATCACCACGACCAGGCCGAGGCCTTCGCCCGGGTCGCGCTCGACCTCGACGGGGGGCTGCTGGCTCGGCTGGATGCGTGCCAGCAGGTGCAGGGTGTGCGGGCCGACATCGGGTCCGCGAACGTCGGCGCCGTCGGAGCTGACGAACCGGGTGGTCAACCCGGCCTCCGACGCGCTGTGCACGACGCTGGCCGCGATCTCGACGGCTCGCTCGAACGGTTCGTCGTACTCGCCGGCGGGGGTGTCGGGGCGGTCGTGCTGGTCGAGCACCACCACGACCCGGCGGAGCCCTTCGACGGTGTGCTGGCGCACCTTGAGCTGGTCCGAGCGCGCCGACGCCCGCCAATGAACGGTTCGCGGCTCGTCGCCGTCGACATAGTCACGCAGGCTGTGGAACTCGCCGGTACCCAGCCGTTGCGCCAGCGTCAACAGATGGCGGCCGAGCACACCGTTGCCCAACTCGGGGATGTCCAGTTGGTGGGCACGCGGCGACACCAGCAGTTCCTCGGCGCCGGCGACGGTGTGTCGTGAACCGGCCAGCCCCAGCACGTCGGTGCGCACCGCGGTCAGCGGGCCGACGCTCAGCACCCCACGGCGCTCGGTCGGTACCCGATAGCCGGCGCTGACCGGGCGCCGACGAGGCAGGTGACTGACCGTCATCCGCGCCGTGCGGCTGGGCCCGACCGGCTCGATGAGCTCGAAGGGCGGTGGCAGGGTCGCCGCCCGGTTGGTCACCATCACCTCGACCCGCCCGGTCTCGCCGGCGGTCAGTACGGAGGGACGGATCCAACGGCGGACGTCGATCCTCGGCCGTCGCACGAGGACCGCCAGCCACGCGACCGCTACACCGGCGATCAGGGCGGTGGCGATGAGGTACAGCTCGACCACGCCGAAGGCCCGCCCGATCACGCCGCACGCGACCCCGGCCACGGCGACGATCAGACCCTGACGGGTCGGGCGGGTGCGGGCGGTCATCGCCGCCTTCAGCGCGCCAGTGGAACGGGGACTTCGGCCAGCAGCTCTCGCACGGCATCGGCCGGATCGAGTCGTCCACCGCGGTCGGTGCGCAGCATCAGGCGATGGGTCAACGCCGGCTCGGCGACCACCTTGACGTCGTCGGGGGTGGCGAAGTTGCGACCGCGGGCCGCGGCGTGGGCCCGCGCCGCGGCGGCCAACTGCAGCGTCGCCCGCGGCGAGAGCCCGAGCTCGATGGCGGGGTGACGGCGGCTGGCCTCGGCCAGGTCGACGAGGTAGCCCTTCAGCGGGTCGGCGAGGAACACGGTGCGGACGGCGCCGATCATCTTGACGATCTCCTCGCCTGACACGACTGGGGCGAGCTCGGGCAGCGACGCCGCCGACCCGCGCCCATCGAGGATCGCCAGCTCGGCAGCGCGCCCCGGGTACCCCAGCGACAGGCGGAACAGGAACCGGTCGAGCTGGCTCTCGGGCAGTCGGTAGGTGCCCTCCTGCTCCACCGGGTTCTGCGTGGCGATCACCATGAAGGGCGGGTCCAGCGGGTGGCTGGTGCCGTCGACGGTGATCGTGCGCTCCTCCATCGCTTCGAGCAGCGCCGACTGCGTCTTGGGCGAGGCCCGGTTGATCTCGTCGGTGAGCACGATGTTGGCGAACAACGGTCCCGGCTGGAACGCCCAGGTCTCGGTGCTGCGCTGGAAGATGCTGACGCCGACGAGATCGCTCGGGAGCAGGTCGGGGGTGAACTGCACCCGCTTCCACGTGCAGTCGATCGAGGCGGCGATCGCCTTGGCGAGGCTGGTCTTGCCGACGCCGGGCACGTCCTCGATCAGCAGGTGGCCCTCGGCGAGCAGACACACCAGGGCGAGGTCGATCGTGTCGCGTTTGCCGTGCACGACCTTGCCGACGTTGGCGCTGATCCCCTCGAACAGCGAGGCAAAGCGGGTGCTCGCCCCTTCGGACATGGCGCGAGGGTCAGCGCTGACACGAGAGGACACGGACACGGCCAGCCAGGGTAGACGGGGAACCCCACGTCGCGATCGGCACCGCAACCACGTTTCCCCGGTTCCGCAGGCGAGACGTGCCGCTCCGAGGCATCGGCCGCGCCTGGTGCCCGGACGGCCACGTCGCGAATGACGGGCGACCGTCGGGTTGCCGCCATGATGGCGTCGTGGCCACCTATCTGGCGATCGACGCGGGGACCGACCGCTTGGCGGCCGGGTTGGTCGACGATCTTGGCGAGGTGCTGGTCCGCGACCGGGTGGCGACGCCCCCGCGCGACGTGTGGCCGGCGTTGCACCGGCTGGTCCGGCGGGTGGTGGCGGCCCGACCGGCCGATGCCGCGCCGATCGTGGCCTGTGGGGTGACGACCGAGGCGCCGCTCGATGTCGACACCGGCACCGTCAGCCCGCTGCACATGTCGGCCTGGTCGAGCTTTCCGCTGCGGGAACGCATGGGTGAGCTCACCGGTCTGCCGGTCGTGGTCGACACCGCGGCGCACGGCCGGGTGGTGGCCGAACGTTGGGTCGGTGCCGCCGCCCACCTCGACGACGTGATGGTCGTGCTGTTGTCGACCGCGGTCGAGGCCGGGATCATCACCGGGGGCCGGCTGGCGCGCGGTCGACTCGGCAACGCCGGCGCGCTCGGCCACGTGTTGGTGGAGCCGGACGGGTTGGCGTGCCCGTGCGGCGCCAGTGGGTGCCTGACGCCGTACGTGTCGGCGGCGGCGTTGGAGGAGGAGACCAACCGGCCGCTGCGTCGGGCGCCGGCGTCGATCGTGGAACGGGCCGGGGTCATGCTCGGACGGGCCGTGTCGTCGGCGGCCGCGGTGTTCGATCTGCGGGCGGTGATCCTGACCGGGTTCGTGCCGTCGGTGTTCGGTGCGGCGCTGCTGGACGCGACCCGTCGAGAGATCGATCAACGCTCGCGCCTCGGCTTCCTCCGCTCCGATGAGGACCCGGCGGCTTCCGCGATCACCGTCGACTTCACCGTCTTGGGGAGCGAGGCGCCGCTGGTGGGCGCGGCCGGGGTCGTCCGGATGGCTTTGGCGGACGCCGTCGGCCCTAGCATCGATGGTCGATGAACCCTACGTACGGCCCTGATGCCGAGGCGTACCGCGAGAAGGTGCGGGCGTTCCTCGCTGAGAAGCTCCCCGTCGACTGGCGGGGCATCGGCCAGCTGGAAGGTGATGCGATCGATGAGTTCGTCCGCTCCTGGCGCGCCACGCTGTACGAGTCCGGCTATCTGGCGCCGGGGTGGCCGGCGGAGTACGGCGGTGGCGGGCTCTCCGCGCTGGAGCAGGTGATCATCGCCGAGGAGTTCGCCAAGGCCGGTGTGCCAACCGGCGGCCCCAACGACGTGTTCGGCATCCAGATGCTCGGCAACACGCTGTTGCTGTGGGGCACCGAGGAGCAGAAGCGCTACTACCTGCCGCGGATCCTGTCGGGCGAGGACCTGTGGTGCCAGGGCTACTCCGAACCCAACGCCGGTTCCGATCTCGGCAACCTCGGGCTGCGGGCGACGGTCGACGGCGATCAGTACGTCCTCAATGGCCAGAAGATCTGGACCTCGGCGGGCCATCTCGCCGACCACATCTTCACCTTGGCGCGCACCGATCCCGACGCGCCCAAGCACAAGGGCATCTCGTTCCTGCTGGTCGACATGCGTCAGCCGGGGATCGAGGTCCGCCCGATCGAGATGATCTCGGGCGAGAGCGAGTTCAACGAGGTCTTCTACACCGACGCCCTGTGCCCGACCGACAACGTGGTCGGCGGGGCCAACAACGGGTGGGCGGTGGCGATGAGCCTGCTCGGTTTCGAGCGGGGCGAGGCGGCGGCGACGCTGTGGATCCGCTACCAGGCTGAGCTCGATCGTCTGGTCCTGCTGGCCAAGGAGCGGGGCAAGGCCGACGACCCGCTGATCCGTCAGCGGTTGGCTTGGGCGTACGGCAAGGTGCAGGTGATGCGCTATCTCGGGATGCGCACGCTGACCCGGGTCCTCGCCGGTCACCACCCCGGTCCCGATGGTGCGATCACCAAGCTCTACTGGAGCGAGTACCACCGCACCGTGACCGAGCTGGCGGTGTCGATCCTCGGGCCCGAGGCGCTGGTGCCGTCGGGCCGGCCACCGTCGAGCGCCTTCCAGACCGACGATGCCGGGGCCCCGAACTCATCGGCGTCGTGGGTCAACACCTTCCTCAACGCACGCGCCGGCACGATCTATGCCGGCTCCTCCCAGATCCAGCGCAACATCATCGGCGAGATGGTGCTGGGGTTGCCGAAGGAGCCGCGGCCGTCGTAGTCGTGGCCATCGAGGGTTGAATACACCACCGTGGTGCCCTCGACCCTCGTCCGCGGTTCAACCCTCGGTTGGGTGTCGGTGGGGGCGGGGGTGGTGGTGCACCCGTCGTTGTGGGCGACGGCGTTGCGACAGTGGCGGCGGCTGACCCCGACGGGGTGGTGGCGCCGCCGGCCGTTCCTGCCGTTGCCGTCGCGGGCCTACCTACGCTTCCGGCTGCTCACCCACACGGGCGAATCCAAGGGCATTCCCGACCGCACCGATGTGCTTCACTACCTCCGATGGTGCCGCCAGCAGCACGACCTACGCGGGGATCCGGGCTAGCCCGGATCTGAGGCCATGCGGAGCGCGCTCGTCCTCAACGCCAGCTACGAGCCGCTCAGCGTGGTGTCGGTGCGGCGGGCGACGTGCCTGGTGCTGGCGGACAAGGCCGACGTGCTCGAAGCCGACGGCGTGCCGATCCGCTCGCCATCGTTGTCGATGGCCGCACCGCTGGTGATCCGGTTGCGCTACATGGTCAAGGTCCCCTTCCATCGCCGGACGGCGTTGTCGCGGCGTGCGGTGTTCGCCCGCGACGACTACCGCTGCCAATACTGCGGGAGCGCCGCCGACTCGATCGATCACGTCATGCCGCGCTCTCGGGGCGGTCCCCACAGCTGGGAGAACGTGGCCGCCGCCTGCCGTCCGTGCAACCTCGCCAAGCGGGACCGTACGCCGGACGAGGCGGGGATGCGTCTGGCCCGACCGTGCCGGGCCCCCCGCTCGTCGTCGTGGGTGGTCGTCAGCGTCACCCGGGTGCCCGACGTCTGGAAGCCGTACCTGGCACTGGCATCCTGACCGGGTGACCGCTCCCGTCGACGTCTCGCGCTGGCGGGGCGCGGCGGCCGGGTTCCACGCTCGCATCGTCGGCGAGCCGGAGCACCCGCAGGTGTGGGTGTTCGATGTCGAGCGTCCGGCGCTGGTGCTGGGCTCGTCGCAACCGGCGTCGTCGGTCGATGCGGCCGCCGCCGCGGCGGCGGGTGTCGAGGTGACGCGCCGACGCAGCGGTGGCGGCGCGGTGTGGCTGGAGCCCGACGAGATGTTGTGGCTCGATGCCGTCGTGCCCGCGCCGCGCCTGCGCGACGAGGGTGTCGGCGACGACGTCGCCGGTGCGATGCGCTGGTTCGGTGCCCGGCTATCGGCGGCGGCGCGTCACATCGGGATCGCCAACGAGATGCACCGGGGTCCGATGATCGCGACGGAGTGGTCGCCGGTGTGGTGCTTCGACGGGCTCGGCCCCGGCGAGTTGGTCGATGGCGACGCCAAGCTGATGGGCGTCAGCGCCCGCCGGACCCGCACCGCGACCCGCTTCCAGTGCGCCCTCCCGATCGTCTGGCACCCCGAGCGCGCGCTGCGCTACCTGGTGCCGAGCCCGTCGGCGGGGGACCTGCGCCCCGTGCGGGAGACACCGTCGACCGCGGCACGCCGGCTGCCCGACGCCCTGGCCGTCGCGCTCGGCTGACCGAGACCCGCGCGAGGTCGCCCGACCGGTCCGCGGGTCGCGGCGGGGGGTCTCGGGGCCAGAAAGTGGCGCGAAGTGGGGGGAAATGGTTGACGTTGGGGGGATCTGGGGGGCAAAGTGGGGCCCGGTGGGGAATCCGGTCCCGGGATCCCCAGCGAGGCAACCGTCGGGACGATCAGCGAGGAAGGGTGCGGAGCGGGGCGATGTTCGTCGGCGTTCACGAGCGTCAGCTCGACGACAAGGGCCGATTGGCGCTGCCGTCGGCGTTCCGCGACGACCTCGTCGATCGCTGCTATCTCGTGGTCGGGGAGGACCGCTGTCTCAACGTGTACTCCCGCGAGTCCTTCGAGTTCACCGCCCGTGACATCGCCGAACGAGTTCGTCGCGGCGAGCTCCCGATGAGCCGTCAGCGGGCCCTCGCCCACTCCGCCTCGATCGTCACGATCGACAAGCAGGGACGCATCACCGTGGCCGACGATCTCCGCCAGTACGCCCGCCTCACGCTGGGGAGCAAGGTCGTCGTCGCCGGCAACCTCGACTGGGCCGAGGTCTGGAACCTCGATCACTACCAGCACGTCGCCGCCGACGGTCGCGGCCTGATGGCCGGAGGGGTCGAGTGACACCCGCCGTGCGCGACGCCGTACCCATCCGCCCCGTACCCATCCGCCCCGCGCCGGAAGGAGGACCGAGGACCCCGAACGACGCCTGGACGATCACGACGCACTCGCCATGAGCAACGACGATCAACCGTTCCTCCACCGTCCCGTGATGGTCGAGGAGATCGTCGAGGTGTTCGCCGACGTGCCGGCCGGCGTCGTGCTCGACGCCACGCTCGGCGGTGG